>CAINXC010000587.1 GCA_903854655.1 uncultured Verrucomicrobiota bacterium | reverse complement strand
TGTACGACCGCTTCAACGGCGGCCGCCGCAACTACGACGGCTCCGGCCGCAACGCCTGGGACAACAACACCCTCTACCTCGAAGCCTGGTTCGCCTTCTAACCTCAAGGATCAGTCATCCATCCCTCATCAATCATCCCTCATCAATCATCGTCCATCCATCATCACCCCCTAATTCTATGAAAACCAAGTCTCTCACCCTGTCATGCGCCATCGCCGCCATCGCCCTCGCCTGCCCCGCCGCCCGCCTTCTGGCCGAGGCGCCGCTCGTCGTCAACATGATCGCGTATGACACGATGAAATACAGCGTCACCAAATTCGAGGCGCACCCCGGCCAGAAGGTCACCATCAAGCTGAAGAGCGAGGGCATGCAGCCCAAGGACGTGATGGGCCACAACCTGGTCGTGCTCAGGGCCGGCGAGGACCCCACCTCCTATGCCAACGCCGCGATCACCGACAAGGCCGAGGGCTACGAGCCCAAGAAGCTCGCCGGCAAGGTGCTCGCCTCGATCCCGCAGCTCGGCCCGAAGGAAACCGGCAGCACCACCTTCACCGTGCCCGCGAAGGCCGGCACCTATGCCTTCCTCTGCTCCTTCCCCGCCCACTGCATGGCCGGCATGAGGGGCGTGATGGTGGTGAAGTAAGCCAGGGCTGCAAAGCGGGTCACACAATGTGGCTCAGAACAATGTGGCTCACGTCGCCCCCGACGTGAATCGATAAAGACCGCGCGTAGCGCCAAGCTCTGCCCCCCGTGCTCCACCCAAGCCCAGAGAGCCAGGCAAGGCGCTGCGCGCTTTTGTTTTTTGAACCCCGTCGAGGGCGACGGTTGCCACTTTGGGCACGCCCCCTGCAATGTGGCTCAGAACAATGTGGCTCACGTCGCCCCCGACGTGAATCGATAAAGACCGCGCGTAGCGCCAAGCTCTGCCCCCCGTGCTCCACCCAAGCCCTGGGACCCAGGCAAGGCGCTGCGCGCTTTTGTTTTTTGAACCCCGTCGAGGGCGACGGTTGCCACTTTGGGCCAGGCGCTGCGCGCTTTTCATTTCCATCCTCCCCCCTGAACTGAACAGACCGGCAGCGTCTCATATCCTATCGAACGCCTTACCCCGGCTAAGGGCGGGCCCAGACTAATCTTCTTCCCCTGCGGCGGCGGATAAGATAGGAAAGGGGGGCGCAATTCGTGCACCCAGGGAGGCCGCCGGGCGTTCCTTATGCACCTGCTCGCCCATGCAATGATGAACGCCGCCATCACCGCCACAACCCCACGCCGCTTCGCACGCCCATGGTGATGCCCTGGGTCTGGCTTCTGTTTTCTGTGGTCTTCATGGGCGGGCTCGCCCTCGTGCTGGCCTGGAACATAGTGCGCGGCCTGTGCAGCGGCCAGGTGCAGGGCCCCAAGGCGACGTACCGCCGCGCGGAGCAGCCGCGCCTGTTCTGGCTCATGATGGTGGCGCAGGGATTGCTCATGCTTTTGTTCCTGGCCATGCTGTGCCAGCAGCTCATCTTTCACCAGGAGCCCGGCATCCATCTGCTCCACCACCACTACCCTGCGCCGACCGGCACGCCCGTGGCGGTGGACGAATCCCAGCGTCAGGTTTCGGTGGTCGGCTTCATCGGGTTGATCGCCTGGTGCGCCTGGGATGTGCTGCGCGCCCTGTACACCGGCCAGGCGGGCGGTCGCGGCACGAAGCTGCGGCGCTGCGAGCAGCCGCTCCAGTTCTGGTGCGCGATCGGGGCGCAGTGCTTGTTCGCGCTTTTCATCCTGGTCGCGCTGAGCCATCAGCTCTCCCCCCGCCCATGAACCCCACGCCCATGGTGATGCACGTGCTCCGGCTTCTGTTTTTAGTGGTCGTCATGGGCGGGCTCGCGGCCTGGCTGGCCTGGAATGGCGTGCGCGCCCTGCGCAGCGGCCGGGCGAACGCCCACGGAGTGACGTACCGCCGCTCCAAGCAGCCGCTCATGTTCTGGCTCACGGTGATGGTGCAGTGTGCGTTCGCGCTTATGATCCTGGCCGGGCTGAGCCATCAACTCTTCTTTCACCGATGAACCCTGCCACCGCCAGCAATAACAACACCGAGGGCAAAACCGCGCCACCGCCGCCCCTGGCCACCCGCGCGCTCGCCACGCTGCGCGCCTGCGGCAGGCTGCTCACCGCCCTGGGCCTGGCCCTGACTGCGCTGGCCGTGTGCCGCGCCGCCGGGCGTTCGGGCAAGGCGGGAGCGAACGCGGGCGTGGAGGGCCGCGCCTTCATCGTCACCGCCCTCGCTTATGCCGGGTGCCTGCTCGCCCTGCTGCTCGGCGCCCTCGTGCTGCCAATGTGGAACGGCGATCCGTCGCCGCCCTGCCAGGCCTTCGCGGTGCTGCTGGTGCTGTGGGTCGCTGATTTCCCCGGCGACAGGCTTGCCGGCGTCATCGCACGGCTTGTCATTCTGTCTCATTCGAAGGCACCAGAACACGAAGGTTCCTGAGCGCCAGGCTCCGGAATCTTCGTGCCTTCGTGCCTTCGTGCCTTCGTGCCTTCGTGCCTTTGTGCCTTTGTGCCTTTGTGTGAGCACCCCATCCCTGCGGCACGAGCCCGCGCGGCGCCCTCACCCTGGATACAGCGTCACCACCTGTATTTCGTCCCGTGGCTCGTCAGGGCAACGTTGGAGTCAAGCGTTTACGCGATCACCCCGGAGCGTGGCCGTGCCTTGTCCGCTCCCGAGGGCGTCGTCGGCGGCCGCCAGAGGGTGATCGCCTGAAGGCTTGACTCCAACCGACCCCGCAATGCCTGGAGTGCCACCAAGGCTCCGAAACCTGCCCCCCTCAGAAACCTTCGTGTCTTTGCGCCTCCGTGTGAGACAACACCCCTCCCCTGCGCTTTTTCCTCGCCTTGCCCCGCGCCGATGCTATAAGCAGCCCGTGCAACCCTTGCCGCCGCCGCCCTCGCTCGACCAGCCGCTGGAGAAACCGGTGACGGCCTTCCCTCCCCCGCCCGCCGCGCCGGAGCCGGAAGCGCCCGAGGCCGAACCTGCGGCCTCCTGGTGGTTCCCCGGGGCCTGGTGGGTCGTCATTCCCCTCGGGCTGTGCCTCGCCCTCGCCAGCATCGCGCCGCTCTACGACCTCTTCCACGGCGGCCCGCCACCCCCCACGGCCCTGGGCGAGGCGGCCCGGAAAACCGGCGAGTTGGCGGTGGTGGGCATCACTGACGCCCTCCTTTGCGCAAGCGTGTGGCTCATCGTCATGCTCATTCTCACCGAGGCCCTCTGGAAGCGCCGCTTCAGCCCCTCCTGGCGCTGGGCCTGGCTCGTGGTGGCGGCGGTGCTCGGCCTCGTCGGCTCGCCCGCGCTTCCCATTGTCGGCATCCTCTGGCTCGCCTGGCTGATCTGGAAGCGCCGCGAGTTCACCGATTTCCCGAAGGGCTTATGACTCCGCCGCCCCTCCAGACCATAACCGCCCGAAGCGTCCTCGATGTGATCCTTGATCAATGGCACGTGACCGCTGGCGTGCTTGCCTTCATTGCCGTCCTGTCCTTCCTGTTCCGGCTCTCCCAAAAGAATGTGCTGCGGGATGCGCGGGTGCTCCTCGATGGCGGGCTGGCGCCCTTCACCGGCGTGCCTCCAGAGCGCCTGGAGGCGGAGCTCACGACCGCCTTCCTGGCGTCGCAACGCGGGTGGCCCTTTGCGCTCGGGCTTGCCAACAGCCTGGTCGGCGCCGCCCTGGTCCTGCTTTTGTTCAAGCTCGTCGGTGCCTTCGGCGCCAGCTCGCCGCTGGCCCTTCCCTTTTTGATCCTGGTGCTGATCTCGCTGCTGGGCCTCACCACCTGGATCGACCGCTGCGTGCGGCGCATGCAGCAGCGCGAGATGCTGCGCCGCCTGGAGCCGCTGCTGCAACAACCCGCCGACTGACCACTCTCTGCACTCGAGTCACCTGTAAAACCGTCCCCCAATGATCTC
>CAINXC010000586.1 GCA_903854655.1 uncultured Verrucomicrobiota bacterium | reverse complement strand
GGACGGGCATCGGGCTGGGGATTAGGCCGGGGATTAGGATGGGGATTAGGACGGGGATTAGGACGGGCCTGGGGTCGCGGATTAGAACGAATCAGGGGCGGGCATCCGCACGACCCCTTTCATGACCGCCTTGTGTATGGGCCACTTTCCCAGCTAGTCCGCTGCGCGGGTTGACTGCTGGGCTCCTTCGTCCGCTGTCCAGATGTCGCATCTGCTGCCCCACAACCCTGCCCGGATCCTGCCTGCCCGCAACCCTGTCCGAATCTCGGATCCCGCCTGCCCGCAGCCCTCTCCTGATCCCGCCTGCCCGCAGCCCTCTCCGGATCCCGCCTGCCCGCAACCCTGTCCGGATCCCCGTACCGGTGCCCATGCTGTGGCCGAGGAAGACGGCGCGGCCGTGGCCATGCGCGTGCAGCATGGCGGCGGTGCCGTCCAGGATGTCGGCGCGCGCCGGGACAACGTCGCTGAGGGCTGACGAAATGTGCGGAAGCTCCACAATGTAGAGCGGGACGTGGAGGCGCAGGAGCTGCACGATGAGCTGCACGTAGACGGCCGGGCCGACGCCCATCCCGTGGAAGAAGACGATGGGGACGGCGTTGGCAGCGTTGGCATTGGCAGAGGTGGACGACGGGGCGCCGTGGGGCTGAAAGTGCCAGTAGGTGAGGAGGCCGGCGGTGCCGCGCTGGGCGCCGTGGGCGCGCATCCAGAGGACAAAGGCTGCGTGCGCGAGGCTGAGCGCGGCGTAGTAGAGCGCCGGCTTGTGGACGGCGTGGACATCGTCAAGGGTGAGGCGAATCGGTTTGAGCTCGGGGTTGTACCCCGGGCGGAGCACGATGCCAGCGTGCTGCTCAAAGTGGTGGAGGAGGGTGTCGACCTCGGCCATGTCTGCGGGCGACAGCGCATCCCAGTCGTCCTCGAAGAAGGCCCACGCCAGCCACCGCTGCGCGTTTCCGAACGGGATGTCGCTCGCGGGATGGCCCTGGAACCACCCGCTCAGAAAGGCGCCGCCGTCGTCGATCACGCCGATGCACCGCTGCAGCAGCGCACGCCGCTCCAGCGTCCCCATCCCGGACCGCACCGGCACGGCGCGCTGCGCATGGGCATGCCGCCACCGAAAGTAGACGTAAAAGACCACCTCCGCCACCGCCCACGCCACCAGCGGCCACGGCAGCGCCCGCGGGAGCAGCCCCGTCACGACGCCCAGCACGACGGCCATGCTCAATGGCAGGACGGCATGCAGCAGGAAGGCGCCGCCGCGGACGACCACCGTCGCGACGCCGCCGCTGCGCGCCGCGGGCGCAGGGCTCGCTTCCACCGACCCCGTCAGCACCGCGTCCGGCGCGACCTCGAGCTGGACGCGCGGCTCGGGCTGGATGCGCGGTGCGGGGGGAGGTCCGCCTTGGAGCGGCGGTGCGGCCGCGCGCATGCGATGCAGCGCCATGCCCACCGTTCGATCCGCCGTCGCGGCGCGCACACACTCCGCGTGCTGAAGTGGAGACAGCGAGGCTGAAAGCACAGGGCGCAGGGCAGGAAAGGGCAGGAAAGAGCGAGGGAGCGAGTGAGGGCAGAGAGTTGGGGTGGGACCGCGTATGGGGAACAAGAGAAGGCAGAGGAGAAGGGAGGGACTTGGACGGTGCGATCGATGCGCGCCGACGCGAGGAATCCAACGGTGCGAACAAAGGCGTATGCTTTGTAGGAAGGAGCGGGAGGAAAATGGGACGAGATAGAACGCGAACTGCAAAAGGATCCCGGCTGGGGTTGGGTCG
>CAINXC010000585.1 GCA_903854655.1 uncultured Verrucomicrobiota bacterium | reverse complement strand
GACTTGCCCTGCACAGGGCTCATCACGGCGGAGCGTGATGGCTACTTTCCGCACTTCAAAACACCTCCGCCAGCGAAGTCTCAGGGGCTTGATTCTCGCGCATGAGGCGCACGATTTCAGCAGGGGAGAGGGCGCGGTCGATGACGAAGAGCTCATCCATGGCCCCCTTGAAGAAGCCCTCCTTGTTCCTGTCGCCCGGGCTGCGGCCGAGCCAGAGGGTGTCGGCAGTGTCGGAGGACTGGCCTTCGCCGGGGGAGTGGCTGGCGAAGCTCTTGGCGGTGCTGCCTTCGAGGCGGCCATCGACGTATTGCTTGGCCTGGAGGAAGCCTTTCAAATCGGGCACGAGAATGATGGCGACGTGGTGCCAGCGGCCGTCGCGCAGGCTGGTGCTCCCCATGGCGACGCTGTGCCCGAGGTCGGTGCGCAGGGCACCGACGGGGCCTTGCCCTGGGAACTTGTTCCAGCCGATGCGGGTGGTCACGGCGCTATGTTTGCGGGCGTGCTCGCCCCAGCCCAGGATGGAGGCGCCGCCGCCGCTGAGCGGGGCATCCTGCGGCACACGCACCCAGAAGGCGAGGGTGCGGGCAAGCCCTGGCGAAGCGATGCCGGGCACGGTGGCTTTGGCGTAGAGCCGGCCGTCGAAGCTCAGGGCGCGGCCCCAGCGGCCGTCGGTGAGGGTGGCTGCGGACACCGCGTCCTCGTTGGTGACCATGCGGGCGTGGAGGGAAGTCTTCTTTTTTTTGCCCTTGGCCTCGGCCTTCAAGAGGGCGCCTTCGCTTTGATCGAAGGCCCAGTGGGCGTAACCGCCGACTGTGAGGTGGCGGTCAAGGGTCAGGACCTTGGCGAAACGGGCGAACTTGCGGGCCTTGTCGTGCACCTCGCCGTTGCCTTCGGGCGCGAAGCGGCGTGACTCCTGTTCGCGCAGCAGGACGGTGCGCGCATCGCGCGGGGCGGCGGCCTCCACCTGGCCCTTGAGCACCAGCACCTCGGCGCTGGAGGCATCGGCGATCATGGAGAATTCCGCGCCCTGGTCCACAACTTCGACGGAGGGATTGGTGACACGGAAGCCCGCCGCTTCCGCCGGCACGCTGGCTTGCAGGGTGCCGCTTTCAAGAGAGGCATCCCAGGCGGAGGACACGACCAGCGAGGCGGGACCGTTGAGGGTCACCTGGGCACCGGAATCGAAGGTGATTTCGGCAAAGCCCTTGGCCAGTTCCAGCCTCTGGCCCGCCTGCAACGTGGAGCCGGCCTGCATGGGGGCGCCGGACCATTCGCAGTCCTTGGTGCCGGTCATCAAGGCCACAAGCCTCGTGTCGGCGGGGCCGGAAGATGAATCATTCACGGGCTCACGGTGCAGCCACCAGGCACCGATCAGGACCACTGCTGCGGCTGCGGGGAAGGCTGCGGCCCATTGGACGAAGCGCATGACCTGCAGTTTCCTCACCGGCATCGGCGGTGCTTCCGACTGCATTTCGGCGGCGTAGGAGAACAGGCTCGCGGAGAGGGCGGAATGACGGATGTAGAGCTGGCGCGCTTCCTCGCTGTTCTTGAGCAAGGTGTTGAGCCGCTCTTTCTCGGACACCGTGAGACGATCGTCCGCGAGGCCGCCGCAGAGGGCGGCGAGTTCGATTCTTTCGGCGTCGGTGAGAAGCGAGTTCATGGGCGGGCCTGGGAAACCGTAAAAAGTTGGGTGAGCCTCGATATGCCAGCCAGCCTTGGCGGCCCGGGTTGGAGTGAAGCGTTTACGCGATCACCCTTG
>CAINXC010000584.1 GCA_903854655.1 uncultured Verrucomicrobiota bacterium | reverse complement strand
GTTCGGTCCGGAAACGAAGGGCTTGCAAGCCGCTCTCGAAGTCACCCCGGGCGAGCCGTACAAGCTACGCTTCCACATTCGCAATGTGTCCGACACTGGCATAGGCATCGAGGGCGCGCAGTACCGGCAGGCGGACGAATGCATCATGGAGGACGCGAGGGGCCAGCGGATCGAGGTGGTGAATGCCAGGCGCGACATCAAGACGGGGATGAAGAGCGGCTACTTCAGCAAAGGCCAGATCGCGGTGCTGGAGAGCGCTGGCTTGAGCTTCCTGCCGATTGACAAGGCTCCGGCTTCCGCCAGTTACATTGCCAAGGCCGGGCCGGGCCGCTACTCGCTGCGCTTTCGCATCCACCTGCCGGGAGCGGATGTGCCTTTCGCTCCGGAATCCCATGTCTGGAAGGGCGATCTGGAAACGGCGCCGGTCACGGTGGAGGTCAAGGATTCGAGCGCGGGGGCCCCATCCCCATCTCCAGCTCCCGATGACTCCATTTCGCTGGAGCAGGCCGTGAATGATTTCAACAAGCGCTATTACCATGGTTTCGCCGCCGCTGCAGGCCAGGCCCCCCTTACCGTGGAGGCTGTTGTGGCGGCGATTCGTTGGGCGATGATTGATCGTTCGAAACTGAGCGTGACAAATGAGACCTTCGCGGCGCTGGGGAGGATTCTTGAAACGCATACACTGCCCAAGCCATTCGAGCTTGAGCTGCTGACCGGCTACCAGCCGAATGACGAGGCCACGTTCGATGTGTGGTCCGTGCGCCTGCGGATTCCCGGGACCGTGATCCCTGGAGGCACCACATGCATCATGATACACGAGGAGCAGCTCGGCTCGCATGTGATCGGCGAGGAGGAGCGCAAGGTCATCCACGCCTGGCAGGAGAAGCAGAAGACCATGGGCAGCCTGGAGATGGCCCAGGAGGCGGGCAAGTACCAGCAGGACCGCGCGGCGGCGGCGGCCATTGATGCCAAAAACAAGTCTGCGGCGGCGGATCCGGTGTCCGCCATCGAATTGAAAGTGGTGCGGCAGCAGTTGGAGAAGACACTCACCGATTTGCAGGAGGCGCAGATTGACCTGTCCATACAGCAGTCGGAAAAGAATGCGTCCCACCCGGCAGTGCAAAAACTTCAAGCTAAGCTGCAAGCGCTGGAGGAGCAGGCCGCGCGGCTGCGGGCTCAGATTCAGGAGGGCGCGGCGAGACCGTGAGCCCTTTCCGCAAATCCAATCAACCAAAGCCGACCTACTTCATGAAGCACTATCTCCCTGTCATCTCCGCCATCGCCGGTTTGATCACCTCCACTGTCCAAGCGCAAGTCATCAAGAGTGAAATCAAGGGCGAGAACTTCATCGCCGACCTCTATCACAAGGAAGGCGCGCCGAAGCTGCCCGGCATCCTTTTCCTTGGAGGATCGGAAGGGGGCAGGCCTGGCCGGCATCTGCCCGAGTTGATCGCTGAGCAAGGCTATCCCGTCCTGGCTGTGGCCTATTTCAAAGAGAGCGGATTGCCGCGTACGTTGCAGATGGTGCCGCTCGAGTATTTCGACAAGGCCATGGCGTGGATGAACCACCAGGACCAGATGGAGCATCCGGGCATCGTGATCATCGGAGGCTCCAAGGGGGCCGAACTGGCCTTGCTGCTCGCCTCCCGCAAGCCGGAAGTGAAAGGTGTGATCGCGCTCGCTCCCAGCTCCGTGGTGTGGGATGGCCTGCCGGAACAATGGTGGCCTCCCGCCCCGAAATCGAGCTGGAGCCTCGGCGGCAAACCGGTGCCCTTTGTGCCTTACGACTACAGCGCGGGCTTTGCCGCCGGTGATCCGCGCGCGATTTGCAAGTTCTACGAGCAGTCCCTGAAGCAGACGGAGGCGGTGGAGAAAGCCTCGATCCCGGTGGAAAAGATCAACGGCCCCATCCTGCTCGCGTCCGGTCACGAGGATCAACTTTGGCCGTCCGAGAAAATGAGCGACGCGATCTGTGCCCGGCTCAAAGCAAAGGAATTCAAGCACCCCTACGAGCACCTCAAGTATCCCGACGCGGGCCACACAATGAACGAGTACTTCATGGCCGGCGGCACGACGGAGGGCAACCAGCGCGCGCGGCTCGATCTCACGACGCGAATGATCGATTTCCTCAAAGCACTGAGCGAAACCAAGCCTGACGGGGCAAAGGACGGCAGCGCTCGCTGACACGCGCCCGCATTTACTCGCAGCTATCTACTCACCGATACAAGCACACCGTGAAAACACATCGCCTCCTAACCATCATAAATGCGCTCCTGATCACAGCCGCGCTCCGCCTCAGCGCTCCATGAATACAGGCACGACCACAACCGAAAAGGAGGGCATCACCTTTGTCGCGATGCCTGACCTTACGATGGTGATAGCGATTGCCGTCATTGCCTACAGTCTGACCGCGATGCTGCACGAGGGAATCGGGCATGGCGGGGCATGCGTTGCTTTGGGAGGGCGGCCGCTCTCACTATCTTCATGCAGCTTCGGCTACGACGATCAAACTGCAACAGTGACCGGACATCGTTTGATCGCAATCGCAGGCCCTCTTATGAATTTGTTCTGGGGACTTTCGGGATGGTGGCTGCTTTCACTTCGTCGGTCGTGGTCGCTGCCGACCCGCTACTTCCTCTGGTTGTTTGGGGCGATCAACCTGTTTCAGGTACCCGGATACATGGCGTATTCGGGGCTGTCCAACTTTGGCGATTGGGCTGTGGTGATCGCGGGCACGAAATACACAGCCATCCTCCGTCTTGTGCTGGTCATGGCGGGTGTTTTTGGTTACTCGCGCGTTATAGGAGCGTCAGCGTGCCGCCTCAGTTTGTTTGTGGACAGGAGACTCGTGGGCTGGCAGTCGCTGACCAAGCGCTTGACTGTTGTGCCTTATGTGACGGGTGGGATTCTCTTTTGCGTGGCCGGTTCCCTGAACCCTGACGGCATGATGGTGGTGGCAATCTCCGCTGCTGCCGCGTCTTTGGGTGGAACTTCCGGGCTTCTTTCAGTCACGCGAGCGCTTGCCAAGCTTCCGCCCGATGATGCGATACTAGCGTGGTGTCTCGCCAAGTCCTGGCCGTGGCTCGCAGGAGCTCTCACGGCCACCGCCATCATGATCGGGGTTCTTGGCCCAAGCATCGCTTTGAAATAGCACATGACATATCGATCTAATACAATGTTACGCACGAGCCTTGATCCCTTTCTACAATTCAAAATCCATTTCTCGCGCTTCCTATGAACGAACATCCGAAGAACAGCCTCGAAATGGCTGATGGTTTCCACCTCAATCTCAACTCGCTGGCTGACAAGGCGGCCTGCATGGAGCACTTCACCGACCCGGAGATTGCCCGGAACCTGCTGGCCCTTCCGTTTCCCTACACCGAGGCGGATGCCGACTGGTGGCTCAACCACTGCGAGCAATCCTTGAATTCCCAATTGGCGACGTTCGGCATTCGCGACCCATCGGGCTTTCTCATTGGAGGCATTGGCATCGTTGGCGCATGGTCGGCTGGCGATCACCGCGCGGAGTTCGGTTACTGGCTGGCGAAGTCTTATCGCGGGCGAGGGCTGATGCCGCAAGCCATCAGCGTGTTTACCGCCCATGCCTTCGAGCAGCTCCGGGTTCACCGGCTTTACGCCACGCCTTTCAGCTCCAATCTTGCTTCGCACCGCGCGCTGGAGAAGGCGGGCTTTCAGCGAGAAGGGTTACTCCGACATCACCACCTCAAGCAAGGTTCCTACCTCGACGCCATCATTTATGGACGCATTTCTGGAGCCGGCGAAAACCTCTGACATCCCGCCGCCCAGAATGTGAAGCGCCGCCATCCACTCGAAATCCAAATAAGCACGCCATGAAAACACCACGCCTCCGCACTCTTCTCGCCGCCGCGCTGCTCTGCGTCGCATCGCCGATGCCGCTGGCCTACGCGGATGCCAGCAGCACCCATTCGGGCGACAAGGAGGATGCCGCGCCTCGACCTCCCGCACCGATGGCGAAGAGCGCAGCGAGGGCCGGGGTCGGCGTCGTGCTGGATAGCGATGATGGCAAGGTCCTAGTGGAGGATTTAATCCCCAGCTCCTCTGCCGCAGCCAGCAAACTCATTCACAGGGGGGATTACATCTTGGCGGTGGGCGAAGGCGAGCAGCCTTCCCAGCCGCTCAAAGGGCGGCGCATGGCCGATGTCCTGGCGATGATCCGAGGGAAGGATGGCTCGCAGGTGCGGCTTACCGTGGTTGCGTCTGGCGCAGATGACAGCGCCGCGCGCGAGGTCCTCTTGATTCGGGCCAAACTGAGAGAATGGGGAGCTGTGAAAGTGCCTCCCGGCGGTCCGGCGCTCCAGCCCGGCGACAAGGTTCCGGCCCTGGCCTACACGCGGTTGAACGATAGCCGGGAGGCTTCACTGGAGTCCGGGCATCGCGGCAAAATTGTCGTGCTGGAATTCTGGGCGACCTGGTGCGGCCCCTGCCAGCTCGCGATGGACGCGATGCAAAAGACCGCCGCCCAATTCGCCGGGCAAAGCGACCGAATTGTATTCCTCACCGTCTGCATAGATGGCACCGATCCCGCGAACGCGGCCGACACCTTCGAAAGGGTGGCCGCTCACGCGAAGCGAAAGGGCTGGACGACGACCATCAATGGCTGGGCCACGCCGGAAGGGCACAAGACCTGGCATATCGGCGGTGTGCCCTACACTTACATCATCGACGCCGACGGAAAAGTAGTGGCCGCCAATCCGCAGCAGAAACTTGAAGACGTGATCGCGCCGCTGCTGGCGAGGTGAGGCAGAGCACATTTTTCCAAATTATCATTGCCGGAGCCAACAAGAAGACAAGGCAGGAGCACCGGGCAGACTGCGCTGAAACCTGAGCCTCGCAGTCAGTCTGGCCGAACCATCATCCTCGCATGACCTCCCCTGCCGACCGCTTTCTCACCACGCGCTGGACACGCGTGCTCGCAGCGCGGGGTGATTCGCCGGACGCGAGGCAGGCGCTGAGCGACCTGTGCGCGGTGAACTACGCGCCGGTGCTGCGGTTTCTGCGAGCCTCCGGCCACGACGGGGACGAGGCGCAGGACCTGGCGCACGGTTTCTTCGCGCAGGTGCTGGAGCATGGCGGCCTCGACGGGGTTGACCGGGCGCGCGGAAGATTTCGCTCATATCTGTTAGGTGCCTTGAAGCACTTCATCGGCGCGCAGCGGGCGCGCGAGTCGCGGCTGAAACGAGGGGCGGGCCTGGAACAGGAATCGCTGGACACCGACACGGCGCACGGCCCGGTGCCCGCCGCGCTGCAATGCGAGCCACCGGACACCGTATTCGACCGGGAATGGGCGCTGGCGATCATTGACCGGGCACTGGCGAGTTTGGAAGAAGAGCAGGCGGCGGCAGGCTCAGGCGAGGTGTTCGCAGCGCTCAGGCCCTGGCTTTCAGCGAGCGCCGCGCCGCCCGTTCACGCGGAGGTGGCGACACAACTGGGGATGAGCGAGGGGGCGCTGCGCGTGGCCATACACCGCCTGCGCAAGCGCTTCCGCGAACTTGTGCGGGCCGCCGTGCTGCAGACACTTCAGGATGAAAGCGAGCTGGACAGCGAGATGCAGCACCTCATCAAGGCGCTGGCGGGTGCAAACACGTGAGGTTGAAAAACCGTCACTACCATCCGTATGTGTCCTTGAGTTCGAGGATGAAATTATCGACGTCCGGATAGATGGTGCTGCGCCGGGTTCCCAGCAGTTCGAGCTGCCGAATGGCGGCTGCAGTATTGCATCCTTTGAGATCGATGCGCGCGAGGACCGTTTCCGGCTGGGGATGGCGGGCCAGAATGATGTCTTCAAGGGGAGTCTTTTCATGTCCATGCAGGGTGAAGAAGCCCTTCTGACTCTGCATTCGCGTATTGTCCTGCCGGGGGTAGATGGCGATAGGCCACGCGTTGTTGTACGTGGCTTTCCCTCGATCGTCGGCGCTGAGCCTGGTCGATGCCGTGTTCACGTTGGACGGCAGCCAGATGTCGAGATCATTGGTGTTCTCCGGGGAAACCAGGCCCTCCCATTCGAACAGAATCTTGTTGAGGGCGGTAGGCCGCAGAATCCAGACGCAAGGAACATCTCCCGGCCCCGCACCATCGAACGCGAAGAACAGGGCGGCGATGAAGCTTTCCGACCAGTCCAGGAGACGGGTGGGAATGCCATGGTGCTGGGCCAGGTAGTAGGTGCTCCAGGAATTGATGCCTTGGACGGGGGCAAACCGGATGCCTTGCTGGCAAAAGTCCAGCAAAGGCCCCCGCTCGTCATAGTTCGTGCGCCAGCAGGCACCAGGCAGAAGCGAGAGGCGGTTGCTCTTTACCCCGCGAAACCAGGAATAGGCATCTTCCCCGCCGCCCCACCCTTGAAGAATGCCAATGGCCTTCTCGAAAGCGTCAAGAATGTTGCCGGCCTTTTCAACACGAAACTTCTTCCTGGACTTCAAGAGGGGCTTTGGAGTGCGGGTTTTGGCCATGGCCTGTGAACGAAGTGAGGCTGGTTCATCTAACCTTTACCTGGTGCATTTTGCGAGGATTTCACCTCCGACCCTGTTAATTTCCTGCCCGGTGTCTGCCTCGCTGCAATGCGAGGCCCCGGTGCCAGCATGGCCCCGAGGACCACGGGCTGCGCACCGCATTCAACAAGGTGTGTGGTCAAAGCCTCAGATGCCTGCGCTTGAGGGTGATTTTATAGGCATCGGCGATGGTCATTCCGGCGGGAACCACCAGGAGGGAGACGTTGGTGCCCTCTGTGCCCCGCATGCGCGCCACCAGGCTTTCCAGCTTCCAGCCGCGCACCGCCACCAGCGAATCCTCACTGTCGCCCACCTGCTCGATCCAGTCGCCCGGCTTCAACCGGCCGTCCTCTGCGGCGGGAGAGCCGGGGGTGACGTAAGAGATCAAAAACTGTCCCATCGGCCCGTCGGTCCTCGCCAGTGCCACGCCGATGCCTGAGATGTTCTCGGGAGCGCCGGTGGAGAGGACAAGTGAGGGAGGGCTGGCGGGTGCGAGCACGGCCTCGCTGCTTTTGGGTGACACCTCGCCCAACCGGAGATAAAGAACATTTGACGCGACAAAGACAGCCCCGATCAACGCCACCGTTCCGGCAATGCCCGTGATCAGCCAGTACAGCGGGGGTCGGTGATCTGAGGGAGGGGGCGGCGGGCCGCCTGGAGCAATGCTCCTGATGCGATCAGCCAGCTCGATGAACGTGGCAAGACCCATGAATCCGAAGAAACCGAAAAAGCCAAACAAGCGGTGCCAGCCGGGAGTGAATCCCATGAATCCCATGAATCCCAGCAACGAAAGCCTCAGGCATCGCTGGCCCCAGCGGGTGCGGTAACCCATTGCCTGGTAAAGCGCCTGCTGCGGAGAGAGGCACTTGACCTCCGGAGCCGCGCGGGCAACGGTCTCCACCTGGGTGCGAAACTCCACCGCCGTCTGGTAGCGGAGTGCGGGCGTCTGCTCCAGGGCGCGCAACACGATTTCGTCCAGCCTGACATCCATCTGCACCTTGCGTGAGGGCGGCTGGAGCTTGTCCGCCGGGAGTTCGCCTGTGAGCAGCTCATAGAGCACCACGCCCAGCGAGTAGATGTCGGCGCGGTGATCGGTGGTGCGCTGCTCTTTCTGCTCCGGGGCCATGTACTGCGGCGTTCCGGCGGGCTGGGACTCGGCGACGCCCAGGCTTGTGGTGGGCTCGCCAAGGATCTTGGCGATGCCGAAGTCCGCGATCTTGATGCGCCCTTCCTTGTCCAGAAGCAGGTTTTCCGGCTTGATGTCGCGGTGCACGATGCCGTGCTCATGCGCGTACTGCAACGCTTCGCAGACCGGCGGCACGATGGCCAGCGCCTGTTCGGGAGTGAAGCGGCCCGCCTTCATCGCCTGGCGTAGATTCACTCCGCCCACCAGCTCCATGAGAAGGAAGTAGATGGGAAGCTGAGAGACCGGGGAGGACGGGATCCGGCCAAAGTCATAGATGGTGACGATGTGCGGGTGATTGAGTGCGGCCAAAGCATGGGCCTCCTTTTCAAAGCGCTCCGCGAAGCCGGTGTCCTGCACGCGCTCGGGGGCGAGC
>CAINXC010000583.1 GCA_903854655.1 uncultured Verrucomicrobiota bacterium | reverse complement strand
CATCGAGATGATCCTTCACCTTGACAGGATCAATGTGGGTCAGGTTCTCCATCGAGATTTCGACCGTGTCGAAACCCCACTTCTTGAACTGCGGGAACCAGCGGACGCTGCGGTTGGTGAACGGGCAGGTGAAAAGGAAGGTATTGATGCCGAATCGCATAACAGGTGGTTGGGTTGAGGTTGAAATCAGTCGGCCAGCGGCGGGATGAGCGAGAGTCGCCCTTCCATGAACTCGCCCACAATGGCGTTGGCCAGGCGCAGGCGTTCACGAACCGGAATGTCCGTTCGGCGATGCAGCAGCATCATGCACACGCTTAGCACGTCACCGGTGCCGGTGGTGTTGACTTGCGCACGAACGGGTGCGGGCGGTTCCACGACAAGCTCGCCATTCGCAAAATACCCAGCGCCCCGCTCCCCGAGATGCACCACCACCGCTCCAGCACCCCAGTCGGTCAAACGCTTCAAGGCCGCGTCGAGATCTGGAGCATCGGCAAACTCCATCAACTCACGCACATTGCCGTGCGCTACGTCCACCAGCGACAGCACGTCGCGCACGGCCTGCTTGCGCGACGCAATGTGAGATGCCTGCGCCCGGCCCCATTGTGGGTCCCAGTTCAAATCCACGGAAACCGCCATGCCGGCCTGCCGTGCTGTTTGGAAGAGCTGCCGGTTGCCCTCGAACAGCATGGATTCGGAAAACCAGACATCCGCGCGGAGCAGGTGCGAGCGTGCTTCGAACGTGCTGCAATCGAGATCTTGGAAACACAGGGCTTCATTGGCAGGAAGGCAGCTTATGAAATGCCGGTGGCCGTTGTCGAAGGTAAGGGCGATGGAGGTTCCACTCGGATTTTCGTCGTCCCTGGCAAGGTGGGCGGCAATGCCGTGATGTTTCAGCGTTCGCTCCAGGCGGCGCCCCAGTGCGTCGTGCCCAACCCTGCCAAGGAAATTAACGCGGGCGCCCAGCGACGCCGCTGCAAAAGCGCTGTTGGCCCCGCCGCCGCCAATGGTCTCGGTGATGGAAGCCGCCGACGTTTCTCCATCCGCAAACAAATGCTCGCCAGCCCGCAGCGGTGCAGTCTTCACATCGCGGTTGATATTGCCCACGACGCAAAGGGAACTGCCAGTAAATGAACCTCGCCGCTCGTCCTTCATTTGATCTCTTTGAGCACCGGTTCCGTTTGGTGACTGCCATCCGCCTGCAACTGCGACGAGTAGTCTTTGGACCACTTATCACCGGGAAGGACGACATACATATGGGCAATGCCCACGGCTGGTAATTTTGGCAGGACAGCCGAGGCGACCGCCCATCCTGGCTGATGTTTTTCCCCCTCACCCAAGGGAGGTATTTCCAGGCCTTTGGCAAGCTGGGCGCGTTGAGCGTCACTCAGGGCTGCTTTGGGATTCCAGGTCAAGGTCACGACGCTCTGATGAGGTAGATACAAGGTCACCGACGGCAGCGTGCCCCAAAGACCCTCCGCAGTCGTGATCGCTGCCTGATCCCAGGCCCACCCGGCTCCCAACCAATCCAGCAAGGAGGCTGACGAATCGTTCTTCGGGCTTTTCAGCGAGCCCAGGTGGTGGAGAAAGCCCTCCAGATCAAAAGCCTTGCCATCGGGCCTGACCGGCAACGCGAACCACTCCACGCAGGACCCCTCGCCATGCGCTTGAAGTGAGTCGGTCCAAGGCGAGGCCACCTCGCCCGTGAACAGACCCCTGACGTATCCATCGGGTTGCAGGTATTGATGGAGCACGACTCGAACAGAGACATCTTCGAGCTTGTCGAAGGCAATGCCATCGGATGGCGACCAGTGTTCGTTGAGATCAAACCCGACGGAGTCCGTGGCCCCCGGCGCGACAGGCCAGGCAATGGGGGCATTGCCAAAGTACGCGCACGTTTTGAATTTCGGCTTGCTGATCTTGCCATCACGATCGCGAAACTCAAAGCACCACGCCGTATCGCCCCATGAGTTGCCCGGCGCCCACACCCCGAGAGTGCGCCGGGGATCGTTGTTTTTCACCACCACTGTAAGCGTGGGCAGCGTAAGAGTCGTGATCGACAGTTCCAGCGGCGACGTTCCATGAGCGAGCCCGACAAGCGCATTTGCAAGCAATATGAAAAGGATGGCCCTCATGCGCCAAGCAGAGCAGGGCGCGAATGGGACGTCCAGATTGAATGGCCTTAGTCCACTTCTTTCCCATCGATTCGCTGCTATTGAAAAAAATCGGTCCGGATTTCTCCCGGAAAAGCCAGGGTCATCCTGCATGAGCCAGCGCCTCCTTCACGCGATCCAAAGCCGGAATCGAAGAGCGCCCACCCGGTGACCGCACCGACAGCGAGGCCGCCATCGAGGCCAGCCGCAAGCTGTCCCAAAACGGCATGGAACGCGCGATGCCAAAGGCCAGCGCCCCGTGGAAAATGTCGCCCGCCGCCGTTGAGTCCACTGCCCTCGCGGGGAAGGCTGCCAGATGCCGAAAGTCCTCGTTTTCCTTCACAATCAGACCGTTTTCGCCCAGCGTGACAATCGTCTTCGTCGCGAACTTCTCGCCCAGTTGGCGCAGGCATTCATGGCGATTGTCTTCAGTTTTCAGGTTAGGCAGTCCGGTGGCTTGCAACGCAAACCTCTCAGACGCCGCCAGGTATTGCACCTTGCCCGCCAGCGCCGCCGTGCCCTCCCGCCAGGAGCCTGCGTCCAGGATTGAAATGGCTGAAGGAAAAGCTTCGAGCGCTGCCAGCGAGGCATCCAGCTCATGACCGTCAAACAAGAGGACGGCAGGTGTGATGCCGACCATTTGTTCCGGCTTCAAGTCCAATGTTGCGCCCTTGATCTTGCGGTTAACGATCGTGCGGCTGCCGTTCTGCTTGTTGATGAGAATCATCGACAACGGCGTCGCATGACCCGGCCGCAGTTCCAGCAATGAGGCATCCGTGCCGGCCAAAATGAATTCATCGCGAATGCACCGGCCATATCGATCATCGCCCACAAGGCCGGCGAAGGCACTGCGGGCGCCCCACAACGAGAGCAGGTAGGCCGCGTTTGCGGCAGGCCCGCCGCATGCTTCGATCAGTTCATGCGTCTCGCATTTGCTGTTCTCCTGCGGAAAGCCGTCCACAAACACGCTCACATCGTAAGCCGCGTGGCCTATGCATAAAACGTCAAGCGCCATGGGGAGGCTTCGTTGCGAGGTCTTCCTTGATGAGATGCATGAGAAGGTGCTCGATCACGAGATGAATCGCTTCTGTTTGTGGCGTGGATTCGACCGGAACAAGAATGGAACAAGTGCATTCGCGGTGGAGAATGCCGCCGTCAAATCCCACCAGAGCGATGGACTTCGCCCCCACCTCATGTGCGTGGCGGGCACCCTTCACGAGATCGGTGGAGAAACCGCTGCCGCCATGCACGGAGATGATGATCACCACGTCGTCTGCCGTGATCAGGCCGCGCATCTGATTGGCGAAGACGTCCTCGCGCGCCGCGTCGTTTGCCCAGGCGGTGTAAAGAGACACGTTGTCGGTTAGGCAGCGAATGTCGAACGGCCGCTGGCCGTCGGGAATCACGTACTTGGCGAGGTCGCAGGCGAAATGCTGGGCCGTCGAGGCCGAGCCACCATTGCCTAGCGTGTAAATGCGCCCGCCGCGATAATAGCAGTCCAGCAGAATCTGCCGGGCCTGGGTGATGGCGGCCAGGTCCAACTGACCTAATAGTTGCTTGGTGTGATCGAGAAACGCGGTGATGCGGGTGGTGATGTCATCGCTCATGTGCGAAAGTGTGTCGGTTTTGGGGTGGGATTGCACTGCCATTTTTTCAGATCACAAAGGTGTCGCCCGGAACTGCCACCTTGTACTGGCCTTCGGCGTCCGGCATCGTGGGCGGATTCAGGTCCACTGCTTCCTGGTAAGGCAGCTCGTCAATTCGCTTCACCATGGTTTCCACCTTTGAGGCGGCAGCTTGATCCCATGTGATCTCCTTGCCTGAGTAGGTGGCCATGCGTCCCAGTACTGCGGTGAAGGAACTCGTCGCGCCGAATTCAGCCTCGTTGTAGGGCTTGTTGTTGCGGATCGCATCAAACAGATCGTCGTGTTCCTGCTGGTAAGGATTGATCTTCGTTCCCTGCTCCCGGTAACGCCATGCCTTGGGGCCGGAGATCCAATGGCGGTCGATCTGGCTCCGGCCCTTCGTGCCCACCGCGAATTCGCTCACCTCCGCCCAGCAGCCTGCCTGCTGATGGCATACGCTCTGGCATACGGAGCCGTCCGCATAGGTGAACTCAACCGAATGGTGATTGAAGATCTCACCATAGCCTTTGCCCTTGCCGGGATCCCGCCCGCCGATGCCGCGAGCCTTCACCGGAGGGCCGCCCTTCACCCAGTTGATCACGTCCAGGTTGTGCACGTGCTGCTCCACAATGTGGTCGCCGGAGAGCCAGACGAAGTGAACCCAGTTGCGCACCTGATACTCCAGCTCCGTGAGCTTGCGCCCGCACTGCTGCTCCAGCACTTCGCGCTCGTGAACCCACGGCGGGCCGCCCGTCCAGCAGGCGCGCATCGCCACGATCTGGCCGATGTCGCCGTCACGCAGGCGCTTGATGTTTTCGATGTATCCGGAGCTGTGATAGCGCTGTAAGCCAATGCCCACTTTCAAGTTCTTCTTCTTCGCCTCTTCAGCGGCGGCCAGGAAACGGTGAAATCCTGCAGCATCCACGCAAACCGGCTTCTCTGCGAACACATGCTTCCCCTGGCGCACGGCTTCCTCAAACATCATTGCACGAAAGCCCGGTGGCGTTGCCAGGATCACGACGTCTGCGAGCCCAATGGCCTTCTTGTAGCCGTCGAAGCCAATGAACTGCTGGTCCAGGGGAACGTCTGCCTTGTCCCCATGCTTCTCTTTCAGATTGCGCAAGGCCACCCGCGCTCCCTCCTCCACTACATCCGCCACCGCCACCAAACGTACAGGTCCCGAGGTGCTCAAGGCTTGGTCGGCGGCACCTGCCCCGCGCCCGCCGCAGCCCACCAACGCAATCTTGAGGGTGTCGTCCGCCACCGCATGGACAAAGCCGGCCACCGGCAGATTTGCGAGCAGCGCACTGCCTGCGGTCATGCGCGACGAGGTCTGAAGAAAGCTCCGCCGTGTCAGGGAAGGAACCGAAAATTCATCGGTAGGCTGGTTCATGTCTGGTGCTGGCTTTGGCGTTTTAAACTCGCCACGATGCTAGGTGGGAAACCCGGTTTCGTCTTGTTGCGGGGCGACAATGTTTATGCAAATTGCGACATGCCGATCCCTTCACGCCAGGCCCTTCTGAAGAAACGCGACGCATGGCTCGGCGACATCGATCCCGCCCATCTCTTCCACCGTCTGTTCGACGTGATCCCAGGCGTGTACTTCTTTGCCAAGAACAGGCGGGGTGAATTGATGTTCCTCAGCCAGAACAATCGCGAGATCTGTCATCTCGACGATGAAGCAGCGGTGATCGGCCTGACGGACTTCGATCTCAATCCCGCCGACATGGCGCGCTCCTATGTTCAGGACGATGCCCGCATCTACGCCACGGGCGAGCCACTGCTTAACCGGGTCGAACTGTGGTTCGACCGCCTGGGCATGCCTGACTGGTTTGTGGTCAACAAGATGCCCATCCGCTCGCGTTCTGGCAAGATCATCGGCGTCATGGGTTTCTCCCAGAGCTATGAGGGGCGTGCGCAGCTCCTCCAGCCCTTCCACAGCATTGCCAAGGCTGTGAACCATTTGCGCCAGCATTATGCGCAAAACGTCAGTATTGACGAACTCGCACGTTTGTCCGGACTTTCGGAAAGGCAGTTGCAGCGCAAATTCAAGGATGCCTTTGGCGTCGGCCCCCAGCAGTTCCTCATCAAGACCCGGCTCCTCGCCGCCTGCAACGCTCTGCGCGAAACCCAGCGCGGCATGGCCGACATTGCCTACGATTGTGGCTTCAGTGATCAAAGTGCTCTCGCGAGGGACTTTCGTCGCCACATGGGCATGACGCCAAGCCAGTTTCGAGCTAGAGAAAGCGGCGCGAATGCGTGAGCGATGGCGGGCGTTCCAGTTGTTTAATTCGGTCCGTGGATGGCTTTCAGCGCTCGCTCACAGGTGTCCACCATGGCGCCCTGGCTGGTGTTCTCCGCCTGGTCGTACTGGGAGCGGTACAGGGTGGCAGCGCCGGGGAGTTTGGGAATCTCCGTGTTGTAGCGTTTCCAGGCGGACTGCCATTGGGTGAGTTCTTCGCCAGCTTGTTCTGCGAGGGCGACGTCGTGAGTTTCTTCGCTTTTGTAGAAAAGGAACATGCCGCGCACGTACCGGCTCATCACCTCCGTCAGGGATTGCAGATAGAGCAGGCTGCTGCGTGTCTCATCGAACACCTTCTCACCACGGTCGGCGATGATGCCGGGTTTGGCTTCATCGTAGAGAGCGAGCATTCGCCGCGCTAGATTCAAGGCGTCCAGTTTCTCTTGCAAGGCGGTGTCCAATGCGTTTTTGGATTCCTCGTAGATGAGGTGCAGCCCGCCGTGAAGGCCCATCTGGCGCTCGCCGCGAATGATGTCGTCGCGCATCAGGTTGCGGCTTGGCATCCAGCCCTTGTGCTTCAGCGCGTAGGGCTCCACGTACATGGTCTTGCGGATGCACTCGGGCGAAAGAAGCAGCATCTCGGCGATCTTGGGCGCGGCGGCATCGCCGAATTCCTTCACGGCCCACTGCTGGGCGAGGTCGGCTGCTTTGAGATCAGGATTCTGCGCCAGACGGGAGGCGGCATCAATATTAGCCCGCACCCAGCAATCGTTCTTCAACTTGGGACCGCCCCAGCCGCCTCCAAAATTCCAGATCCACACGCCGTTCACTCCCATCGAGCGGACGCGGCGCATGTCTTCGGCAAAGCGGACGCCGAGATAGTTGGGGAACGCCCCCTTGCCTTCATATTCACGGGCGCACTGGAACTCGATGATCTGGTCCACTCCGCCCCGCCCGATGTTGGGATTAAAGTCGTTGTACTGCCAGAAATCCGTCTGCACGTGCTTCACGGCCAGGATCAACCCAGTGCGTTCCTTGACGCCTGAGAGCACACGATCGTAAACATCGGGGCTGGCGTGAAAGCCTTCGTTGCCCAGGTCCCACGTGCGCCAGATCAGCTTGCGGTGAAACTCGTCCACAACGACCGCCCGTGTCTCGTTGATCAGCCGCTGCATGTGCTTGTAGTACAAGTCGTCGAGCTTTCGGCCGCGTACCGTCTGCCCCACGTATTCGCTGTTGTGGTTCGAGTAATTTTCGCCGGTGCGGATCATCACGTAGGCGATGGCGGGGAATGATCGCAACACCTCGCGGTACTTCGCCCGGTAAAGCGTCCAGAATGCCTCGCTCTCCAGATTGATTTTGTCCTTCAATCCGATGTCATTCTTGAATTGCTGAAATACCACGTTGGGCAGGCTGACTTCGTCCGTTCCAGCGCACACGGCGATGCCAGCTTTTGCCGCCGCCTCACAATCCCTGTCGAAGGATCTTCGCGTTTTGGCGATCTGCCTGCCCAGCGGTGAATCTGGTGCTATAAGGCCCTTCGCCGCCTCCGAGTAATCGGCCAGTTTGCCGATGTCACCCAGTGGGGCAAGATTGTAACCGCATTCGCGATAGCGTTCCAAGTCGTGTTCGCCGCTGCCCATGCGCAGTTCAAAGGCGTTGCAGGGCAGGGCTAGAATTAGGAAAAGCTTGATGAAACGGACGGACATGGGGACCACGCATTGCCGGGGAGCCATCATTGGTCAAGTGGCGTTGACTTAGAACGCTCCGGCCATCT
>CAINXC010000582.1 GCA_903854655.1 uncultured Verrucomicrobiota bacterium | reverse complement strand
TCATGAAAAATGAATCTCTCAAGGAGCGAGTGAAAGCCGATTTGGCCGAAATCAAAGCCCAGCCAAGATTGGTCCGCTCCTTTTTTGGCGCTCCAAGTGTAGTCTATGCAACGGACTGATCAGTAATAACCCATGCACCGCCATTTCGATAGGTGGAACTTCAACAAAGCCACCTATATTTTGAGGGCTCGATTTTTGAGGCACTAGCTTGTGATAGAGAGCAAGGGTGCGGTCAATGTTTGCGGGTACAAGTTTTGCAATCGGTGGCTTGACAGTGAATGCAGCGAGGAGCGCGGCGATTTGTGTTTTGTCATCAGCGTTCTGTGTCGAGGTGACCCAGCGTTCGAGTGCTGGGTGGCCCATCGCTCCGGCCCTGACCAGGAGCGTCGAAATACGGCTGCGAGCATCCTCATTCATCTGGCCATTGTCACGGATGAGCAGGCCAGCAATGACATCGCACTGTTTGCCATTCTGAAGATCCATGGACTCAAGAGCCTGGATGATTTTGCCCGACTCCAGATCGTTCAGGTCCGGGACAAAGAGACGTTCCTTTCCTCCACGCAATTCTTTGGCATCCAGATCAGAGTGGGCGAGCAGGGCCACAAGTTGATCTGAAAGCGGGATGGCCAATTTTCCAATGCCAGGGATGATCTCTAACGCGGCCAATTGCAGGGTTTCGGAATCATCTGCAAGCGCATTCGCCAGGAGTGGCACGAGTTGTGTCTCATCCGTCTCGATGAGTGCAAACGCACGCAGAGCCTCTTTCCGACAACTCGCATCGGGGTCCTTGCAAAGTGCGCGAATTCGGGGGAGCGCGGCGTTTGCGAGCCGGCCAATCGGGCCTAGGCAGCGGCAGGCCTCTGCGCGGATTTCCACCGATTGTGAATTCAGCAATTGGATGAGTCTAGGAACAGCGGGCACAGCTTCAAAGGCAAGACAATCGAAGGCTTCGGCGATAGTCTCGAACCGAGAGTAGGCTACCGTCCATGGAAGAAACTCATCCTCCTTAGCAGTGAATGACTTGCTCCCCATCACAGGTGTGCCGTTCAAGAGGACACTGGTGCCTTTTGTGGAAACTTTTGCATCGCCCCCGGCAATCAATTCCGGGAGTGCAATCGCGGCTGGTGCACCAATCGAAGCGAGAATCCTCGCAGCATCGCTTCGATAGCTATACTCGGTCCCATCAAGCTTATTTCCCTCGGGTAGGTCTTTGATGAACGCTATCAGTTGAGGAATGATGGGACGTGCTCCTTCCCGCAGATGGATGAGCCTCTCAGCAGCCTCAGAAGCCCGGCCCTGCTCACGGGCTTTCCACTCTGACTCGAACGCGGCGAACAGCTTCACTGGATCTTCACCCGTCGGGCCTTCTGCCGCAGCCAAAAGGTGCATGTTGAGCGAGAACGCGATAATGGGAACGATTCCGCGAATCGCCGTCCATTTCAAGGAGCGCACCTGAACACAGGGGGCAAACATAGCTTGTTTTAGCAAGCGAGGATGTTTTAGTAAATGACCATTTTCCGACGAGACGAAATGGAATTGCACTTTCGATCAATTTTTGGTCAATGAGGGCAGTCTATCAAGTGCGTTCAGCCCAAGCCCATGGTTTCCAGAAGGGGCACGGTGGGCAAGGCACCGATGACTCTGAGGTAGGCGCGGCGGGACTTTGCATGATCAAGGTGAGTTCTTCAACCGTGCCAGCACCCCGAGCGACTCGTGTTCGATGATCTCGCCGGCCTTGGTGCTGAGGTAGGAATGCTCGCCGAACCAGGTCTCGTAGCTGCCGCCTGCAAAGGCTTTTGCCGAGGGCACGTAGCCGTGCGCGCCGTTGGTCTGCTCCACGGTCATTGTATGCTTGAAGGGAGACTGTTTCTTGATGCTCATGCCGACGCTGCAGAACAGTTCGTTCGCGTTCGTCACGATGGCGAAATCATCGCCGATGCGGATGCCGGTGACGAAGTAGAGATAGGCGGGCTTCTCGCGCTTCTTCATGTCATTGTAGGCCTTCCGGTAGTGTTCGAGCTGCGCGGGCCAGTTGCGGGCGACTTCGGCCTCGTTGAACTCCGGGTGCTCGCGTCCGGGCATCTGGAACTCGCGGCACTCGACCGCCAGCGACGGCTTGGCGACGGGTTCGAGCTGGTGAAGGCAGCGCACGATTTCACCGCCGATCTTTTCGCCAAAAAGATCGCGCCTCACGCTGTAGATGGGATTGACGTCGCCGC
Source organism: uncultured Verrucomicrobiota bacterium (assembly GCA_903854655.1). GTDB lineage: Bacteria > Verrucomicrobiota > Verrucomicrobiia > Verrucomicrobiales > Verrucomicrobiaceae > CAINXC01. Next base: position 3,980 of record CAINXC010000582.1, on the reverse strand, counting down.
ACGCGCCGGTGAGAAACAGCGTGGGCACATCGCAGCCGAGCTGCTGCTGCACGTGCTTCTCCACGTCGCCGGGGAAATCCGCCGAGATGACCGGCGCGCGCGTGTTGGCCGCGTGGCAGGCGAAGTTGTAAACGACAGCCTTGGATTTTCCATCCTGCCCCGTGAGTGCAAGCACATCAAAATCGGGATCAGCCGGGCCTTCCGCCGGGTACCTGCCCGCCTCGTCCGGCTTGAGCTGCCAGCGGTTCCACGCATGCCCGTCCTTGATGACGCGCCGGCATTCGGCCACGCCTTCCGCCCTGCCTTTGGCCACGCCCAAGGTGCAGGGCGCCAGGTCCTGAGCCGCCTTTGCCACAGCCTCGGCGATGGGGGTCACAAGCTGGTCTTTGTAGTAGCTCCAAAGCGGGCCGCTGTGCGTGTGCGATGCACAGATGATCACATTGGCGGCCGGAATGCCGGTCGCCTGCTCGATCTTCGCGCGCGCCCTTTGCACATGCTCGACAGGATACTTCAGCGTGTCGAGCGTGACGATCGCCACCTTCGTTGCGCCTGCCGACAACACCAGCGCCCGAACATACAAACGGGTCCTCACCTCCGAAGTCTTTTTTGGCGAAGGGGAGCCTGCCAGCGTGACTTCCTCCGTTGGCGTGATGTCCACCATGCCGACGCCTGCATCAATGAGCGCAGGCTTTTCATTGGCAGAAAACCCCGGCAGCGCCGTGAGCAGCAGCGTGGCAAGGAGCGTGAGCACGAGTTTCATGTCGATTACTTTGGATTCGTCGTTCAACGCAGCGCGCCGACAATCGTGTGATTCTCCAAAAGCGTGCAAGGACCAGGAAAGAACGAAGGAGGATGGGCAACACTTGCCACCTGATGACGCCAGGACTTCAAGCCTGCATCCTTTCGCACTCCTCAATACGTCGGGCGATGAAGTCGCGCTCGGCAGGCAGGGTGGCGAGGTTTGCGGCCCGGCGAAAATGCGTGAGAGCGGCTGCGGTTTGACCGAGCTCGGCGGCGAACGTGCCCCGGATGGCGTGGTAGAGGTGGGAGCTCTCCAGCAACGGGCGCTGCTTGATGTCGTCGAGCGCGTGCAGCCCGGCTTGCGGGCCGTGCACGCGGGCGATGGCGACGGCGCGGTTCATGGCGGCGACGGGGGAGCCGGAGAGCGCGACGAGTTGATCGTAGAGCGAAAGGATGCGCGGCCAGTTCGTCGCCGAGGCGTCCGCCGCCGCGCAGTGAGTGGCGGCGATGCTGGCTTCGAGGTGATACACGCTGATAGCGCTTCCATTGGCGGCGTGGCGGAGGCAGAGGATGCCGCGCTGGATCATGACCTGATCCCAGGCGGTGCGGTCCTGCTCGTGCAGGCGCAGGAGATTGCCCGCATCATCCGTGCGCGCGGACAGGCGGGCGGCATTCAGCAGCATGAGGGCGAGCAGGGCATGGGCGCGCGGCTCCTGCGTGGCCGGATGCTCCGTGACCAGGGTGGCGAGGCGGATGGCTTCGTGACAAAGGTCCTCGCGCACGAGGCGGTCACCCGTGGAGGCTTTGTACCCTTCGTTGAAGAGCAGGTAAAGCGTGTGCAGGACGCCATTGAGCCGCGCCGAAAGCTCGGCCGGATCGGGCACGACAAAGGGCAGCGCCAGCTCACGAATGCGCTGCCGGGCGCGCACCAGCCGCTTCTCAATGGCGGCCTCGCTGGCGAGGAAGGCGGCGCCGATCTCAGCCGGGCTGAACCCGCACAGGGTGCGCAGCGCCAGAGCCGTCTGCGCCTCGACCGCGAGATCGGGGTGAAAGCAGACAAACATCAGGCGCAAGGTGTCGTCAGCAAAGGTCTCGTGGATCATGTCGCCAGGGGGTGCGGACAGCCACCGCTCATGCTCGGCGGCGATGCCGTCCTGTTTGTCATTCCAGCGTTGCTCGCGTTGCAGCGCTGTAATGGCGAGGTTCTTCGCCACCTGCGTCAGCCACGCGGCGGGATTGTCCGGCACGCCGCGATACGACCACGTCTGCATCGCGCGCAGCAGCGCCTCCTGCACCATGTCTTCCGCAAGCTGCAGCCGATGGGTGCCGAGGTGCGCGGTGAGAGTGGCCACCACTTTTGCGCCTTCATGACGAAAAAAATGGGCGGCCACCTCACCTGCGCTGGCACTGCGGGTGCTCATCGGGAGCTCACTCAGGCTTCAGTTCGGCGATGCGGCGAACCTCGAGCTGACCCCCGTGCTGAACCATAGGGCTGGTGCGGGCGATGTTTACCGCCTCCTCCATCGTCTGCACATTAAGGATGAAGAAGCCGCCGACGGCCTCCTTCGACTCCGCGAATACGCCGTCTGATACGGTGATGCCATTGCCTCCGGAGACGACCTTGCCTTCATCCGTCAGCGGTTGCGCAGCGCTCAGGACGCCTTGCTTGTAGAGGCCGTCGATCCAGGCGTAAACTTCGCTCATGTGCGCCTGCATTTGTTCCGGCGAGATGCCGTGTTTGCAGGAGCCTCGGACGAGGAACATGTGTTGAACAGCGGGTTCTGTTTTCATCAGGGTGTGTTTGTGGGTGGATGTTTGAAAGTGTTAATGGCGGCAGTATTTCATCATGCGTCGCGCCAGGCAACAGGCCAGTGCGCCGATGCACAATACGGTGACCGTGCGCAGGAGAAGGGTGGCGGATGCGGGAGTCATCATGATCCCGGTGCCGAGGGCCACATAGGCCGCCACGCACATGGGACACTTCGGCAGCAACGCCAGGGCCGTGCCGGGGAGCAGCCACCCGGCGGATTCCCCCACACGGCGCAGCCAGGGCGCCGGCCGGCGGGCCTGCCTGCCTTCACAGCAGCGAGGTGTGTTCATGCCTTTGCCTCCGCCGATTTGCAACCGCAGGCCGCGCTGGAGGCAGTGCCATAGCTGTCGTGGTACTCCACCCATGCCATGGTAAATTCGAGCCCCTCCTCGTCGCGGCCCTTGGGCACCAGATCAAGGATGCGATAGGTGCCCATCATCAGCTCCACACCACGGCCATAGACCGAATAGGTGTGGAAGACATTGCCCTCGGCGTCCTTGTCGAAGACGCTGATGCCCGGCGCATCCGTGCTGCCGAAGGGCTGCATCGTGTAATTGTAGTTCACCTTGCCCTTCGCCATCTCCTCCTCGGTGAACGCCACATGGAAGTCATAGTTGAAATCACTGCCGTTGGACGAGACCCACTCGAAGCCCCAGCCCATGCGTTTCTTGAACGCCTCAATCTCGGCCAGCGGCGCCCGTGACACGGCCAACATGGTGACGTCGCGCGCCCCCAGATGCGGGAGCATGGCGTCGGTGTGGTCGGCCATGAAGGAGCAGCTCGTGCAGCCCTCCTCCCAGCCAGGAGCGAGCATGAAATGCTGGATCACAAGCTGGCTGCGCCCGCCGAAGAGATCCGCCAGGGAAACACGTCCGCAGCGGCTTTCGAACTGGTAGTCCTTGTCCATTTTCACCCAGGGGAGCGCCCGGCGTTTCGCCGCGACTGCGTCCATTTGGCGGGTCAGGTTCTTTTCTTCCGCGAGGAGTTCCGCCCGGGCGGCAAGCCATTCGTTGCGTGATACAATAGTGGGGTTCGTTTTCATGTTCGTGAGGATGGGATGGTGGTGGGTCTGTCGGTGTTTCATTCGCGGCCTGCACTGGCGGCCCGTTCAAAAAATCGACAAACAGACCGCCCGGTGGAGGACAGGCAGGACAAGATTTCTGAAAAAAAGTTTTTCAGGGTGCTGCCCGAGCATGGGGCGGCACCGATTTCTCAGGCCCGGCTGTCTTGACGACAGCAAGCCCCTCACGACCTGCTCATGCGGATGAGTGACGCCACGATGCATCGAAAATGGCCGGCTTTGAGCTGGGACGGGAAGTTCCTTGATCACCTGCATGTTCTGCACTTGCCCCTGGCGAAAGAGATTCTACCCGGAGGGTAGCCCTTGGGTAGCCGTGGGTGATGCGAGCCTCGGCGAGTAAACCCACGG
>CAINXC010000581.1 GCA_903854655.1 uncultured Verrucomicrobiota bacterium | reverse complement strand
CCTCATGCGCCAGTTCCACCCAGCGTGAGGACTCGCGTATCTCGATTTTGTCGCCGGGCTTGCGGACGAGATAGCAGGCCACCTTGTCCATGCCTTCGATCATCTTGATTCCAGCCTCTGGTCCCATCACCGTGACTGTGGTTTCCAGCAGGTCGGTGGTGGTGCAATTGGGGGCGATCACGGTGACAGTGCTGTGATCGGTGATGCCGATGCCGGTGTGCGGATCGACGATGTGCGAGTAGCGCACGCCGTTGAATTCGACGCGTTGATGCGAGTCGCCGGAGGTGGAAACAGCGGAGTTCTTGAGCATCACATAGCGGGGCGCGGGGGCATCTGGAACGTCCAGCGGCTCGATCTTGATGCGCCAGCCAGGAGCGTCGGGCGGGGCGTCGCTGGCGCCGATGTCGCCACTGGCGGCCACCACGGCGCGGGTGATGCCGTGCTGTTTCAAGACCTTCAACGTTTCATCCACCACGTAGCCCTTGGCCATGCCGCCCACGTCCAGGTGCATTTCCGGCACGGTGAGTTCCACCGTATGACTGGCGGCATCCAAATGCATCTTCTGGTAGCCGCAGCGCTCCTTCATGCGGGCGATCAGATCGGCGGGCGGCATCTTCTGCTGGCGCCGGGCGCGACGCCAGACATTGACCAGAGGGCCGACGGTGACGTCGAACGCACCGCCCGAGATTTCGGCAATGTGCTGGGAGGCCGCCAGCACGTTCCACAAATCCGGACTCACGGCCACCGCCTTGTCTTTGCCAGAGGAACTGGACAGCAGGTTGATCTCCGATTCCGGCAGGTAGTCGCTGAGCCTGGCGTTAAGCGCCTCCACGCGCTCCAGGGCGGCATCGACTGCGGCCTTGCCCGTGGCTTCATCCGGGGCGTACAGCGTGATCTTGAACGGCACGGCCATCTGCACGGATTCGCTGACAAACCGGATATCCCCGGCGAGGGCGGGCAGCGAGCAGGCGAGGAGCAGGGAAACGAGGGCGGTGCGCATCGGCGATGAGTACGCGGGCAAAGGAGGCCCGGTCAACCTGATCGAATCGGTTCTTGTCGCCGACGCCACCCCGCCGATAGACTGCGGTTTCCCGTTCGTCCTATCCCGCTCATGATTTCCGCTTCTCCCGACATCGACAGCCGTCTCGCCGCGCTCAACCGCGCCCGCTCGAAAGCCTACTGGCGGCTGCTGCCCCTGCTGTTTGTGAGTTACATGATCGCCTACGTGGACCGCCAGAACGTGGCCGTGGCCAAGCTGATGATGACGCGCGACCTGCACGGTTTTAACAATGACGTCATCGGCTTTGGCGCGGGCATTTTCTTCCTGGGCTACTTCCTGCTGGAGATCCCCGGCACCCTGATGGTGGAGCGCTGGAGCGCGCGCAAATGGATCTGCCGCATCATGGTCACCTGGGGCCTGATGGCTGGGCTCACGGCGCTGGTGACGACCCCGGTTCAATTTTACACTGTTCGCTTCTTCCTGGGCCTTGCCGAGGCGGGCTTCTTTCCGGGCGTGGTGGTCTATCTTACCCACTGGTTTCCCAGCCGGGACCGCGCCCGTGCGCTGGCCACCTTCCTGGTCGCCACGCCGGTGGCACAGATCGTCAGCCCCAAGATCTCCGATGCGTTGCTGAAAATCGGCTCAGGGCCCGATCATCCCCCCGTGCTGGGCATGGTGGGCTGGCAGTGGGTGTATGTCTTCTGGGCCTTGCCGGCGATCACGCTGGGCCTGTTCGTGCTGCTCTGGCTGGTGGACAAGCCTTCCCAGGCGAAATGGCTGACCGCTGAGGAAAGCGAAGCCCTCGAATCCGAACTGGAGCGCGAGCGTGCTGAGACCCGCAAAGGCAGGCGCATGACCGTTCTGGAGGCGCTGCGGCAGCCGAAGGTGCTGCTGCTGGCGCTGGCTTATTTTTGCACGGTCACCGGCAGTTATGGCATCGAGTTTTTCATGCCCAGCATCCTGAAAGGCTGGTACGACATGGACATGGGCAAGCTCACCTGGCTGATCATGCTCCCCCCTGCGGTGGCGGTGGTCGGGCAGTTGGTCACGGGCTGGAGTTCGGACCGGATGAACGAGCGCCGCTGGCACGCTGTGCTGCCCATTTTGATGGGCTCACTGGCGCTCGGCCTAATGCCGCAAACCCAGGGCCATCTGCCGCTGACCATCGTCTGCTTTGGCTTCGCTTACGCCGGGTTCAAGAGCTACATGCCCGCGTTCTGGGCGCTGCCCAGCATGTTCCTCACCGAATCAGCGGCGGCGGGCAGCATCGGGCTGATCAATTCCATCGGCAATCTCGGCGGCTTCATGGGCCCCAGCGTCATGGGGAAGGTCGAGCACCTCACCGGCTCCTTCGTCGGCGGCCTGTATTACCTGTGCTGCTCCATGCTGGTTTCAGCCACGATCATCTTCAGCTTTGGGCTGGGGAAAAAGGCGGAGTGAGGTGGAGAGGTTGATTGACGATTGATGAACAAGGATTGCTGATTGTTGAAGGTTCGGAAGGGGAAATGGTTTCCACTTCAACAATCAGCAATCCTTGTTCATCAATCGTCAATGCGGTCCCCGATCATCGCTCCAGCGCGCATCCCCCGCCCCAGCGTCCACGCCCAGGGGACCAGATAAGCCGCGACGAACAGGGTGGCCAGAACGCCGATCATGCTGCATACGCCGAAGGTCGCCAATCCTACGTTGTCTGACATCGCCAGCGCGCCAAAGCCCAGCCCGGTGGACAGGCCGCAGTAGGCCAGTGCGCGACCGATGGTATGGCCGTCCTCGCCTGTTCGTTCGGCGCGGCGCAGCGAGTAAATCATATGGATGTTGAAGTCCAGGCCCAGGCCCAGGCACAGCGGCACGGTGCCGATGTTGACGAAGTTCCACTCCATGTTCAAGAGCCTCATGCCCGCCAGCAGGATCAGGCCGCTGAAGGCGATGGACCCCACCGCCACCGCGCGCTCGTGCCAGCCTTTGAAGACAAAGAAGAACATCACAAACAACACGATCCCCGCCGGCAGCAGCACCCGCAGCACCTCGCGGTTCATGATGGTCTTGAGCTGGCTGGTGAGATAGCTCCAGCCCGCCACATGCACCTCTGGCAGGGCCTGCAAGGCGGTGATCACGGGCGACTCAAAAACCGTGGCCGTCTTGGCCAGGCGGATGAAGCCCACGGCAATCAGGTCCTTGTCATCGCGATGAAGCTGGCGGCCCACGGTGTCGTCGAGCTTGGTCAGGTCGGGCCAGCGAATGGCGGCGGCACCCTCCTTCGCCCAGGTTGACCACACTTGTGTGACATTCTTCGCCAGGGCCAGGCCACGTTCATTGAACCCGGCGTCCTGGGCGGCCTTGAACAACCGTTCGCGCTCCGCCGCGATCGCCGCCAGCACCGGCAAATTGGCTCGCTGGTTTGCCGGATTCGGCGCGAAGGCGGTGGGCAGGTAGCCGCCCAGGATCCCGCCAGATTGCTGCGCCTTGCTGATCTCCTCGCCGGCCTTTTGCAAGGTGGTCGAAAGCGTGGCCTCATCCTTGGCCCGCACGATCACAGGCAGCCATTCCACCTTGCCTTCGTCCGGCTTCATCTGCTGCTCGAAAATCATGAGCGCTTCGAAGGCCTGGCAGTTCTTGGGCCGCAGCACGCCCACGCCATTGGCCACGCCGGGAAGGCCGCCGATGCCCAGCACCCCTGCCACGGCAATTGCCAGCCCCAGGGTCACGTAGCCCGGCCAGCGCACCGGCCCGGTGCTGGCAGCTGCGGGGGCATGGGCCAGATCCTTGCACAGGCGCATGGCCACCGGCAGGAACCCATAGAGCATCACACCCGCGCCGATCAGGATGCCCAGCCCGGTGAGAATGCCCATCTGCGCAATGCCCGGCAGCGTGCTCAGGCCCAGCGCGCCAAACACCGCCGCCGAGGTGATCGCCGACCACCAGATCGACGGGTACATGCGGCGGTGAATGGTCTTGAAGGAGTCGCCAGGGTTGTTCATGGCATCGTTCAATCCCAGCACGCCGAAGTCCTCGATCATGCCCATCAGGATCGCCGCAAAGCCCATCGACATCACATTGAGCGAGCCGAACATCAGCCCGGCCACCCCCAGCGTGATGAAGCCTGTCGCCAGCATGGCCAGCAGAATAAAAAACAACGGCTTCAGCCGCCGGTGCAGCAGCCAGAACAGGAAGGCCACCACGAAGGTGATGCCGCTCACCGATTGCTGCATGTCGCCCTCCATGCCTGACCCGATCTCCGCCTGAAACGCCGGGCTGCCGGTGTAGCCGATCTGCACACCTGGCTTCACCACCGCTGTCACCGCCGCCTTGATCTGGTCCAGCCAGTTGGAGATTTCCCGGTAGCCGGTCATCGGCTTGGCCGCGTCCACGTAGAGCACGCGAAAAGTGCCGTCCTCGTTGGCAAAACCGCCGCCGCTCAGGCTTTCCATGGTCGCGCTGTCCAGGCCTGCGCGCATGGCCTGGGTGAGGCCCAGCACGTCGTTGGATTCAATGGCCACCGCCATCGGGTCCATCGAGGAAGCAAGGCGGTCCACCCGTTGCTTCAGTGTCTTGCCGATCTCAGTCGGTGACAAGGAGGCCTGCAAGGCCTTCACCTTGTCCGGCGGCGCGTTGAGCCAGGAATACGCGACCATCTCCAGCATGTCCTCGGGATGCGACTCCCAGGAGGGCTTGTAGCGCACCCCGCGCGCCAGTTCGGTCGCCTTGCCCAGGGCGGTGGCCACGGCTTCCACCGCATCGTCCGCCGCCACGTCGGTGTCGCCCTTGATGGTGATGATGAGCCGGTCGGGCCGGTCGTACACCTTTTGGAACAGCGTTGTCCCGTCCACGCCCGACATTCCCTTGGGCAGGAGGTCAAGGATCTCGACGTTGTAGCTCAGGCGCGAGATGCCGATGAAGCCCAGCACCACGGTGAGCACGAGCAGAGCGATGTGGAAAAGGCGGAACATGGAGGAAATGACGAATGACGGAATGACCAATGACCGGCAGCGAAGCCGCGACAAAAAAGGCAAAACAGCGAATAGCAACCAGAGGAGCGTTGAACAAACAACCGGTCAGAGCCATTCGTCATTGGACATTCGTCATTCGTCATTCATAGCCCTTTCGTGCTCGACTACACAACGATTCTCAACGCCGTCCTGCCCACCTACCTCATCATGCTGGTGGGAGCGATGTCGCGAAGGTTCGGGCTGCTGCCCAGGGAGGCGGACACGGGGCTCATGCGGCTGGCGGTGAACCTGCTCTACCCCTGCCTGATCCTGGAGCGCATCGTCGGCAACCCCGAGGTGAACCACCCGCTGCGGGTGCTGGGCGCCGCCGGGCTGGGCTACGGCCTCGTGGTCGTGGGCATCTATGCCAGCTATGCCCTGGCTCCGCTCGCCGGGCTGAAGGTGGGCGAAGGCAGGCGCACCTTTGCCATGACCACCGGTATCCAGAACTACGGCTTCGTGGCGATTCCCGTCATGTCCGCCCTCTTCCCCAGCAAGGAAGCCCTGGGCGTGATGTTCACCTTCTCGCTGGGCGTGGAGATGTCCGTCTGGACCCTCGGGGTCGGCACCCTCACCGGCCTCAGCAAGGCCCCCTGGAAAGCCGTGCTGAACGTCCCCGTCATCTCCATCCTCACCGCCCTGGCGCTCAATTTCCTCGGCGCCGAGAAGTTCATTCCCCCGCCCGCCCACACCGTGATGAACAACCTGGGCAACTGCTCCGTGCCGCTCAGCGTGCTGCTCATCGGTGCCTCCATTGCCGACCTGTGGGGCCACGAGAAATTCAACTGGCCCGTGGCCGTTTTGAGCGCCGTGCTGCGCCAGTTGATCATCCCCGTCGCCTTCATGCTCGCCGCCTGGCTGCTGCCCGTCACGCCCGATTTGAAGCGCGTCCTGGTCGTGCAAGGCGCCATGCCCAGCGCCGTGTTCAGCCTCGTCCTCGCCCGCCACTACGGCGGCCACCCCCCGACAGCGGTCCAGGTCATCCTCGCCACCACCGTCGGCAGTCTGATCACCATCCCGCTGGTGATTTCGGCGATGGTGAAGTGGCTGGGGTTGTGAGTGATGCCGGACACGTCGATCTCCGAACGACGTCAGTCAGTGCCCGCAAACGCCCATTGCACGGGAACAAAGAATGTCAGCATCGCCACCAATCTCGTTTAAACCTTGCCCGCTCAAGCAACTCCCGCTTTGATGTAGGATTGTTGCTTTGCCCATTTGGCAGCCCCTCCCCGCCCATGTCCCATCCCGTCGCCGATTACCTCCACGATCTGCATCAATCCCTCGGCGCGGGCGTGCCGGAGACCTCCGGCTATCCGGCGCTGCGCAATCTCCTGAACGCCGTGGGCGATACGTTGAAGCCCAAGATCAGCGCCGTCATCCACCCCTCCAATACCGGCGCGGGCCTCCCCGATGGCGGCCTGTTCTCCACCAAGGAGCTGCGCAAGCACCACGACTCGCCCACCCTTCTGGAGATGAAGCCCGAGCGCGGCGTCATCGAGGTCAAGGGCCTCGCCCAGGACATCACCGGCCTGGAGCAGACGCCGCAGGTGCGCGGCTACCTGGAGCACTACCGCCAGATCCTCATCACCAACTACCGCACCTTTGCCCTCTTCTCCTGGGAAAATGGCAAGCCAGTCGCGGGCGAGCGCTTCGTCATCGCCACCAGCGAAAAGGATTTTTGGGAAAAGGTTCACTTCCTCCGCAACGCCAAAGACCCCGTTGACTACGACCGCCTCTGGCAATTCCTGCGCCGCGCCTTGCTCAGCACCGCTCGCATCGCCACGCCCGAAGACCTCGCCGCTTTCCTCGCCAGCTACGCACGCGAAGCCCGCGCCCGCATCGAGATCGCGCCCATGGGCACGCTGGAGCCGGTGAAGAAAGCGCTCAGTGATGCGCTTGGCGTCCGCTTCGAAGGCGACAAAGGCACCCATTTTTTCCAGTCCACCCTCGTTCAAACCCTCTTTTACGGCATCTTCTCCGCCTGGGTGCTCTGGCATGAGGAGCATCCCAAGCCGGGTGACCGCTTCCTGTGGCGGCTCTCCGCCCAGCACCTGGGCCTGCCCATCCTGCGCACCCTCTTTGTCCAGCTCGCGGGCGATCCCAAAAAAGTCCGCGCCCTCGATCTTGAAGAGGTTCTCGACTGGACCGAGGAATGCCTCGCCCGGGTGGACCGCGCCAGCTTCTTCGCCCGTTACGACATGGGCGATGCCGTGCAGTACTTTTATGAGCCCTTCCTGGCGGAGTTCGATCCCGAGCTGCGCAAGGATTTCGGCGTCTGGTACACCCCGCCTGAGATCGTTCGCTACATGGTGGGGCGCGTCGATGCCGCGTTGCGCGACAACTTCGGCCTGTCCGACGGCCTCGCCGATCCCAGCGTCATCGTTCTTGATCCCTGCTGCGGCACCGGCGCTTACCTCGTTGAAACTTTGCGCCTCATCTACAAGCGGCTCAAGGAAGGCTATGGCGAGGCCCAGGCCGCGCTGAAGATTCGCGAGGTGGCCAAGAAGCGCCTGTACGGCTTCGAGCTGCTGCCAGCCCCCTACGTTGTCTCACATCTTCAGATCGACTTGATGCTCACCCGCTGGGGCGCGGCGCTTGATCATGACCACGACGAGCGCGCCGGGGTCTTCCTCACCAATGCCCTCACCGGCTGGGTGCCCGTGAAGCACCCCAAGGACCAGGTCCTTTTCTCTGAATTCTCCGATGAGCGCGACCACGCCGACCACGTGAAGCAGAAGGAGGAGATCATCGTCATCCTCGGCAACCCGCCGTACGATGGCTATGCGGGCATGGCGGTGGAGGAGGAGCGCAACCTCAGCCACGCCTACCGCGAGACCAAGGAAGCGCCCAAGCCCCAGGGCCAGGGCCTCAATGACCTCTACGTCCGCTTCTTCCGCATGGCCGAACGCCGCATCACCGAAGGAGTTCCGCAGTCCGACGACGCCAAACCCGGCCTGCCGCGCGCGGATGCCAAGGGCATCATCTGCTTCATCTCCAATTACTCCTGGCTTGATGGGCTGTCTCACACAGGCATGAGAGAGCGCTTCATGGAGGTCTTTGACGCCATCAGCATCGACTGCCTCAACGGCGACAAATACAAGACCGGCAAGAAGACGCCGGACGGCAAGCCTGACCCCAGTGTCTTCTCCACAGAGCAAAACCGGGAGGGTATCCAAGTCGGAACCGCCATCGCACTTTTGGAACGCAGGCCACAGAAGAAGGTGGAAGCCAAGACGAAGAAGACTCCCGCGTATGTGCAGCGCTCTAAATTAAGTTTCCGGCACTGGTGGGGAACTCAAAAACGGGAAGAGCTCGTCGAGGCATTGAAGCAGCCGAAGAAATGGCAAGGGCTTGCTCCTGCATTGCAATTCGGTTTGGCGTTCGTGCCGATAGCCGTGCGCCCCGACTACGGCGACTGGATTCCATTGCCGGATTTGCTCCCGGTCTCATTTTCTGG
>CAINXC010000580.1 GCA_903854655.1 uncultured Verrucomicrobiota bacterium | reverse complement strand
TGTCCATGATCAAGGGGTTTTGGGTGGAGGGTGTGGGGGCGGGGTTTTGGGGGTCGATGGGGTCTTGCCGCCCTTGCCTTGGCCCTTGCCACCGCCGGGCGGGCCGCCCTTGCCACCCTTTCCGCCCTTGCCCTTGCCTTCGCCTTTCCCTCCCTTTCCACCTGCAGCGCCGAAGCCTGCGGCTGCGGTCGTCGCAACGGGGGCGGGGGCCTGGGATGCCGGGCGCAGTTGCAGTTCCGGCGGGCAGAAGGTCATGGTCAGGGGCTGGGTGCGGCCTTCCATGGTGAGGTGCAGCTTGATCAAGCCCGGCCACTGGGTGGTGCTCCACTCCTGCAGCCATTCTTTGTTGGAGTCCTGATAGAACTCCCACTGCAAGGCCACGACACCGGGCAGCAAGGGCATCCAGGGCCGCCCCTGTTCATCACTGTCAGTATTGGTGTTGGACTGCTGCACCACAACCGTGGTGCTGCTGGTCTGCGGAATGATGTCGGTGCGGGTGATGCCGAGGTTGTAGCGCGGCATCGGAGCGGGCCCCTCGGTCATCGGCTTGATGAGATCGGGGCGCATGCCAATCGTGGTGTCGTTGTACGAAATGGGATTGGAACCAAAGGGAAAGCAGGTGGACACGCCGGAGATTTTGAACTCCTGAAGACCGCTGCCCTGGTCCACCATGGTGAGAGTGAGCGTGGCCGAGGCGGGCATGGTGTCGATGGTGAGGCGCACCTGCTCCAGAAACCGGTTCACCTGGTCGTTTTCGCGCTGGAGTTTCTCAATGTCCGAGGCGCCTTTGACGCTGCCCTTGATGATGGCGAACAGCGTGGTGGTGATCATCGCCAGAATGGTCATGCCAATGACGACCTCGATCAGGGAGAAGCCCCTGGGGCGCCGGGAACGGAGGGTGGATGGCGGGCGGGTTCTCATCGGTCCTGCCTCCGGGTCTGCTCGGCCTGGGTTTGATAGAGGAACAGGATCACGGACTCCTCGCGCGGCTGGCCGTTGACCTTATACGTGGCCCTGGCGGTGAGCTGGTAGATGTCGGTGAGCACCTCGCCGGTGGTGGCGAGGGTGATTTCGGCCGGCTCCACCTCGCTGGAGTAGGTGACATCCAGGGCGGGATTGTCCGTGGTCATGACCATGTTGGGGATGCTCTTGCGTTTCACCTCCTCGACGAAGGAGCGCAGGCCCAGGCGCACGGCGTTCTCGTGGTTGAGGATGTTGGCGATTTCGAGCGAGGTGTTCAGCGACTTGGTGAGGCCCAGGACGGCGATGGCGAAAATGGTGAGCGCGATGATGAGCTCGAGCAGGATGTAACCAGCGGACGCAGGGCCGGGTCTTTTCGCAGTCATGGGGCGCTGGCGCTTCGGGTTCATCATTTCACGGATGAAGCTTCCTTGATGATATCCGCCGACAAGGAGCCGAACTCGATGTCGAAGGTGGCGTTGTCGCGGGCCAGATGGATCTTGATCGGCTCGCAGATGCCGCTGGGCTGAAACACCCAGAGCCTGACGGTTTCGCCCTGGATGTCGGTGGGATCGGTTTCGTGCCAGAACTTCACGCTGTAGGTGGTGCTGGGCGGCAGATCGTATTTCTCGATCCATTCCTTTTTCTTCGGCACCTTGGAGGTGGGCGGAAGGTTGCCCGGGCTGTCAAAGGGCGCGGCTCCCTGGGATTTGTCGCCCTGCACGGCGGCGCCGTTGGCGGTGGGGTCGTTCTCAGGAATCAAGGGGTCCTCGGCGACCTGGTCGGCTGCGGTCACGAATTCTGTGATGTCGGCGAACGTGAGGTAGGGGCTGAAGTAGCGGGTGGCGGTGAAGCCGCCGCTGTGCAGCACCACCTGGTAGGGCCGCTGCTCCTTCTGCGCCTGCAGGCGGGCCTCCTTGGCGATGCGCACCAGCTCCTTGACGGGCTCGCGGGCGAGGCGCTCGCGCTGCAGGCCGCGCAGCGACGGAATGGCCGCCGCCGCGATGATGGCGAGAATCGTCATGGCGATGACGATCTCGATCAGGGAGAAGCCGGCGGTGACTGCCGGATTCTTCGGTGGAACTGGACGCGCCCTGTTCAATGGAGATGGAGTTGCATTGGAACGTTACGCCCCTCACCTGCCGGGCCAGCGATTACCCACAAAGTTTCAAGATCTCCGGAAACCCTGGCGG
>CAINXC010000579.1 GCA_903854655.1 uncultured Verrucomicrobiota bacterium | reverse complement strand
TTCATCCATGAGCCGCTGGGCCATTCCGAAGCAGGCAGCACGCAGACCGGCGAGGATGTGCTGGCCGACTCCCGCAACATCGAGGAGGACTTGCATTTGAAGGAGCTCACGCAGCTCGGCGAGCCTCTGGGACAGCGGGAATTCGAAAGCCCGAACATGACGGACGATGTGCGGCTGGGCTACTTTGTCGCGTCACTTAAGAAGCTGGAGGGCAAGGACGCTGACAATGACAACGGCTTCACGGTGGGCCTGAACAATCCGGCCATCGCGATTGAGCTGCGGGTGGCCTACCAGCGGCACCGTGAGCGCATGCTCACCAGCATGCAGCGGCTCAGGCAGGGGGTCGCGGCCATGTTGCCTGACGAGGATTTCCGGAGCCGGCGAACCGTGGAAGCCAGCGCCGCCCGCGAGATCATGCGGCTGAGCACCGAGTGGTTTTGGTCGGAAAAAATCCCACGCCCGCTCTTTGAAGTGGTCATGGAACTCATCAATTCTAAAAACAATCACGTATTCGCCTGCCCCTATCGCTCCTCTGTCACGAACGAGCGTGAGAAAAAGGACCGGATCGACATCCCCGCCACCTGCTCCACCCGCAGGGAGCGCTGCTGGGGCTGCCCCTCGAAATGACCGGAAACCCGCTTGAGGCAACACAACCATGAACACTTCATCCTCTGCGACCAGCTCCGGCCAACCTCTCTGGGAGCTCACGTACGATCTGTACACCAGCGCACGCACCCGCCTGGAAAAATCCACTCCACCCCCGGCGGAGGAGCTGGCGGCCCTCGCCGCCCAAATCAACCAGGCCAGCCAGGAGCTGATCCAGGCCCTGAGGCAGCCCCTGCGCGGCGGCTCCAACCTGGGCGACCTGATGGTTTCCGCCGCAGGAGCGCCGCAGGAGACGGGGGACTTCCTGTCCGTGGGAGACGTGCGCCTGCTGGGCTACACCTTCCGTTCCCCAGGGCATCGCACCCTCGCGGTGCTGGTGCTGGACGAAAGACCGGGCACGGACGAGTGGCTGGCGGTCCCCTTCGGCCCCTCCCTGTACGCCGTGCGCGACGGCGAGTGGGAGACGCAGATGAACGCACCCCTGCTGCACGTGCTGTGCTTCTGGAATGCGCGCTGGGTGAAGGGCGCGGTGCTGGAGGACGCGCTGCGCATCGACGAGGTGCCGCCGGACGACCTTGCCCGCCTCCAGGCGCTGCATCTGGCGGCCAGGGAAGGCCGGGCCTGGGGCGAGGCCGACCTGGCCCGCAGCGCCCCGCCCATCACCTCCGTGCTGGATGGGCGGCACGAGTACGCGGACCGCGAGGAGGAGCTGATGCGGGAGATCACGCTGGTGCAGGCCTTCCGCCTGCCCATGGGCGAGGATGCGGGCGGCCTCACCGTCTCCACCGGCGGCGCGGCGGCGCACCACCGGCAGACTTACAACCTCGTGGGCTTCGCCCGCGAGCTGCGCATGAACACGCTGGTGGGCGGCCGGGTCGAGGTGTCGCTCGGCGAAAGGCTCTCCGAGCATGGCGCGGCGCTGCACCAGCCGGTGCTGGCCACGGGCTCCGGGGCGGAGTACCCGCTGGTGGAAAACGGCACGGTCATCGTGCCCCTGGAGCAGATCGAGCAGGGCTTCACGGTGCGCATGGGCGAGCTTGGCCCGGCGACGCTGGCGGCGGCGCCCTGCTGAGGAGCGCCTCCGGATGCGGCCTGTGCGCCTGGGCGGCGGAATATTGCCGCCATGATCTCTTGATTGACCTGTGCCGCTTATGAACTCCCTCACGCTCTTCTTCATCATCCCCGCCGGTGTCTTCCTGGTCATTGCCGGCCTGTTCCACATCAGCCGCAGGCTGCCCTCCCTGCTGGCGGTGCTGCCGGTGCTGGCCTGCTACGTCGCCGCCGCCTTCATCCTGGCGATGGGCGGCTGCCACAACGTGGCGCACGTGGCGCTGGAAGGCCTGGAGATCAACCTGCAGGACGAGGACGGCCACCCGCGCGACATCGTCATCGGCGGCGAGGCGCAAAACGGCAGGCCCAGCGGCATCGAGGTGCCCGGCTACCCGGTGGACGCCCTGCACCTGCGCTGGGAGCAGAACAACCTCGTGGTCCTCCCCGGCCCTGGCTACCAGCGCGGCCTGCTGGTGCGCAGCGGCGACCGGCTGGTGCCGCTGGAATCCGGCCTGCCCCGGGTGGTGCCGCTCCAGTCCGGCGACGTGCTGCGCGTGGACCCGCAGGCCGGCGGCGAGGTGCGGGCGCAGTGGCAGCTCGGCACCGGCGGCTTTGACCTCAACGTCCAGGGCCGCAACCCGCACTGGGTCGGCGAGGCGGACAAGGGCCTGGGCCGCATCGAGGGCCTGGGCGCGCACATCGTCAGCCTGCACGCCCAGGGCTCCGTCCTGGTCGTGAAAAAAGGCCCGGATTTCAAGGCGGACATGGGCGTCATGGTCAACGGTCGCCGGCTGTCCTTTGAAGGGGGCGATGAAATCCACACACGGTACGAGCCGGACGGCTCCACCTTCGCCCTGGTGGGGCCTGATCCCGCCGTGGGCGAGCTGCGGCTGAAGGAGTCCGGCCTGCTGCGCTTCAATGCGGAGCTGGACTGGGAATCCCCCGCCAAGGACCAGCCGGTGGCGCATCCCTTCGAGCTGGAGGCCGGTGCCAAACGCAAGGTGGGCGGCGCGCAGGAGGATGATTTCATGGTCAGGGGCCTGCCTCCCGGCGTGCTCCAGCTCAGCATCACGCCCGAGGGGCGGATGACGCTCGAACTCACCGATGCGGGCCGGCGCGCCCTGGCGGAGCGCAAGCTCGCCGGCACCTACCCGCAGGCCAACAGCGAGGTGAAGCACGGCGTGCGCGTGGGCCTGGAAAACGATCCTGCCGGCGGCGTCTTCATCCTGCTGGGCCGGGCCGGCGCCGAAGCCCCTGCGGCCAAGACCGCCGCCGGCGACGCGGACACCGATTCCGATGCCGGGGACAGCCCCGTCCCCACCGCCGGTCCCTCCAGCCACTGGCAGTGCGCCTGGCTGCCCAATGCCGTGACGCGCTGGAAGCTGCCCAACCGCGAGATCGTGCTGCCGCTGGTGAATTTGAACGTGCCTCTCGGCTCCCGCCGCCCGTGGACGCAGCAGGTCTTCCCCCTGGGCGGGGTGGTGGCGGGCGAGAGCAGCCTGCGCTCCCTCATTGTTTACGGCCCCAAGCACGACCAGTTTTCCGTCAACGGCGCCAGCCTGCTGCAGTTTGAGCCGGGCCTCGCCATCGAGCGCCAGGGCGCCCCGCTGGCCGTGAAATCGCCGCCGGACGGCCTGCTGGCAAAGAGCGGCAAACTTGAGTTCCTCCAGGTGATGGCGGATGAGCAGGGCGAGGCGCGCGGCGTCTCCTTCGGCACCCCCTTCCACGCCGCGCGCGTGTGGGACCCGCAGCGCATCTCGGTGCGCCGCCGCTTCCCGGATTTCAGCGTGGTCATGCGCGCCGATGACAAGGGCGGGCACAAGAAGAAGGTGCCCGTGCTGCGCGTGCGCTTCGAGAAGCCCTTCATCCGCTCCATCCCGCTGGGCGAGGTGGGCGCCGATCTGAAGGCCCGCAACGAGGGCAGCACGGAGATCCGCGTGGCCGTCAACGACCGCACCGGCTTCAGCACCCTGCAGCACCAGGTGCTCTTCCCCGGCCTCAGCCGCTGGTTCGACACCGCCAATGCCGATGTGCAGCTCAACTGGCTCACCCTCTCCGTGCAGGACGACTGGCGCCTGCAGGACAAGCTTCCCTACGGCGAGCCCTTCCAGATCGGCGGCGACCGCCGCCTCATGCTCAGCATCACCAAGCACAGCGTGCCCGTGCACGCCATCTGCATCGTCGCCATCTCCGGCATCCTCGCCTGCGTGCTCTGCGCCTGGCAGGGCGCCACCTTCTCCTGGGTGGCCCTGTTCTTCGGCGCCGCCAGCCTCACCTGCTGCCGCGTGCTCTTCGGCCAGGCCGCGCTCGTCAACCCGCCCTTCAATGGCATCATCCTTAACCACGCCCTGTGGGCCGTGGTGATCGCGCCGCTGGTGCTCGGCCTCGGCGGCGTCCTCATCAGCGCCCTGCTGCCCGGCAAAATCGAGAAGCACCTGCGCGCCCTGGAGGAGTGGGTGGGCTACGGCCGCCTCATGGCCGCCGCCGCCATCGGCCTGTTCATCCGCGTGGTGCTCCTCGCCCTCGGCTTCAAGGAGGCCGTGCCGCTCGGCTCCTTCCGCCTCGCCCTCTCCATCGGCTTCGTGCCGTTCTACGTGCTGCTCTTCGCCCTGTGTTTCTTTGTCCTATGGCGTGAGAAACTCGCGCGCCGCACCCTCGCCTGGGCGCAGGTCCGCCCCTTCATCGTCTGCGCCGTGGTGCTTTCCCTGTGCGAAATCGCCACCGCAGTGCTGACGAGCGACCTGGGCCTGATGCTCTACTTCATCCCCGAGGCCATCGTCCTCGCCGTCATCGGCGGCGTCGCCGGGGTGGAGGGCGTGCTCGGCTGGCTGCGCGAGGAGCCCGCCGCCGGCGGCCGCCGCCGCCAGGGCCTGGTGCTCGCCGTGCTCGGCGGCCTGCTGCCCGTGGTGCCCCTGCTGCTCATGTGCATCCTCTTCACCACGCCCCAGTGGGTCATCGGCATGGTGCCCGGCCTCAAGTCCAAGCTCATGACCGAGGACCAGCAGGTCGTCGCCGCCGCCACCAGCAGCGGGGCCGATGACGCCGACCTCGTGACCGACAGCACCCTGCTGCGCGTGCTCCAGTTCACCAACCGCGACTACCTCATCAACCTGGGCACCGACAGCGCCGAGCGCATCGCCCAGGACCACGCCATCATGGAAAACTACGCCCACCGCGGCCTGCTCGGCGAAGGCTACCTCAATGTGGACGTGCTGCCCGCCAAGTCCGTCACCGCCATGAACGACAACGTCTCCGCCATCTACATCTTCGCCCAGTTCGGCGTGCTCGGCGCGCTCGCCGTGCTGGTGGCCTATCTCGCCATCAGCCTCGCCTCCGCCGGCGCGCAGGGCCCGGTGCACAGCTTCACCTCCTGGCTCGCCCTCATCGCCGCCATGAGCTTCAGCTTCGTGAGCATCTACATGATCGCCGCCAACTTCGGCCTGCTGCCCTTCACCGGCCGCAACCTCTACCTCCTGGGCCTCAACAGCCTCAGCGACATCGTCGAAGGCCTCATCCTCCTGCTCTGCGTCGTCCTCGGCATCGCCCGCGCCGAGTTCCATGAGAAAGCGGAGTCCCTGCACAACGCCGCGAGCATCGGTTTGAAGGACATTGTGGGGAGTGGGAAATGACCAATGACGAATGTCGAATGACAGAACCGGAATAACCAACCCACCTCCAAGCTGTCTCCCACTCCATTTTGCATTCCATTCTGCATTAGACATTAGACATTTGTCATTTTTTTCCCGCCATGCCTTTCCCCGCCGACCAGTCCCGCGACAGCACCAGCCCGGAGCACATGCAGCTCAGGGCCGGGCAGGTCGTGTTCAACCGGCGCTATGAGCTGCGCGAGCGCCTGGGCAGCGGAGGCATGGGCGTGGTGTGGCTGGCGTTCGACCAGAACGAGAAGGCGGAGGTGGCGCTCAAGTTCCTGCCCACCATCCTCGTGCATCAGGACAAGGAGATGGACCGCCTGCGGGAGGAGGTGCGCGCGGGCAAGGAGCTGCGCCACCCGCTCATCGTCGCCACCTACGGCATGGAGATGGACGGCAGCCTCGCCGCCATCGTCCTGGAATACGTCAGCGGCCAGACCTTGAAGCAGAAGCTCGAAACCCACGCGCAGGGCTTTTTTGAGCCCGCCGAAATCGAGCCCTGGCTGCGCGACATCGTCAGCGCTCTCACCTACCTGCACGAGGACAAGAAGCGCCTGCACCGCGACCTGAAGCCCGCCAACATCATCATCGATGCCGAGGGCCGGGCGCGCCTGATGGACTTCGGCATCAGCCAGCGCCTGAAGGACACCATGGGACGCCATAGCCAGACCGGCCAGGCCCACGGCACCAGCAACACCCTGGCCTACGCCAGCCCGGAAAGCCTGGGCCTGCGCCACCGCCCGGCGGTGAGTGATGACATCTACAGCCTCGGCGCCACGCTCTACGAGCTGTTCACCGGCACCCCGCCCTTCTACCAGGGCGGCCCCGAGGTTCTGGCCTTGCACATCAAGACCGAAACCGCCCCCAGCATCGCCCAGCGCCGCGCTGATCTGGTGGAGGATGGCATGAACAACACCCCCGGCCTGCCCGTGCCCGGAGCCTGGCAGCAAGCCATCGCCATCTGTCTTGCCAAAGACCGGGCCCAGCGGCCCGCAAGTGCGGAAGCAGTGCAGGCGATATGCCGTAAAGAACAAGCCAGCGTTCCCCAAGACAGCACCGATTTTAAGCTCGTCGAAGCTCCGCAAACACCCGCCGCAGCAATCGAACCTGCCCCACCGATTCTCGTCCCCAGCCCCTACAAGTCTCCCGAGCTAAAGCTCAAGAGTACTTTGCCCAAGTCTCCACCCTCACCGGTGAAACCATCGGTCAGTGTGGCACCACCGATGCCAGAGAGCAACGGCGCTCCTGTCATGACATTTCGGCAAGCCTGGCGGCGGCGCGGGCGAGCCGAGCAGATAACTATTTGGCTGTTCATGTCGTGCGGTGCATTCGTGCTGGTGACCTCCATGTACTTCGAAACGAAAGATCCAAGCGGGTGGCTCTTCGGCCTTAGCGCTGTTTTTCTCGCTTCTTTGCTGCTGTCAATAAGGCGAAGCCCTGATGCGGCGGGTGAGCCAAAGCCGGTCAAGACATCATTCACCCAAGCACCTATCGCGCCCTTTACCACCGCAGGCAACAGCTTGGGGATGAAATTCGTTCATTTTGCAAATATGGGCACGAACCAGAAAGTCCTGGGCTGTATCCACGAGACGCGCAGCAAAGATTTCGCCGCGTTCATGACTAACAAGGGCAGGGGTTACGAAATGACCGGCGACTGTGCGGACGCCTGGCGCACTTATAAGTATAAGGGCGTGCCTGTAGGCCGTGGCAAAAATGAACGCGCGGAATGCAGCAGCCATCCGGTCTGCTGCGTGAGCCACGAGGATGCCAAAGCGTTTTGCGCCTGGCTCACCAAGAAGGAGGGCAGGGAGGGGCTCATCGGTCCGAACGACGAGTATCGCCTGCCTACCGATCACGAGTGGAACCTAATGGTGGGCATTGGCGGCCGAGAAGACGCGCAGGCGACGCCGGAAAGCAAGAATGGCAAGCTAGCCGGCGTGTACCCCTGGGGCTCCTGGCCCGATACAACAAAGCCGCCGCCCAAAGGCGCGGGCAACTATGGAGACGAGGCAGCCAAGAAAGCGTTCGGCGAGGCATGGGGAGCCATCCCAGGCTACGATGATGATTACGCTACAACAGCCCCGGTGATGAGCTTTCCACCCAATAGCCAGGGCTTCTACGATCTGGGAGGCAATGCGTGGGAATGGTGCGAGGACTGGTACAACGAGAAGCACGAAGACCGTGTCTTGCGCGGCGGATCGTGGTATAATAGCACTCCGACCTACCTACTGTCATCCTATCGCCTCAACGCTCGTCCCACGCGTAGAAGCGGCAACATCGGGTTCCGGGTTGTGGTCGTGGTGTCTGGCGACTAGCCTCTTCCCTTTTGCTTCCCATAGCATGATCCCAGGCATCGAGAGCAGGGCGCGAAGCACGCCCCTCAAGACAGCCGCCTTCGCAAGAAGGTGGAAGGAGCGTGGTCGTGCTCCGCCAAGTCCAACGCCCCACGATCTTTGCAAACGCGACCGCTTCTTCCCCGCATCGCCGGAAGAAAGCCGCCGGGCTCGCTTGAGGTGGATGGTCCGCCGCCATCGCCTCTCCCGGTGATGGCGCGCGGCCAAAAGCCTGTCGCAGGTGGGTTCAGAGGTGATTCAAGCGCCTGCGGCAGGTGCCATCGTCCGTTTCTTCACGAGCGGGCGATGGCTTTTTTTTGCGACCGGCGTTGCAATTGGCGGAGCGCCGGAGCGGATGTTTGGCGCTGCGCGCATTTGCTTTTGCACCCCGTCGAGGGCGACGGCGGCCACATTGGGCCAACTGGCTGCCAGGAGCGGCCCACCAAAGTGGCTCATGCGGCCCTCCGCGTGAATCGAAAAACCAGCGCGCAGCGCCAGACATCTGCTCCAGTGCCATGCTCCCACCACGGATGGCACGGATAACGACGGATGGATGGCAGCCTTTCCCCATCCGGTTCATCCGGGCCATCCGTGGTTTCATTTATCTCAGCGCCGGGCACTGGCACAGCGCTGGAGCGGATGTTTGGCGCTGCGCGCATTTGCTTTTGCACCCCGTCGAGGGCGACGGCAGCCACATTGGGCCAACTGGCTGCCAGGAGCGGCCCACCAAAGTGGCTCATGCGGCCCTCCGCGTGAATCGAGAACCTTGCGCGCAGCGCCAGACCTCTGTCCCAGCACCTTCTTCCCGCCACGTATGCCTGCTCTGCCCGAGGTGGCCAATGCACTTGATTCCTGGATGAACCGCGCCTTTTCGGCATCAAGAGGTATCACAAAAAGAAAATTGCTGCAGTTGCATGAAAAAAACCGGCGAGCGCCCTTTCCATCCAATGTCCGCCACCAACGCGGCGGACACCTCAATGACAAACACATCAAATCCATCCCACACCATCCCATCCCTATGAAATCGTCCCTCCTTGTCCTTGCCCTTCTCTCCATCGCCGGAATCGCCGGCGTCCGTGCGGAAAGCCCCGAATTTGAAGCCCCTCGCAGGCAGTTGCACCGCCAGGTCAACGACGGTGAGAACCCGTCCGCCGGGCGCCGCGAACACACCGAAGAAAGCCGCCGCTCGTTCGGTCGCGGCGGTCGCTCGGAGGGGCAGGGCCAGGAACGGCGCCATTCCGGCCGGCACGGCGAACGCTCCGGCGAGGGCGGCCAGGGCCGGCGCGCGTCCTTCGGCGGCGGTCGTTCGGAGCTGCGCGGCCGCGGCCAGTTCGGTTCCTCGCGCCAGAGCCTCGGGTCGCGCTCGACCCAGGGCGGTCGCGGCCACCAGCGCCGCATCGGCTAACAAGCCGTGGCGGGCACTCAAGCGGACTCCCGGCCGCGCCCGGTCACAACATAACACAACACACAACCACGCCCCCGAGCCATTGCCATTGCCTCCTCCACTTGCGAGGGGGCAATGGCCTTTCGCTTTCGGGACGGTGCGCCCGCCTTCGCGGGAAGGCGGGCGGGGCATCGAGGCACCTTGCCTGGCCCACCGCCCACGAGTGGCCGCCTCCTCAAGAAGGTGGAAGGAGCGTGGCCGTGCTTTGAAAAGCCCAAGGCCCCACGCTCTTGCGAGCGCGGCTACCTGGCTTCTCGTCTCCCTTCCATCTTCACCATGCCCCCCGCTCACCGGTACACGAGCGAGGCGGTGGCGGAGTCGGGGAAGCCGAACAGGCCGGGGGTCCAGAGGCTGATGCAGACGCCGGAGTTGGGCGCGGGCATGACCTTGGGGCGGACCGTGACCTTGATCACCACGCTGGAGGAGCCTGCCGCATCGGGCACCACCTGGCCGAGCGGAAAGCCGTCGCTGTAGCGGGACTCACTGCGACCATGCGTGAGCTGGCTGGTGAGGTCCTCGTACGTGCCGTCGGGGCCTGGCAGGCTGATCCGGGCCTCCCAGCGGGCGGGGTCGTAGTGAAAGGTGCGGTCACCGGTGTGGCCGTGGCCGTGCGTGTTGATCAGGCGCATCCACAGCAGGCGGTTGCGGCAGGGATCGGACTGCACATGGAAGCAGAAGCTCTGCGCACCCAGCACGGCGGGCGAGGACCGATGCACCGTGAACACCCGCTCCTGGAACTGCGGGCGCGCCCATGCGGCGGCAGGGGAGCCGCCGGACCAGGGGACGGGCAGCTGGCGCCGGGGCGAGTCCGTCTCGTGGCGCACCCACACATCCGCCTGGGGGCTGGCGTGATCGACAACGGCCTGCGCGGGCAGGGCGCCGCAGGTGACGGAGGCAAGGAGCAACATCGGGTTCGAGTTCATCGGGGAGGGAGCTGGGCTGGGGTTGAGGACTGCGTGGCTGCCTCAACAACAAGCGAGCGACCCGGTGAAATTCCGGCGAGGATGAAATTCATCACGCCAAGGCATCCGGCTTGCCGACACCACGGCGAAAGTTTCCAGCCCGCGCTCTTGCGCAGGCTGCAGCCGGCCTCATTGAGGCCGGACCTGGCGGGCTTCGTTTGCGTGCCCGGCAGCGTTGGCCCTGCTTGGAACGGGCGGTGGGCAGGTCCATCCGCCACGCCTCCAGGGTCACAACCGGAGCGAAGCGCAGATAGCCGGAGGCAAACCCCGGCTACAGCATGAGACCACGTCCCAAGGCCGCCGCCTTCAACGCGACCCGACCTTCACCGACAGCACGCGGTTGGGAACCATGTGCGGGGTGGCGAACACCGGGCGCTGAAGATTGTTGGAAAGCCGGGGGATCTCCGCGTCCAGCCAGGTCTGCAGGCTGGCGGTGGTGATTTTGCCGTTGCCCAGCACGTCGGCCTTGCCGTTCAGGCCCTGCGCCACGGCATAGGTGAACAGACCCTGCTTGAGCTAGTCGGACTCCTGCGAGGGGCTGCGACCGTCGCTGGCGGCGAACACCACCACGTTGCCGTCGCGGTAGTCGGACAAGCGGTTGAGCAGCCCGCTCACATCCACCTTGCTGCTGCCTCCCATCACGTTGCCGGCGGAGCAGGCGTCCAGGAAAAAGTACGCATCGCCCTTCACCGTGGCCAGCACCAGCTTGATCACCTCGAAGCCCACCGCCGTTTCGATTTGATAATCGCGGTCGTAGTCGTGCGCGCAGAACACGAAGCGGCCGTCACTGTCTGTCTCACCGTGTCC
>CAINXC010000578.1 GCA_903854655.1 uncultured Verrucomicrobiota bacterium | reverse complement strand
GGTCGTAGCGAAGCCGCTATGGTAAAGACACAGATCAAGACGTGGCCAAAGCGGCGATGAATCGCCGGCACTCCAGGACGCTCCGCGCACAGCCTTGCCTGTCAGTCTATTGCGCGAGCCTCGCTAAGCCCGTAGATCTGGACCAACGAGCAGCGTGCGTCCCGCCGCCGGGGACGGCCCATGATGACGTCGAGGTGGCCATGGTGCAAAACAAGGTCACAGGCGCGTTCAAAAAACTGGACTAGGAATGATCGCGAGCGTACTCTCTGAGCATCCCAGTCAGCGCCATGGAATTCCTCGTCCTGTCCATATTTGTCGTCTTGCTCTTCACGGCCTGGGCCGTGGCAAGAAAAGTGTGGTTTGCCCTGGTCGCGAGCGGAAAGACGCGGGCCTGGATCGTGGCCATCGCTGCTTTTCTGGTCAGTTTTTGTGTGTTTGCCTTCGCTCTGGTGGCGTTCGCCGCCCTAACCTTTCGTCGATAACCGAACCTGTTTGCGGCGGGCAATGAGCCATTCTGCCAACAACAGGTTGGGCACAAATCCCAGCCACGCATCCATCATGTAGATCGTTTCAGGCGGCAGGTCGGTGCAGTGTGACAGAATGATCTTCCAGGTGCGGAGGGTGAGCGCAGAGAGGGTCAGCGCATAGCTCCTCGTCATGTAATCCCGATGATCTTGCACATTTTTGCGCCTCACTTCGATAACGGCCTTGAGGGTGAACCAGAACCACAGGCTGTCGAGGATAAGAAACGCGATTTTCGACGGCAGATGACCATTGGCATAAATGCCCATGACAATGGCGGCGGGAAAGTTGATGAACAGAATGTCCCACACGTAAATGAAGCCCACCATGCGATGGAGCCGCCGATGCTTCCTCAGGATCTCGGTCGAGAACTGGGTGAATCCCGCAAGCAGCGTCAGAAGGCTTGAAAAGACGTGGATGTAGAAAGCCGCCTTCCAGATCTTCAAGTGCAGGTAAGCCTGCTTTTCCTGCAGAAAGCCCACGTGATCATCCAACGCGGTGTATCCCAAAATGAGCCTGAGCATTAGAAACGTGCCCGTGTTCAGCACAAGATAGGCTCCAAAGGTCTTGAGGACGTCGATGGCTTTGGGGCTCACGGGGCAAGTCTGCGTTAAGCAACGCGGGAATGCATTTTTGACATTAAGTGGGTTTGCTTCCGGGCCCCGCCTCTATTTCCGCGCCTTCGCATACAGCACCTGTTCGCGCAGAAAGTCACCCATGAAGGCGAGCGGAGCGACATCAGCAGACGTTTCCACGCTGCCTAAATAGGTGCGCACGGCATCTTGCGCCGGCTTCTCGCTCCTCAAGGCCGCCAGCAGCGCGGCGCGGGTCTCCGGCCTCTCCAGGTCCGCGAGAACATTGACGAGGAGCGCGGCGGCGAATTCGCGCATCTCACCCCCTTTCGCCAGACCGCGCGCGGCGATGCGCAGTGCCACAGGATAGTCGTGGGCGTGCCAGGCGACCAAACCCTCGATTTTGTCGATTTCGCCACTGAGCTTGCCCTGGGGGAATTCCTTTCGATAGGCGGTGATGGTCTGCTGCGCGGGTTTGTCATCCCATGGTGCTTCGGGTTCGGCTTCGGAGCGGTTGCTGGCATCGAAGCCCAGGGCGGACCAGCGCCTTGCTCTTCTGCGGTCGCCGAGCCCGGTAAGAGGCGCGCGCCAGATGGACGTACACGGTCTCGCGCTTGGAGGATTGCGGATGGTTGGCCAGGAACTCCTGGCCCAGCCTTTCCACCACCTGCCAGTCGCGGCCCAGGCCATGATTGGCTTCAATGGAAACCTCCAGCGCGTCATAGAAGTCAGCAAGCGGAGCGTTCTGCGGCGCGCGGCGGTAATCATGGAGCATTTGCAGCAACTGGGCGTCGGAGGTGACTGACAGCTTGTGACGGGCCAAATTAAACTCGCCCCAGGCGGCATTGCACAGGCAGGCGATGCGGAAGTCCGCATACACGCACAAAATCTTGTCGGTCACCTCCGGCACGGCTTCGGCGGCGCAGAGATCCCTCAGGGCATTCAGCACAAAAGCCTCCGTAAAGAGCGGGTTCGCGGCCTCGACGCTCCTTAGCAGGGCTTCGCTGTCGGTCCGAAGCCGCGCCGCGTCGTCCTTGGCGGCGGCGGCCTGGAGGTCGGCGATCTCATCCAGTAGGTTGGTGCCTCTGCTGTTGTAGTCCAGACCGATCCGGCTGGGGGCATAGTCAGGGTTTGGCTCTTCCTGCAGTTTGAATCCCTCGAAGATGAAGTCCGGATCGCTGTCCCATCGTGAGTTCACCCAGCGATGGCTCGAGTTAAGATCGCGCCGGGCATCGGCCACGTCGGGACTGGGCGGGCTTTTGCCGAAGGACCAATAAGCAGCCCGGGCGACGTTCGGGGTGCCGGGTGGCGCCGATTGCAATTCCTGCCACCAGCGCCGCGATTCACTGCTCCAGTCCACCTTTTTCGTGGAAGTCAGGACCTGCCACCAGTGGCGGGGCTCATTGCTTGGCTGGCTTTTGCGGGCGAAGTCCCGCGCGGGGCCGGTGCTGCGCGCCAGCACCGGCATGGCATCCAGCGCCAGCAGCCGCGCCTCGGCCCCTGTTTTGCTTTTCGCCGCCGCCCCGGCGATCGCCTGGCGATAGAACTCAAGGGCATGCGCGAGCTCATCGAAATGCAGCAGTTCCTCCGCATCGGGACAATGCAGGGTGCGCATGGCATCCTTCAAGTCCACATGCGCATCGTACAGGAGCGGCA
Organism: uncultured Verrucomicrobiota bacterium; assembly: GCA_903854655.1. GTDB lineage: Bacteria > Verrucomicrobiota > Verrucomicrobiia > Verrucomicrobiales > Verrucomicrobiaceae > CAINXC01. The sequence continues at coordinate 3,567 of CAINXC010000578.1, read as the reverse complement.
TGTCTGGCACGATGGATGGCGGAGCAACCACGCCTTCCACTTCGTCCTTTGAGCGCGGCAAGCTTGCCAGCCAGTGGCCTCGCGCCGCGCTCCAGGTCTTGCCCAGCTTTAGCCAAGTCGCGGCGTCAGGGTGACCGGCCAACTCCTTCAGGCCCATCGCCTTCGCCTGTTCCGGGGGAAGCATGGCCGCCGCATCTGCGTATCGCCGCTGCGCAATCAGTCTCCGCGCCAAGTGCTTCTTCAATGCCTCGCGATCCACAACATTAAAATCCTCGGCAGTGGTGAGCCTCGCCAGTTGCTCCACTGGCGCACCATAGAACAGGGCTTCCAAAGTTTGCTCCCGGTTGTATGGGGTGCATACCGACAGGTTGTCTTCCAGCGCGCTGTCAGTGAGGGCCAGGCCCGCGTCTGACTCGGGATAGAGGGATTCCGAGGGCCGCGTTGGAGGGTCGGTTTCATGCTGGATCAAGAGCACCGCGCGATCCGATTCGCCCATGTCCTTCAGGGTTCCCGCCTTGCGACGTTGCACATCGGTCAGCCAGGTGCTGTCGGGGAATCGTTGAATGAATGCATCATAGGCGGCCAGCGCCTCCTTCAGCCGCTCCATGCGCTCCAGCACCACGGCCCTGGCGAAGCACCATTCTTCAACTGCCCCGCCCGCTTTGGTGTTGCGATCCAGCATCGCGAGCGCCTCCCGCTGTTGTCCTACACCACTGAGGGCCTGTGCCAGGATGGCGAGAAAGCGAGGCTGCCAGGCTTCCCCCGCAAAGTTTTTTTCCACCGCAGGCAGCGCCCCGGCGATGGCCAGCAGCATGTCCTGCCGCCATTTCTTGGAGTCAACAACGGGAGGCTCGCCATACTCGACGTAGGGCGGAGGTGTCCAGAGCACGTGATACACCAGGGCCGTGGTCAGCGCCGGATCATTGATCACGGCGGCCAGTGTGTCCTTGAACTGGTTCTTTGGGGACCTGCAGAGGTTCCTCAAGCACCGCTCGCACATCGGGATCGCGGAAGGCACCAGCTCGGGATGGCCGGGAAAGCGTAGTTGCTGGGCATAGCAGCGTAGCGCTTCCAGATATTCGCCAACGTCATAATGCAGCGCCCCCTCCCAGCCAAGGGAATCGCCGACGAAACTGCCTTTCGGATAGCGTTGGCGATAGTCGGCAAAGGCTTTGAGCGCCCTGGCCTGCCTCGCTTCCATGGTGTCAGGCGGGACGAGGACAGCATATCCGCGTGTCTGCGAGAGGAGGCTGCGCGCCACCATGAACATCGCGGCCTCAGCGCGCGGATGATAGGGGAACTCCTTCACGACTCGCGCGAACCACTTCTCGCTCTCCACGTCCTTGGCGGCGTGGAAGTACATCGCCCCCATGGCATAAAGGAAGTGGGGAAGCAGCCCCTTCGGCTTGGTGCCGGCCTCGCATTCCTTGATCAGTGACACCAGCTCAGCGCCCTGATCGTCGTTGAACGAGCTCCATTTTTCCTGGTACTCCCTCATCGTCTCTGCCGGCACGGCCTGGGCGATGATCAAGTCTCGCAGGTCATGCAGTTGCGCGAATTCCGATTTTGACCAGTGATGCTGACGCGCCTGCTCAAGCATTTCCTCAACCTCCTTGATGCTCTCCACAGCGGAGAGTTCACCAATGTGCGCGGCCACCTGCAAGATGCCTGCGAATGCCTCCAAGCCTTTCGTTGGCGCTTTGATCCTGCCTGTCTCCAGCAGGATGCGCCCCAGCGAGCGCCCCGGCAGCCGCCCCTCGTAGTAACTCAGCGGCGGCAAGTATTCACCGCCTCCACTGCAAGACCACACAGATGCGGGCAGGCCGACAGCAGCAGCAACGACCAGCACCAACCAATAACGGCGCGACTTATTCATCGAAAGAGACGTGAGTAGGCATTTCCCCTTTTATCGTGGCAGATTCGACGGTCCAAGACAAGCCTGCTCCGGTCTTCGGAAACGAAAATCGCGCAAGGTCTGTCGCCATGGATTCCCCTGCATCGAGCCGCGCAAAACTCAGGCGCACCTCGTCAGCATCCCGTGGGTCGGTGACTTGAGCACCACTCGCGAAAAACGCCGCGTTCGCGAACGCTCCAGCGAGAACCTCCCGAACCTCGCCGCACGTCACCTTCAATCGCAGCAGGCATCCATCCACATCATCGATCACATCCTGATCGCCGGTATTCGTCAGCATCAGCCGGTAACCACCCTCGACCTTGCTGGTGGCGAATTTGAAGGAAGGAGCCTTCGCAACACCGGTGGCCAGATGCCGCAAATGCGCCACGCTCCAGCCTCGTGCCGCCCGTCCCGGCTGGGGCAGGCTGAACCAGATCGCGCCCGCTGCGCCCGCGTCGCGGCCTGCCGCCAAGGCCGACTGCATATCGGCGGCAGCAGGACGGCGCAGTGCTGTGAAACGACCATCCTCAGCGGACTGCCAGAGCGTTAGTGCCGCCCCTTCGCGAAGCAACGGCGCGCCGAGCGTGCCCACGGTCGTCTGGTCCCAGGAGCGCAGGTGTTTGCCCCCTGTCTCACTAAATACCGTCAGCCGCGTCATGTTGGGCAGCCCGAGGTGCCACGGCACCGGGCAGCGTTTCCAGGCTTTCGCCCACTTCAACACCACCTCCGTGTCGATCATCGGGCGGGGACGGGCGCCGGCCTTCAGCGGTAGGTCCGGCTCCAAATCGTAAAACATGGGAAAGACCTCATCCACCTCCTGCATCAACTCCCGCCAATGCGCCGCCTGCGGCCAGTGCGCCAGCGCAGTGATGCTCAGCCGCCGCCCCGGCAGCGCCGCCCGCAGGCGATGCAGCGCTTCCTGGTATTCCTGAAGGCGATTCGTCCTGCAGTCGAAATCGAGCTGGAACTCCTGGAAGGGCTTCACGCGCTCGACCAAACTATCCGCCCACTGCGACGGCGATGCTGCCGAGGCGTGAATGCGAATCGTCGGAACAAATCTCAGCGTGGCCGTGTCCGCCGGAAGCGGATGCTGCTCTTTCCAGGCCAGTTCCCTGCCGAGCAGTTCCAGCTCGCCCACCTGCCAAAACAACCGTCCCACACCTGCGGACCGCAGCCCCTGTTGCTCTTCGGCACTCGGCGGCTCATCGCGGTTCCACACCCAGAAGCTGGTCGGCAGTTCACGGACTGGCGCTGGCCCGCATCCGCTCATGAACACCATCAGCAGGCCCAGAGTCAGTGATTGGATGAGTGATCGCACAAGGCCCAGGAATCACCCATCCGGGAAAGCAGGTCAAGACACCTTCAATTGCGTGTTCGAACCGGGACTGGCTGCTCGCTTGACTTTGGGCAGGGAGTCGGCAACCTCGAATGTCTTCGGCAGAATACGGGACAAGCGGATTCTGGCAAATGCTGCGCGTGACTGGGCGAGCCGTAGGGGGACCGTGCTCAATTTCGCCCATGACCTCACCTCACCCGGCATCCACTATCCTGGACAAATAATCTTATATACTCGTGCGCATCACAAAGTTTCATTTTGAGAAGAACTGGAAGTTGAGCGACAGCAGACTGTGAAGTTCGGCTGAGGCTGCGCCTCCAAGCTCATCAAGGCATTC
>CAINXC010000577.1 GCA_903854655.1 uncultured Verrucomicrobiota bacterium | reverse complement strand
TCGCCCCAGCAGGCGAGCTCCACGCCGTCGTAGCCGAAGCTCTTGGCCTTTTGCAGCATGGTGTCCAGTGGCAGATCTGCCCACTGGCCGGTAAACAAGGTGACGGGACGGCCCATAGTATTGGTGATCGTTGAGGGTGAATTTGAGGAACGCCGCGACTCTGCCCCACGAGGCGGGGATTTGGCAACGGGAAAAGCTCAAGCCACCTCAACTCACCTCATTTCTTCTTGATCGTGTAGCTGGCGTGGCTCCTGCGCGGTGCGCACCAGGGACGCCCCAGCGCCGCACCGTTGAAGCCATAGCCATTCACCGGCTGCAGATTGCTGTAGAGCCTGCCGTAGGTGGGCACGGTCACCGCACCGCGCCCTTCGTTGAAGAACCTGCCGCTGGCATCCTTGAGAGAGCCGGCGCGCAGAGGATAGCGAAAGGTGCCTTCGCCAAATCCCAGGCCCAGGGCGTTCATGGGCACGAAGTCGTTGTAGCCGTAGTACGGGCCGGGTGCATAGGCCTCATCGTAGGGCATGGGGGGCTGCACCGCTCCCTGATTGGCGTCGATCCAGGCCTGGCGTGCGTCCTCGGCCCTGGCGGCGGCGGTTTCACGAATCTTGAGGTTGTCCTCCTTCACCTTGCGTTCATAGGCCCGCACCTTTTCGGGATCGTAGCCGAACTGCTTGCGCAGTTCTGGCTTGAGATCGGTGAAGAGCACCTTGGCGATGCCTTTGTCATGGCGGAAAGCAACCCCGTCCGGATACACTTTCATGATCTGGCAATGGGAATAGGTCTTGCCCGAGATCGTCGTCAGATCCATGGCATCACCGTCGTCGGCTTTCAGGGAGCCGCTGGTCGCAAGCAGCAGCGCAAGGGCGAGGGTACAGAGAGGTTTCATAATGTATGCGGTGGTTAGCGATGCGATAATCGCCAGAACGAATGAAACCGTCGAGAAGTGTAATTCCCTTAAATCATTGTTATTCTAATGATTCTATAAAAGGGGCCGAAACACCTTTGATTTGGTTGATAATATTCAGATCTGCCATATCGAAAATGCTCCACTGAGGGCATTCACACCCGTGGTTGAGAGGGGTTCTCGCCATCGGTGAGGCGTACTCTTCACGCATTGCCCCGTTGCTCTTTGCCCAATAATCCCCATCTTTCCGGCCCCTTTTATGCCCGAACTCAGCAAGACCTACACCCCGGCCGAAGTCGAAGAACGCTGGTACCAGCAGTGGCTGGATGACAAGTGCTTTCAAGCCGACCCGGCGCGGGTCAGCGCCAGGCGCCCGGCCTATTCCATCGTCATCCCGCCGCCGAACGTCACGGGCATCCTCACGCTGGGCCACGTGCTGAACAACACCATCCAGGACATCCTCTGCCGCCGCGCCCGCATGCTGGGCAAGGAAGTGCTCTGGCTGCCCGGCACGGACCACGCGGGCATCGCCACGCAGAACGTGGTGGAAAAAAACCTCAAAAAGCAGGGCGCGATCAAGCACCGCGACGACCTGGGCCGCGAGGGCTTGGTCGAGAAGATCTGGGAGTGGAAGGAGAAGCACGGCG
>CAINXC010000576.1 GCA_903854655.1 uncultured Verrucomicrobiota bacterium | reverse complement strand
CGCAGGAGGCCGAGGGGCCGTGCTGGCGGATGTTGGGGATCGGCAGGCCGAGGATCGCGCGCACATGCAGGGCGCACTCCGAAAGGTCCTGCGAAATCAGCGTCACCAGCCCCGTGTCGTGCGGGCGCGGCGACACCTCGCTGAAGATCACCTCCTCGCCCTTCACAAACATCTCCACGCCGAACAGCCCGCGCCCGCCCAGGGCCGCCGTGATCGCGCCCGCCATGTGCTCTGCGGCGGCGATGGCGGCGGGGCTCATGGGGTGCGGCTGCCAGGATTCGCGGTAGTCGCCCTTGATCTGGGTGTGCCCCACCGGGGCGCAGAATGACGTGCCATCAGCGTGTCTCACAGTGAGCATGGTGATCTCATAATCAAAGTCCACAAAGCCCTCCACAATCACCTTGCCCTTGCCGGCCCTGCCGCCCTCCTGCGCATACTGCCAGGCGTACGCCATGTCGGCCGCGATCTTCACCACGCTCTGCCCTTTGCCGCTGCTGCTCATGATCGGCTTGATCACGCACGGGAAGCCGATCTCATGCACGGCGGCGGCGAACTCCTCCTGCGTGGCGGCAAAGCGGTAGGGCGAGGTCTTCAGGCCCAGCTCCTCTGCGGCCAGCCGCCGGATGCCCTCGCGGTTCATCGTCAGGCTGGCGGCGCGCGCGGTGGGGATCACGGTGAAGCCTTCGGCCTCCAGTTCGATCAGCGTGTCGGTCGCGATCGCCTCGATTTCCGGCACGATGTAGTTCGGCCGCTCCTTCTCCACCAGCTCGCGCAGGGCGTCGCCGTCGAGCATGGAAATGACGTGGCTGCGATGCGCCACCTGCATGGCCGGTGCATTGGCATAGCGATCCACGGCGATGACTTCGACGCCGAGACGCTGCAGCTCGATGACGACTTCCTTGCCCAGCTCGCCGGAGCCGAGAAGCATGACTTTTGTTGCCGAAGGAGAAAGGGGGGTGCCGATTTGGGACATGCTTTCACGTAGCGCCGGGAGCGCAGGTTTGCAAACAGAGGCGGCGGGCTGCCGGACCGGCAATGCCCTCGATGAGCACCTCCTTTTCAGGGCCGCCATCCCCGGCATGGCGGGGTTCTTGGTGTGATACGAAAATCCGCCATTAAGCAAACGGCTCGACGCAAAAAACAAAAAGGATAAAAAATTGTTTGACGCTATTTGGGGATGAGTTATGGTTGGCCACCTTCAACACGTCATGAACTCCATTCGCACATCCGCCAAACGCATTGCCTCACCGGCAGTCATGCCGTTGTGGTGTGGTGCAGTGGATCTGGTACGGAGTTATCAACTCCGTGATGAGAAGCAGTTCGGCCACACCAAACCCCCACAGAGCGGGCGACCTTAAAGTCGCATCGAGTTCCTTAAACGGATTTTTCGAACCCCGCTCGCCAACCGGCCAGCGGGGTTTTCTTTTGGCCATCAGGGCCTCCAAACCCCACACCAGCAAGCATTCATGACGTAATTCCTTCTTTTCCCTTTCCATCAGGGCGACAAAAAAGCCCCGCCACCGGCTGCAACCGGTGACGAGGCGGATCGGCCACTGAGCACGAACAGTTTCACGACTGCGCTACGAGACAGCTACCTGTTTTCAGGTTACCCCGTCATTCGTCTTTCGTCAACCCTTTGCCCATTGCGGGCGCAGGGTTTCCACGAAGCAAAAGTGACTCTCGATGTCCGTGCTCACGCTCCGGTTTGAAGCTTCAAACTTCATCCATTTCTGACGGCTTGAGCGATCAAGCAGATAGGTAAATTACTGCCTGGCTGCGACGATCAATCACGGGACGTGTGCCACAAACACGGAAACATCCGCCGAGTAAATCCTGCGGGTGCGACGACGAAAGTCGTGGCAGCGGTGTCGGTCCATATAGTTCTTTTCAGTTTATGTATATGCGCGGGCCGCCGGAGTGTCCGGCGGCCCGCTTCTCAAGGAATACGGCGGTGGCAGACAAGCAATGCACCGGTCCCCAAAACCGTACGATGTGGGGGCAGTACCCACCCGCCGTGCCATGAGATG
>CAINXC010000575.1 GCA_903854655.1 uncultured Verrucomicrobiota bacterium | reverse complement strand
TGTCCAGCATCACCTGCACCTGCGTGTTCGGCGAGGTGTCCAGCAAGGGGATCTGGCGGCCCAGGGAACGCATTTTCACCAGCATGGGCAGGCTGCCGCTGCGATGCTCCGCCGTCACCCGCCAGCTCACCGGAAACACCCCCGGCAGCGATCCGCCCTGCCAGGAAAACAGGCCGGGGATGCACGCCATGAAACCCACCATGCGCCCCTCATGCCGCAACAACCAGCCGCGCGAGGGATGCGCCCCGGCTGCCGGATTGTCCGTCCACCAATGCTGCATGCGCCTCTGCCAGACGGGCTCAGGACATGGCCGCCCCTCCGCAGCAGCCAGGAAACCGGCGATCTCAGCCCTCGACGCAGGCGTGTCGTGAACGTCTTCCAATGAGTAACTCAAAGCTGGTGATGATTTCAGGGTTCCCTCCGTTGTCAACTCTTGCACTTGCCGATTTCAAGCCTAAAAAACAGCCCATGCCATTACCAGAAGATGTGCGATCCGCGTTTACCGCCATTTACTCCACAGATCTGGTCTTCGAGCCGGACTGCTGGAAGCTGTGCGGTGATGCTCATTGCTGCTCCTTCACCCGGCACAAGGCAAAATTCCGCCTGATGGCCAGGGACCCGGCCCAGGAGCTGCCCCTGCTCCCGGGTGAATGGGAATTCCTCTGCGACAACGGCTGGGACAAGCAGTTTGGCGAGCACGAGTTCCGGGCCGGTGTTCACGAGGTCGCAGGCCGCCGGCTGCGCATTGAATCCGTGATCAGCAGGCGCCCCATGTGCGTGTGCGACCATGGCACCCGCACGACGGTGTGCCGGCTGTATCCGCTGGTGCCTCAGTTCGAAGTGAGCGGCAGGCTCGCAGGCACCGAACCGCTCAGCATCTACGAGGAGCTCGAGCGGCTCGACGGCCTGCCTCCGGCATGTCAGGTCAACCGCCTGGAATTCTCCCAGCTCAATCTCCTGCTCCACCTCACGAAGACCCTGGCCAGCCATCCTGTGCTGCTGTTCTACCTCATGGCCTACCGGGTGACCAAACGCCACGCCGCACAAAGCGTGGCGGCAAAAAAGGCCGCCGCCCCCGAACTGTCCGCCTTCCGTCTGTTTGAAACCGCCTACCTGCGCCGGCAGTTGCTCGATCAAACGCGGCTTGACCAGGAGCTTGCAGAGCTTCTCGACGCCTTTGCCGTCTTCTACGGCAGCCGCTTCGAAGAAAGCTGGAATGCGCTTCACCCATGACTTCCGCCACGCCAATGCTGCGGGCCGCAGAGCGGCGGCGGCCTGGGATGCCGGAGCCAGGTCACCCTCAAGGGGTCGCTCCGTTCCCCCGCTCCAGCCCCACGTCGTCCCACGACACGGGATCTTCGATAGGCTCCAGGTGAGTCACGACCACGAGGCCGGGGATGGCGTTGCGAAGATCGTTCTCGATCTTCTCGGAAAGGTCGTGGCCGCGCGTGATGGACCAGTCGCCGGGCATCAGGAGATGCACGGACATGAACTTGAGCGACCCGGCCTGGCGGGTGCGCAGGGCGTGGTACTGCGCGCCCTCGGCGGCGTACTTGTCCAGGACCGTGCGGATGGCCTCCAATTCCCCGGCGTCCACGGCCTTGTCCATGAGGCCATGCAGGGACTGGTGCACCAGCTTCACGCCGGTGACGATGATGTGGACGGCGAGCAGCAGGCCGATCAAGGGATCGAGCCAGGACCAGCCGGTGAGGGCCACCAGCGACACGGCCACCAGCACGGCGATGGAGGTCCAGACATCGGTCATGAGGTGCTTCGCATCCGCCTCCAGGGCAACCGAACGGCGCTTGCGGCCCACCCGCATGAGCACCCCGGCGACCAGGAAGTTGAGCAGGGAAGCAACCATGGACACGGTAAGGCCGAGCACCGGCTGGGTGATGGCCTGAGGGCTGAAGAAGCGGTCCTCCGCCTCCCAGCCAATCGCCACGGCGGCCACCATGATCAGGCCGCCTTCAATGCCGGCGGCAAAGTACTCGGCCTTGGAATGGCCGTGCGCATGGTCGTCATCCTCCGGCTTCATGGCCACGGCGATCGAGGCCAGAGCCACCAGGGCGGCGGCGACATTCGCCAGCGACTCCAGAGCATCTGACAGCAAGCCCACGGAACCGGTGAGGTGCCAGGCCACCAGCTTGAGCATGAACGTGGCCACCGCAACGGCGATGGACAGCATGGCATAGTGGGTGAGAGGGCGTTCTTTCATCATCGGCGGCGTAAGGGAGCACGGGAATGCAGGCGCGTCTGGTGAAGTTCGTCTCCCGTCATGAAAAAGGCCGGGAGTCGGATGGGAAGTGCTCAGCCGAAAAGGCCAATGACCCTAAAAGTAAGGATGGAAAACAGAGGAATGGGGACAGGGGAATGAAACACAAGCCTCCGATCATTTTCATCCTTTCACCCGATGAGTGACGGCATCTTCCGACAACAACCCCTGCTCCATCATTCCTCTGTCCCCCATTCCCCTGTCTTTCATTTCGGTTTATAGGATGACTTGGCTCTGCACTCCGGCACTGAGCACTGCGCACTGCGCACTTCCCATCCCCTCACTTCCACGCCAGCACAATCAAACCCGAGGTGACCAGCCCGGCGCCGAGCAGCAGCTTGCCGGTCATCGGCTCGCGCAGGAACAGGAACGAGAGCAGCAGGGTGACGATCAGGCTGCCCTTGTCGATGGTGGCGACGTAGGACACCGGGCCATCCTTCATCGCCCGGTAGTAGCAGACCCAGGAGAGCGTGGTGCCCAGGCCGGAGGCGATGAGAAACAACCAGGCGCGCGGCGTGAGCACGGAGAGATCCTTCACGCCCTTCCACACAAACAGATTGATCACCACCATGACCAGCACCACGGCGGTGCGAATGGCCAGCCCCAGATCGGCGCTGATGTCCTTCATGCCGCCTTTCGCCAGGACTCCCGTAAGCCCCGCGAACACGGCGGAGAGGATGGCATAGATGACCCAGCTTGGCATGGGCCGAGCGTGAGGGATGGAAGGACCGGCGTCAAGCTTCGGGCGAAGCATGGCCACGGACTTGCACTTGACGCTGGCGCATTGCGCCCACCATTTAAACGTCCCCCGCTCTCATGAACAACTTTGCCGATTACATCGCCAGCGGCCATGCCTGGTTTTACATCCCGGCCGCGATCCTGCTGGGCGCGTTGCACGGCCTGGAGCCGGGGCATTCCAAGACGATGATGGCGGCGTTCATCATCGCAATCCGGGGCACCATCGCCCAGGCTGTGCTGCTGGGGCTGTCCGCCGCGATTTCGCATTCGCTGCTCATCTGGCTGCTGGCCGCGCTGGCGCTGCACTATGGCAGCCAGTGGAACGCCGAATCCATCGAGCCCTGGCTGCAGGTGGTTTCCGCCGTGCTGATCCTGGGCCTGGCCCTGTGGATGTTCCTGCGCACGCGGCGCGAGCTGCGCGAGGAGGCCCTGCACCATCATCTTCATTCGCACAGCCACGATCACTCCCCGCCTCCGGCCGCCAGCCTTCACGAAATCGAGCTGCCCCAAGGGCTGGCTGCGCCCACCCGCTTCTCCGCCCTGGCGAAGGGGCCGAAACGGGGGCCGCATGGCGGTCACCTGCTCGACACCGGCCATGGCTGGCTGGAGATCGCGGTGTTTGTGCAGGGCTCGCCGCCACGCTTCCGCCTCTACCCATGCAAGGCGGATGGAACGGCCGCGCCGCTCGCGAAGGGAACACGCATGGGCATCGAAACCGCGCGCCTGGACGGCAGCAGCCAGCGCTTCCAGTTTGAGGCGCGCGACGGCTTCTGGGAATCCACGGCGGTGGTGCCTGAACCACACGAGTTCACCGCCACGGTGACCATGGGCCACGAGGACCATGCGCACACCTACCGCCTGCGCTTCAGCGAAGACCACCTGCACGGGGGCGCCGCCGCCGAGGAAATCAAACCGGAAAGCAGCGTGTATCAGGACGCCCATGAGCGAGCCCATGCCGAGGACATCGCCCGGCGCTTCACGGACCGTACGGTGACGACCTGGCAGATCGTGCTCTTTGGCATCACCGGCGGGCTCATGCCCTGCCCCGCCGCCTTCACCATCCTGCTGCTCTGCCTGCAATTGAAAAAGGTTGCGCTGGGCTTTGCGATTGTCGGCGCGTTCAGTTTCGGTCTCGCGCTCACCATGGTCACCGTGGGGGCGGTGGCGGCCTGGAGCGTGCAGCACGCGCAGAAGCGCTTCAGCGGTTTTGGCAATGCCATGCGGCGCGCGCCCTATGTGTCATGCCTCCTGCTGGTGCTGCTCGCCCTGTACATGGCCTGGAGCGGCGGCCATGCGCTGGCCGTGCATCGCTAAGTCCGTGCCAGTTCAGTGCTGGCGAAGAGCGGCGGCGGCCTCCTTGGGGCTCAGCGTGATGTCATCGGCGGTGAACAGCACCTTGTCGGGCCCTGCCGAGCGCAGGTCAAAGGTGTCGGCGCTGCGGGCATGAAAGTGATACGGCGTACCCCACCTGTCCACAAGACGTCCCTTGCCGTCGAGCGCGGGATGGCCGGGAGGGATCACGACCAGCTTCATGCGGTTCCTGCCGGTCAGGGCGGCGGTGATATCCTCGTTGTCGCCCAGGGGCGGCAGGTTGCGCACGTGCAGGCAGGTGGTGAGCTCGCTGAGCAGGCCGCTGAGCACGGCCAGATCGCGCTGCGGAGTGTTCGAGGGCAGGTTGAGCGCACGCGCCTGCGGCGACCCCTGCGCCGCCGGATCGGAGGTGGCTGCTCCCTCGGAAGGAATGACGCCCGCCCGCGAGTGTGATAATGAATGATACCTTGACGGCCCCCAGAACACCGCCGCCGCAAGCACAAGCAGCAGCAACAACCCTGCGCGCCTCCTGCAAAACGCAGTCATGGGCGTCAAGGCAGGAAACCCACCGGGCTTACACCGCTGTTGATGTCGTAGAAGCGGCTGATGTTTGGCAGCACCAGCGGCAGGCTGGCCGGGCTCACCCCGAGCCAGAGCGCCAGCTCGGCAAAGTATTGATCGACGCTGGTGGTGGGGATCAACCGGCCGCGCCCCACGTCGAGCGGGTTGTTGTTATACAGGCTGGGATACTGGCCATAAATGCGCTGGCCGGCGACGCTGCCGCCGACCACCAGCATGTTGCCGCCCCAGGCGTGGTCCGTGCCCTTGCCGTTCGAGGTCAGGGTGCGGCCAAAGTCGGAAACCAGAAAGAGCGTCACCTGGTTCTGCATGCCGATCAGGGTCAGGGCGTTGTAGAAGGCGCTGATGGCCTGGCTGATCACGGGCACCATCGCGCTCATGTTGCCGATCACATCATCGTGATGATCCCAGCCGGGGTTTTGCAGGAAGAAGGTCTGGCGTGTCATGCCCAGCGCGCTGCGGCCGTTGATGGTCTTCACAACCATCTCCAACTGCTGGGCCAGAGTGGTGCTGGGGAAGGTGGCGCCGTTGGGCAGCGCCGGGCTGGTCGCCTGGGAGAACTGGTCAAAGGCATCCAGGGCCGAGCGTTCGGACTGCGCATAGCTGCTTTGCAGCAGATTCTGATATTGCAGCGCCAGCAGGCCGTCCACACCGGCGCTGCGGCGCTGCACGGTGCCGCTCTCCGTCTGCCATTTTTCGGTGTAATTGTTGAGCGCGGTGGCCCCATCCTGGGTGATGGCGTATTCGAAGACGTTGTTGCCCGTCTGCCAGACGTTGGCGCCGTCGAGAGACACATTCATCGACACCACGTTGTTGGTGTTGATGGAGTGGATGAGGTCCGCCATGCGCCCCGCCCAGCCGATGCCGCTGCGATGATCCGGGGTGGAGCTCTGCCACTGCTCCTCCTGATCCGAATGGGAAAAGAGCCCCACGGGCAGGGTCGCGGCCCCGTTGTTGTAAGTGGTCAGGGTCGTGGGCTGGACAAGCGTGCCCACGTTCGCAACGAAGGCGGCGTGGCCGGCCTGAAACAAGGTCTGGATCTCCGGCATCCCCGGGTGCAGGCCAAAGCTGCGCCCCTGGGCGTCGGTGCTCAGCGGGGTGATGGGAAGCAGGCTGGCCTGGGGCAATGAAATGGTGGAGCCACGCTCCGCGAAGTACTCGGCATACCCGGTGTTGTCGCGCGGCGTGAGCATGTTGAAGGAATCCATCCCACCGGTGAGAAACAGGCACACAATCGCGCGGTACTCGCTCGCCCCGGGGGTCGAAGCCTGGGCGATGCTGCCCGACAACTGCAGGTTCAGCAGCGTGTTGAGCATCGGCAGGGAGGACAGCGCGGCGCAGCCCGTCTCGCCCAGGAAACGGCGGCGCGAGCGGAAGGCGGATGGATCGGCTTTCATGACAGTGAGGGCTAGCGCAGGATGCAGAACTCGGGCGAACTGGCGACCAGGAAGATGGCCAGCTTCACCCGCTCGCGCTGCCAGTTGTAGTCGCTGGAGGTGATGCGTGACACGGATTCGCGGATGACCTGAAACTCCTGCGGCGTGATCATGCCCCCGGTGAGCTGCATGCTCAGCAGGCGGATGAGCCCGTCGACATCACTCGCCAGGGCCAGCTCGGGAGCGATGTTCACCGACACCAGCCGGGTGTTGTCGGCGTTGCCCCAGCGGTCCATTCCATTGTCTGGGATGTTGTCGAAATAGTTCGGCATGCCGATGGCGCTGGCGGCATTGACCACCTGGAACTCCGGCCCATACAGCCCCGCCGCCCCCATGGCGCCCGGCGGCAGGTAGTCCGGCAGCCAGAAGTTAAACACGCTGGGCGACTTCATCGGCTCCTGGTACAGGTCCATGAAGAAATTGCCCAGGCTGTAAAGGCCGGAGGGCGAGCTGGCATTGAAGGCCCGCGCGTAGTTCACGGCGCGCAGGAAGGGCTCGCGCTGCTTGCCAAAGTTCGGGTTGCTCATGTTCGCCGGGTTGCGCGCCTCGTCATCGAGCAGCACCGCGTTGATCAGCGCCTTCATGTCGCCGCGCACGCCGCTGCCGTTGTTGTTGAAGGCCGCCGCCACCCTGCCGATGTAGGCGGGGCTGGGGTTCGACGTGACCATGAACTGGATGAAATGGCGGGCGATGAACGGGCCCACATTGGGGTGGTTGAAGATGTTGTCGATCGCGGCGTTGATGTCGATCATGCCGGCGGTGCCCACATCCGGGCTGCTGGCCGTGAGCGTGGAGGTGGTCAGGCCGCTGAGCAGGGTCTTGGGGTTCAGGTCGTGATAGGCATCCCACATGCGCATGGGATGCGTCCAGTCCTGCGATGCATACAGAAACGAGGTGCCGCCCGCGCCGCCGTAGCTCAGGCCGGTGAAGACGCGGGCAAAATTGGTGATCGTGGTGTTGTCGTACGTGGGGATGTCATTGCCTGAGCCGTCCTTCTGGTGCGTGCCGTCGGTGTTCAACTGCCACAGGCCGATGCTGAAGAGCTGCATCACCTCGCGGGCGTAGTTTTCATCCGGGAAGATGTTGGCCGCCACATTGGGCTTCTGGTTCATCAGGTGGCTCAGGTAGTAGCCCATCACCGGATGCATCGTCACGTTGTAGAGAATGTCCCTGTAGTTGCCAAAGGCGTTGTCGATGAAAAGGTCGTAGAAGCTGGCCACGCCGGCGGGCTGTGCGTTGAGCACTTCGGGGAGATCGGAAGCGACCAGGATCTGGCTCAGGCAGAAGGCCACGCGCTGGCGCAGCACATCGTACTGGGTGCTGCCGCCGCCGGGATAGTTGGCTGCATTCGCACCCATCGCCCGCCCCCACCAGGCCGAGGTCTTCAAGTCGTAGTAATAGGCGCTGAGGCTGGCCGAGCCGTTGACGAACGGCTGGAGATCATTGGGGCCCAGGGTGAACTGGTTGGCAACCCAGGCGCTGAAGCCCGTCGACATGACCTGCTGCGCGTTCGCCGGGATCATGTCCGAACCCATCGCCGTCGCCTGATCCGGCCCGAACGCCGCCTGCACCAGGAAACGACAGGCCGCCTTCGCACCCGGCAGACCGTTCGCCGGCCCCTTGGTCAGCGTGGCGGTGGCCGTGACCGGCGAGCCCAGCGTGTAGTTGCTGCCGGAGGTGGCCGTGAGAGTGATGGTCTTGGAGCTGACCGCATCGCCGGCGTTGGCAATGGGGGTGAACTGCACCCAGGCCTCGCGCGCGCCCATGGGCAGGGTGATGCTGGTGATCGCGTTTGGGGTGTAATCAACGCCCGCCGTCGCTGTTCCGCTCAGGGTAAAATTGACCGTGATGGCTTGCATGCCCCCGGTGCGGCGGATGGCGATCACGCCGTTGGAGGGCCATTGCTCGTTCATTTCACCGTCAATCAGCGCCACCGTCACCTGGTTGGCGCTGGTGAGGGCGGCGCTCACCCGTTGGTAGTCCGTCTGATCGTACCGGTCCGTGTGGGAGTTGTTGGGGTTCATGCCCAGCATGATTTCCTCGTAGTCCGTCAGGCCGTCGCCATCGGAATCCACGTCCTGCACCTGCAGCTTGAAGAAATGAAAACGGCTGGCGGGATCAAAAGTCATGCTCAGCGGCGAGCCCGCTCCGCTGGAGGTGCCGAGCACCTGCCAGCCGCTGGGATCGAGCGTGGCGTTTCCTATGAGCAGGTACTGCTTGCCCGCCACCGTCGGCCACGAGGGCTGAAGCTGGCCGCTCAGCCGGGTGATCCCGAGAGTCGGGTATGAGTTGCGGTCGAACGGATTGGTGCCCGCAATCGCCTCCTGGGCGTTGGTGAAGCCGTCACCGTCCGTATCCGCCAGAGGATTGAGCCCCGAGGCCCCAAACTGCTGCTCCCATACATCGCTCATCCCGTTGTGGTTGAGATCCAAACCCTGCGCGGCGGCCTGGGTCGCGCCCATGGCGGCGACGCAAAGCAAAGTGGGGAGAAGCGCTTTCACGATGGAAAAAGTAACACCGAAACAGGTCAAAGGGGAATCTATTTGTGTCTGGCGGCAACCGATGCGCGCCCAACCTTCCTATACCCGATTTCCCGGCCGGGTGAACATTGTCATCGCCGTCTGCATCCGCTTTTAAGCGTCAAGACCTCCAAATCCGCGCCCCAGGCGGCCTTCCGCCACAATCCAAGCCCAGGAAAACCGATACAACTGGCCTGAAACTGGCGTATCATTGATACCCCAAACCCTGAACGCCACGCCAGCCATGTCCCACCACCCCATCAACCTTGAAGACTGTTTCCTTACCCGCCGGCAGATGCTGTCGCGCGTCGGCATGGGGCTGGGCTCCGTGGCGCTGAGCAGCCTGTTCGGCGAATCGACAGCCGGTGCGGCGGGCGTCGCCATTGATTCGAAGAACCCGCTGGCCGTGCGCCAGCCGCATTTCCCAGGGAAGGCGAAGCGGGTGATCCATCTGTTCATGAACGGCGGTCCCTCGCAGGTGGACACCTTCGACCCGAAGCCGATGCTCACCAAGATGCACGGCAAGGCCCTGCCTCAATTGCTCAAGACCGAGCGCCCCACCGGCGCGGGGTTGAAGAGCCCGTTCGAATTCAAAAAGTACGGCCAGTGCGGCCTGGAGGTGAGCGAGGTGTTTCCCCACGTGGGCGAGTTTGCTGACGACCTGTGCGTAGTGCGTTCCATGCATGCCGACGTGCCGAACCATGAGCCCTCCCTGGGCCTGTGGAACTGCGGCGACGGCCGCCTGAACCGCCCCAGCCTGGGTTCCTGGGTCACCTATGGCCTGGGCACCGAAAACCAGAACCTGCCGGGCTACATCTCCATGTGCCCGCGCGGCATGCCCACCCGCCGCACCAAGAACTGGCAGTCCGCCTTCCTGCCCAGCGTGTTCCAGGGCGCCTACATCAACACCGAGAGCGTGAAGGTGGACAAGCTGGTGGAGCACATCCGCAACACCTCGCTGGACATGAAGCAGCAGCGCCGCCAGCTCGACCTGTTGCACGAGCTCAACGAACGCCACCTGAAGGAGCGCGACAACGACAGCCAGCTCGAAGCCCGGGTGCAGAGCTACGAGCTCGCCTACCGCATGCAGATGGAGGCCACGGACGCCTTCGACATCATGAAGGAGCCCGAATGGGTGCGCCAGGCCTATGGCGACAGCAACTTTGGCCGCCAGTGCCTGATCGCCCGCCGCCTGCTGGAGCGCGGCGTGCGCTTCCTGCAGCTCTGGACCGGCCCTGGCCAGCCCTGGGACAACCACGACGAAATCCTGGAGCACAAAAAGCTGGGCGAAAGCACCGACAAACCCATTGCCGCCCTGCTGGCCGATCTGAAGATGCGCGGCCTGTTCGATGAAACGCTGGTGATCTGGGGCGGTGAATTCGGTCGCACGCCCGCCGTGGAACTGCCTTCACCCGGCTCCAACGCCGGCAAGCAGCGCGGTCGCGACCACAACCACTACGGCTTCACCACCTGGCTCGCCGGCGGCGGCACCAAGGGCGGCTACACCCATGGCGCCACCGATGAGTTCGGCTACGCCGCCGTGGAAAACCCCGTCCACGTGCGCGACATGCACGCCACCATCCTGCACCTCCTGGGCTTCGATCACGAGAAGTTCACCTACCGCTACGCCGGCCTCGACTTCCGCCTCACCGGCGTGGCCGACAAGGCCAGCGTGGTGCATGAGCTGATTGCGTGACCGTCGACAAACGCCCCGTCCAAGCAAGCGGGCGCGGAGCGCTTTGGACTGCGATGGCTTGACGTCGTCTGAAGCCGCCATTCAACTCACCCCTTCGTGCCTTGGTGCCGTCGTGTGAGAATGGAGAAACGGAGGGGCCTCACACAAAGGCACGAAGCCACAAAGGTTGTCGTTCAAGTCTCGGGCGCTTGATCTTTGGACATGGCGGCGCGGTTATCGATTCCACGGCTTTACAACAGTCATGCGTGTAACTCGAAACTCATCAACAGGACCATCCAGCCAGTAGCGAATCAACACGGGGCGAACGGCCTTGACACTGATGTGCCTGCCCACAAGATCGCTCTCGGAGAAGTCTTCCGTGAGTCGGGGCGGCTCATGTCGGAGTTGCTCAAGGACACTCAAAACTCGCCATCGAACCCGTGGAGGCAGCGCCAGCAATGTCTCCACCGCCTCCCCGTCCAGCACCAGCCTGGGAGACTCGGCCATGACCTACTTTCCCTGGCGCTCCAGTGCTTCGTGCCGTTCAACGAGTTCCTCGAACGTCACCTTCTTCCCTTCGTCCATTCGACGATTCGCCTCCGCCAATGTGGCGGCGTGATTGGGATCGCGCTCATCCACCAGGTGCTGGAGGAAGGCTGCCACAAAGAACTGCTCATCCTCCGTCATCCGTGCGATTTCCTGCGTAACTTGGGCCACTGACATGGCTGTATCATGAGGCAAAAGCCTGCCAATTGCAAACAAGCAATCAATTCTGCGGTCCCTCCCGCAGCCCGCCAGCCACTCCTTCGTGCCTTGCTGCCTTCGCGTGAGAATGCATTCCCTGCTTCCCGCCCGGCTTCGCCCGCAACTCCAGCAAGGGCTGCTGCTTGTCCTTCGGCGTCTGCTCCGGGGCAAACGCCAGCGCCTCACCGGCGTGGCCGAAAAAGCAGGCGTGGTGCATGAGCTGATTGCGTGAGGTTGGAAGGTGAATCCAGCACCGGGCCGGATCAGGGACGTGCTTGAAGGGTTTATCCAGGAAACCTCCCGGATGAACCCGTCGAGCGCCGTTTGCCGAACTCACGCAACTCGGTGAAATCATTCTCTGCGACCCTGCGCCTTCTTGTTCCTGTCTCCCGCATTTACAAACGGGCGGCGACCCGTTACAGTGATGGTTTCCCTTTCTTTCACCACATGCACACTTTCCGTTTTCTGTTCGCCGCCCTCATGGCGCTTCTGCTGCTCAGTGCCGCACCGGCGCGGGCCCAGTCGGGCGATGATCCTTCTGACCAGTACTTCCGCGGCTACATGATGAACAACGAGGCGGAGCGCGCCGTGCAGGCGGGCAACCTCAAGCAGGCGCTGGAGAAGTACCAGGGGGCGCAGGCGACCTTTGACAGCATCGCCAAAAGCTTGCCGGGGTGGCAGCCGCAGATGCTCAAGTTCCGGCGCGACAAGATCGCGGACGCACTGGCGGCGCTTCAGGCGAAGATGGCCGAGGCTCCGCCGCCGGCTCCCGCTCCTGCCATGGCGGCGGCACCACCAGCCGCACCAGCTCCTGCGGCCGCCGCGCCGATGGTGCAGGCCCAGGCCTTCGCTCCGGCTGCGGCCCCCGCCCCCCAGGCCGGCCCGGTTTCCGTGGATGCGGCCCTCGATGTGATCCGGAAGGCGATGGAGGCCCAGGCGGCGCAGAAGAACCAGCAGGTCCTGGAAGCCCAGGCGGAGTTGGGGCGCTACACCATCGCCTATGAAACGGTGCTGAAGCAACGCGACCAGATCGCCGGCACCTACCAGAAGCTTTCGCAGGATGCGACCGCCCAGCAGGCCCATATGGCCGACCTGGAGAAGCAGGTCGCGGGCAGCGCCGGGGCCAAGGCTGAACTGGACAAGCTGCGAGCCGAGCACGCGGACACCACAAGCCAGCTCACCGAGTCGAAACGCCGCCTCGACCAGTCGCAGAAATCGGTGATGAAGCAGAGCAAGGACCTGATGGAGACCAGCATGAAGCTCACCGCCCTGCAAAGGGAGCACGAAGATCTCAGCCAAAAACTCGCCGACACCACCAAGAAGCTGGAGGAATCGGACCGCAAGCTGGCGGCCTCAACCAAGGACCACGACGCGCTGGTCCAGGAGCGCGACAAGGCGGTGAAGGAACGGGACGTTCTGAGCACGCAGATGATCGGCATGAAGGCTGCGGGCAGCGTCCCGGCCAATCTGAAGGATCTGGCGGCGGAGAACGACCGGTTGAAGAAGGATCTCGACACCGCGCGCAAGGAGGTGGAGGCGCTCAAGACCGACGCCACCCACAAGGACAAGGAGATCGCCCAGCTCAAGGGCCAGCTCACGCAGATTCAAGGCGAGCTGCTGACGCTGAAAAAAGAGAACGCCGCCTACGAATCCCAGGTTTCCGAGCTGACGCTGAACCTGAAGGAACTGCGCTCCCGCATGGAGGATCCGAAGAAAGCCAAGCCCGGCGAAGCCCCGCAGCTCATGGCGGAGAACCAATTGCTGCGCGACATCATTCTGCGCCAGCTCCGCCAGCAGGCGCGGCAGCAGCAGCAGAAGAGCGCGGTGATTGCGGAAATCCAGAAGACCGAGAACGCTTCGAAGGAATTGATCGACCAGGTGGAGCAGCTCGGCGGAGCCCGCTTCACCCTGAGCACGGACGAGCAGAAGCTCTTCACCACCCCGCAGCTCAAGGAAATCATGGGCGAGGGCGGCATCCAGGCCACCATCATGGCGAAAAGCGACGCCAAGGAACCTGCGGGCAAGGCCGCGAAAAAAACCGACGAAGCCGCGACCAGCGGAGCCGCCGCCGTTGAGGGCCTGCTGGCCAAGGGCAACCAGGCCCTGCAGGACGGCAAGTTTGACGAGGCCGCCGCCGCGTATGAGGACGCCCTGCGCGCCGATCCCAAGAACTCCTCCGGCTTCGCCGGCCTAGCCTGGGCGCAGGTGCAGCAGAGCAAGCTGAACGATGCCGAGGTGACCCTGAAGAAATCCCTGGCCTACGATGCCAACAACGCCGTGGCGCATTACATGCTGGGCGTGACGATGTTCCGGCGCGACCGGCTGAACGAGGCGATGAGCTCCTTCGAGAAGAGCCTCAACATCAACGGCAAGAACGCCCGCGCCCGCCACTACCTGGGCGTGATCTCCAGCAAAATGGGCCTGGCCCCCCGGGCGGAGCGCGAGTTCAAGGCCGCCCTGGCGATCGACCCGGGCTACGGCGAGGCTTATTTCAACCTGGCGGTGCTGTACGTGACCTGGGATCCGCCGAAATGGGAGGAGGCGCGCAAGAATTACAGCGAGGCCGTCAAGGCAGGTGTGAAACCCGATCCGAACCTGGAAAAGATCCTCAGCGCCGACGGGCCGGCGGTCTCCAAGCGCTGAAACCGTGGCGATTCCAACAATCGTTGAATAATGCAACGGCGGCTTGCGTCGAAGCTTTCTGACTCCCCCAACATATGACGTCACCCTCCGCGACTGCTCCTGCCGCTGTAGAGGATGTAACAGACATCGAACTCGTGAAGCGTGCGCAAGGCGGCGATGCACGAGCCTTTGATGCGCTGGTGACGAAGTACCGCGGGAGGGTCTATTCCATGACTCACACGCTTGTCCAGAACGAATCCGATGCCTGGGATCTCGCCCAGGAGGCCTTCATCAAGGCCTGGCGGGCGCTGCCCAGTTTCAAACTGGACTCGAGCTTTTACACCTGGCTCTACCGCATCGCGCACAACTGCACGTACGACATGCTGCGGAAACGCCGCATCGACAGCGCGGGCGAGTTCGATGACAACCGCGCCGACCACCACCCCGATCCCACCGCCGAGGCGGTGCCCCACGGTCACACCCGGCCCGACAGGGCCCTGGCAAATGCCGAGCTGGGTGCGCGCATTGAGGCCGCCATCGGCCTGCTCAGTCCTGATCATCGCACCGTGGTCCTGCTGCGGGAGGTGGACGGGCTGCAGTATGACGAGATCGCGAGGATCACGGCCACCTCCATTGGCACGGTCATGTCCCGCCTCTTTTACGCCCGCAAGAAACTCCAGGAACTGCTGAAGGACGCTTATGAACACAACCATTGATGAACAGGAACTGACACGCTGGCTGGACAGCGAGATGAATCCGACGGACCTGGTCCGGTTCGAAGCCAAGCTGCGCAACGACCCCGTAATGCGGTCCAAAGCCGAGGCCATGCAGCGCCTGTGCTCCCAGGTGAGGGAGCATTTCCCGAGGGTGGCCGACGTGTCGCACCCGGACTTTTTCAACAGCCAGATCCAGGAACGCATCCGGGAGCTGGACGTGGCGGACCAGCGCGAGCAGGAGAAGGTCTCGCCCTGGTTGCGCTGGATGCACCGGCCCTGGCTGGTCCTGGCTGGCACCATGGCCCTGGTGCTGCTCATCGGCCAGGTGGTTTTCCAGGGCGGAGACGATGCGGACACCGCCACGACGCTGCTGAACACCTACTCGCCCGATGCCAACATTCGGCCGCGCTCCTACCACTCGAAGGACGCCAACGCCACGGTGCTGGAACTGGATGGTGTGGAGGACATTCCTGCCGACGCAAACGTGGTGGGAGACAAAGAGGCCTGCCGCCATGCTCCACATCGCTGGCTGGCCCAGGCAGGCGTTTCATCGGATCGCGGCACCTCCATGCTGGCGCTTGCCATGAACGATGTCAGCCTGCCAGCGATGATTGCCCCGTAGGCATTCCATGAAGCATTTCGCCATCAACTCTGCGCTGGCCCTGCTGGTCTGCTGCGGCCGGGTCCTTGCCCAGGGAGGCCCGCAGGGGTTGCCGGCGGTGATCAAGCCTGCGCCCCCACCACCGGCGGCGCCCGTGTCAAAACCCGCCGCATCATCGCTTCCCCCGGTGGTGAAACCGGCCACCCCGGCCCCGCCAGTGGTGATGCCTGCCACCCCGGCCCCGTTAGGGATGAGGCCGGCCACTTCGGGCAAGGTGTGGGGCGCTCTGATTTATGCGACCGAGGGAAAACCGGTGCTCATGCCGGATTCCGTGCCGGCGGATTTGAAGGACCTGCCGAGGCGCCTTGGCCAGGTGTTCAAGTATTCCCGTTTCGAAATCCTCGGCAACCACACCCAGGATGTTTTCCGCCAGTACGAAAGCTGGGTTGTGCCTTCCAGGGAGTTGTTTCTCAAGCTTGACTCCAAGGGGCCGGCCCCCGGCGGAGGGCTGAAGGTGGACCTTCAGTTCTGGCGCCTGGACAAGGTGCTGGTGAAGACCGACACGGTGCTGCGGCCGCAAAGCCCTCTGTTTATCGGCGGCCCCCGATGGCGCGAGGGCCGGCTGATTTTTGTCCTTCTTCTCACCGAGCGGGACGTGGTGAAGAAGGGCACGATGGCAGTACCTGGAAAATAGCCCGGGCCTTTGCCGGGATGGACGAGTGGTCCGGCATGTGCAACGCCCCCTTCCTTGCGCCATCGGCGATCAGCCGGGGCCGAATTTTGCCTTCGGCATTTTGCCTTCATTGCTTGCGTTGTGCCGCCGGGGCGGTCATCATCGCCAGAGTCTCCCATGCCCGCAGCCCCAAAGACCAAGGCCGTTCGTGCCACCAGCGCGAAGTCGCCAGCGATTGAGGATTATCTCGAGCAGATTCACAATCTGATCGCGGGCAAGGGGTATGCGCGGGTGGTGGACATCGCGGACAATCTCGGCATTTCGCAGGCGAGCGTGACCAACATGGTGCAGCGCCTCGCCGGAGAGGGATACCTGCTTTACGAGCGATACCGGGGCATCACGCTCACGGACGAAGGCCGCAATGTGGGTGAGGCCATCGCCCGCCGCCATGAGGTTCTCACCCGCCTGCTGGGGGGGTTTGGCCTGGACCCTGAAACGGTGCATCGTGACGTGGAGGGCATGGAGCACCACATCAGCCGCCAGACGCTGGAGGTGCTGACCCTGCTCATGGAAGAGCTGGAGGCCAATCCGGCCCTGGTGAGAAAGCTGAAACGACGGCTGGGCTAGGCAAACGAGCCATTGCGTTTTGGCACGGTGGCGCGACTTTCTTACTATTATGAAAAAGTTCCAACGATTCGCCTGCCTCGCCTTGATCGGCCTTTCCGCAGCACCGTTGTGCTCGTGCAGTTCACTGAAGGCCTCAGCCGTTGCCTCCTCGCGATTCCTTGAGCACAGGAACGAGCTCAAGCCGGACACCAAGCATTCGCCTTTTCTTGGCAACTGGACGAGCCCTGCCGCAGCCACAATCTTTGAAAAGCGCCGCTCCCTTTACATCGCCCCCCTGAGTCTTTCCTACCTCAGGCCCATGAAGCGCGAACTGGCGAAGTCGGAGAACACGGAAGTGCAGCGCCTCGCCGAGGCATGCAAGCTGGTGGGGTACGTTGGCACCAGGTTTACAGACGCCTTCGAGAACTCCCACGCCCCGCGCTACAAGCTCGTCGCCAAGCCGGACAAGAACTCCCTCACGCTGGAACTTGCCCTGGTGGAACTGAACCCCAACCCGTTCGCCGGCGGCGTGCTTCGCACCGCGATCAATGCCATCGCCGTCCCCGGCGTGGATTCAGTGCTCGCCAAGGGCCTCAAGGCCAACATTGCCATCGAAGGCAAGGTGGTGGATTCCGCGACCAGGAAGACCCTCTTTGAGTTCGCTGACAACCAGGAGAACAAATCCGCCCTGATCTTCTCGATCAACGATTTCAGCAGCTACGGCCAGGCACGCCAGGCCATCGACGAATGGGCCACGGAAACGGAGGAACTGCTGCGCACCCCGGCAGACAAAAAGGTGCCCACTTCGTCCGCATTTGTGTTCATGCCCTGGCACTGAAAGGCGAAAGGCGGCAGCGCCGGGCCGAGTGCGGCCCCACGCCTGGCGTCCTTTGTCCCCTTGCCCCAGGGTCTCCCGTCTTTTGTTTTTTTTGCACGATTCGGTTCGTTCGGCCCGCGAGCCCCGTTATTGTTGGTGCTTCTCACTTTTACGATGAAACGATTCGCCCTTCTCTGTTCGCTGCTCCTTGCCAGCGCCACCACCTCCGTCTTCGCCCTTGCACCCTCATGGCCCCAGGAGGGCAGCGATCTGGCTGCCGATCCGAAGGCGGTGTTTGGCCGGGTCGCCAGCGGCGTGCGCTATGTGATCCTTCCCAACCAGGAGCCTCCCGGACGCGCCAGCCTGCGTCTCTACATGGACGTGGGCTCGCTGATGGAGGAGGATGACCAGCAGGGCATGGCCCATTTCCTGGAGCACATGGCGTTCAACGGCTCGAAGAACTTCCCCGCCGGGCAGCTTGTGGAGTACCTGCAGCGCCTGGGCATGGGGTTTGGCGCGGACACCAACGCCCACACCTCCTTCAAGGAAACGGTGTATCAACTGGAACTCCCCAAGGTTGAGGAAGGGCTGATGGCCGACGGATTGAAGCTGTTCAACGACTACCTGGGCAACCTGCTGCTCGACCAGAAGGAGATCGACAAGGAACGCGGCGTGATCCTGAGCGAAAAGCTGGCGCGTGATTCCGTGGACGAACGCACCATGCTCGACGGCTTCAAGTTCGCCATGCCTGACGCCAAGATCTCCAGCCGCATGCCCATCGGCCTGAGCGAGACGATCAACAAGATGCAGCGCCCGCGCTTCGCCGATCTGTACGAAACCTATTACACGCCCGAACGTGCCGTGGTCGTGGTGGTGGGCGATGTCGATGTGGCCATGGTGAAGAAGAACATTGAAACGGCCTTCGCCGGCGCCAAGCCCAAGCGTGGCGAGGCCCCGGACCCCGACTTCGGCAAGGTCACGATGGGTCGCGGACTGATCGCGAAGCTGCACACCGAGAAGGAGGCGCCCGCCACCGACATTTCCCTGGAAACCCTGCGCCCCGCCTCCCAGAAGCCCGATTCCACCGAACGGCGCCGTGAACTCATGGTGCGCGATCTGGCCGACATGATGATCAACCAGCGCCTCACCAAGCTCGCCAAGGCGGAAAACGCCGCCATCCTTGCCGGGGAGAGCTACAACTACGAGTACCTGAAGTTTGTCTCCGTGAACGGCATCCAGGCGAAGGCCAAGCCTGAGCATTGGAAGGAAGCGCTAGCCCTGATCGACCAGGAACGGCGACGCGCCGTCCAGCACGGCTTCACGGACGCCGAGTTCGACGAGGCCAAGGCCGGCGTCCTGAACGCCGCCCAGCTCCGCGCCCAGCAGGCGAAGACGCGCAAATCGCGCGAACTGGCGAGCGGCCTGGTGAGCCTGCTTGCGGCAAAGAAGGTTTATACCGAGCCCGCTGAAGACCTGAAGCGCGTGGAGGCCGCGCTAACCGGACTCAAGAAGGCGGAGTGCCATGCGGCCCTCGCGAAGGCTTGGGACACGAATGACATCAATGTCTTCATCGGCGGCAACCTGAAACTCGAAGGCGACTCCGCGAAGACGATTCTCGAAGCTTACCAGGAAAGCAATGCCAGGCCGGTGAAAGCCCCGGCGAATGAACAGACGGGCGCCTTCGCCTACTCGGACTTTGGCGCTCCAGGCAAGGTGGCCAGCCGGACCGAAGTGAAGGACCTGGAGATCACACAGGCCGTCTTCGAAAACAACGTGCACGTCAACATCAAGCACACGCCGTTTGAGCAGAACAGCGCCCGCGTGCTCATCAGCTTTGGCGGCGGCAAGCTGGAGGCACCCAAGGACAAGCCCGGCCTCACAGGACTGGCGCAGGGCATCTTCTACGCGGGCGGGCTGGAGAAGCACAGCGCCGATGATCTGCGCCGCCTGTTCGCAAGCAAGACGGTGGGAGTGGACTTCTCCGTGGGCGATGAAGCCTTCCTGCTGGGCGGGCGCACCACGCCGAAGGATCTGGACAGCGAACTGCAACTGCTCACCGCCTTCATGGTGGCTCCCGGCTATCGCCAGGAGGCGGAGCGGCAGTTCCGCGCCAATCTCGACTCCATGTACCAGGAGCTCGAACACACGGCGGAAGGTGTCATGACCGACAAAGTCGTGGCCTTCATCCATTCCGGCGATCCGCGCTTTGGCATTGCCCCAAGGGCCGAGACCGACAAGCGCACCACCGACGAGGTCAAGCTCTGGCTCGGCCAGCCGCTCACCGAAAGCTACATGGAGGTTTCCGTGGTTGGGGACGTGGATGTCGAAAAGACGCTGGCGGCCATCGCCAGCACCCTTGGCACCCTGCCCAAGCGCGCCGGCACCAAGCCCGGCTTCGCCGAAGCGCGCGTGGTGAAGTTCCCCGTTGAACCCAAGAAGAAGGACTTCCACTTCACCAGCGAGATTGAGCGCTCCTACGCCCTCATCTACTGGCCCACCACGGACATGAGCAACATCCAGCGCTCGCGCCGCCTGGCGCTGCTCGGCCAGATTCTTGACGACCGTCTGCGTTTGAAAATTCGCGAGGAGCTGGGCGAAAGCTACAGCCCCGCCGCCTACCATGTGCCCAGCGACACCTTCCCAGGATACGGTTACATGTCCTCCATCATCACACTGAAGCCGGACAGCGTGGCAAAAGTCGGCCCCATCGTGGCCAAGCTGGGTGATGACCTCGCCACGGGCCCGATCTCTGATGACGAGTTTGATCGGGCGAAGAAGCCGCAGATGGCCCAGCTCGAGCAGATGCGGCGCGACAACCGCTACTGGAGCCAGAACGTGCTGCGCTGCTGCCAGGAGCACCCGGAGCGCCTCGCCTGGTCACGCTCGCTGGTGGAGGATTTTGCCAGCATCAAGAAAGAGGACATGGAAGCCCTGGCGAAGCAGTATCTCAAAGGCGAGCTTGCCGTGTCCGTGGGCATTATTCCTGACGAGATCAAGAAGTAGGCCGGAGAGACGCAGCGGGGTTTGCGCAGCACGCGCAACCCCGCCGGGCGAGCACGGCCCGGCGAGAGGTCAGAAGCAAAAAGGGGCCGGAAGAATACGAGCACGGTGCCACAGGCTCCGTCCCCGCCTTCCAGCCCTTCAAGAATCTCTACATCCCGTCTTCAGCCTCGAGGATCCGGTCGAGCGCATCGACGAAGTCGCTCGCCACTTCGATGGGAACCATGATGGTGTCGCGCCGCCCGCGAACATCTTCGGTGATCTTGATGAACCGGCCGCGGTCGTTCTCCTTGAGATCAAGGAAGAAGATTTTCCGGTCGGTCACAATTTTCTCAGAGTGCAGCGCAGGTGGTCCACGCCTTTCGTCGTTGTTGTCGAAGTCGCTCATGTGCCTGGTCGCCTCAGCTGAACTGCCCGTCGTTTCGCTACTCTCACGAATTTCCGTGAAATCGTGGAGGAGTGTAAAAGTTGACCTCTGGATGTCAATGCTTCTCTCGTAATCGCGCAAATGGCGTCAGGACCGGCCTTTCAGCCAGCGCATCAGCGGTTTGAGGGAGAGCTTGGGCAGCTCCTTGTTCTGCGACTTGAGGTAGAAGAAGAGCGCCCCCATCACGCCAAGAATCAGGTGCGGCATCCACACGGCCAGAACGGGCGACATGCGCTGGCCTTTGCCCATGTTGAGGAAGAGGTTGTTCATGAACAGCAGCCCGAAGAAAATGAACACGGAACCGGCAATGCCGCCCAGCGCGCCCCGGCGTGAGAACGCCACGCCCAGCGGCGACGCCATGAACACCACCACCAGGCACTGCCACGGCAGGGCAAAGCGCTGGTACAGGTGGGAGATGAAGGGCGCGCGCTTCTCCGCAGTCATCAGCGTGTTGGCGGAAAGGTAGGACACCAGGTCTGAAACACTCAAATTGTCCGGCAGCAGCGATGCGCTGACGATGCTCCAGGGCGTCTCCGCGAAGTCCTTCACATCCGTGCGCCCGGTGGCGCGGTCGAAGGGAATGATCTCCTTGGCCACGCCCTTTTCATAAACGACCTCGATGCCGTCGTAAAACGACCACATGCCGGTGCGCCACCAGCGGGCATGCCCCGCATACCAGCCATGCACCAGGTGCCCCTTGGAATCCATCTGGCGCACCTCCGCCCCCAGGATCTTTTCCTGATTCAAATCAAAGGGAACACTGCCCACGTACCAGGTGCGCCGGGTGCCCTCGTTGCGGTACATGACCGAGGAGCTCGCCGACGACCCCTGGCGCTTGTCCGTCAAGGCACGCAGCACCGCCTCACGCCGCCCCTCACCGCGCGGCGCCCAGTGATAGTTCGCCGCCATGGCAATGACGGAGGCATAGGCCGTGACGATGAAAATGGGCCGGAGAATCTGCCCCAGACTGCGGCCGGCGGTCAGCATGGAGACGATTTCATTGGCCCGCGACATGCGGTTCAACCCATACAGCGCAGACAGCAGAAGCACCGCCGGAGCCACGGACACATAGATGTACGGGAGCAGGTTCACATAGAAGCTCACTATCGCGCCCAGGGGGGTGCCGGCCTCCTGGAAATCCTTCATGTTGTCGAGCAAATCCATGAGCACCCAAAGCGAGGTGAAAGCCGCAAAACAGAAAACCATGGGCTGGATGAAGGACTGGAGGGTGTAACGCTCCAGCAGCGAGCGGCGTGAATACCACCACACCATGAACGGCGGTGACAGCAGCACCACGAGCATCAGGGCGATTTTGGTCGTATAGCAGACCAGCGAGAAGGGTTCCCCCATCGCGCTCATGCTGTCCGCCTCCCACTTCTCCCTTGCCTCCTCAACCAGCGCCCAGGCGCCCAGGAAGAAGCACATCACCCCAGTGGGCATGATCATGCGGCGTGAATTGGGCATCACCCGCACCATCCGCAGCAGGAAGAGCAGGCTTCCCAGCACCCCGATCAGCCGGAAGTAGGGAATGATGTAGTGGGTGAAAAGCACCCACATCGGCGGCTCCACCCACCCCGGAACGCGCTCCAGGGGCGTGGGCATCAAGGGCAGGCGTTTCTCGTGGTAGCCCAGGTACTGGCACAGCAAAATGATGCCGATGCTGAGAACGACAGCACCAGACGTGACCTTCCGCGAGTAGCACAGCCATCGCCACACTGCTGATAGGAAGTCCTGAACCTTGTTGAACCAATGCATGCCGGAGAAAGGGAAGAGACGCAGCTTCGGGAGTTCCCCGTTGGCGTCAACCAGCTATGCGTGGCCCCAAGCGTAGCATGAGTAAAGGGCCGATCGTAGCCGCAGAGCAGAGAATGCTGGATACCTGCGAACTTCCGCCTACCCTCACCACCCATGCCCATGCGCCTGACCGACCAGCCTGCCACCGATCCCATCCGCATCTATCGCTATCGCGACGGGCTGTACGCAGCAGACCTCGTCACCGCCGCGCTGGTGCACTTCGACTTCTTTACCTGGCTTGCCGAGAACCCTGCCACCCTGGAGCACATCTGCGCGCACTTCGCCTTCAAGCCCCGGCCCGCCGATACGATGCTCACGCTGTTCAGCGCCAACGGCTTCATCGAGCAGCGCGACGGCGTCTTCTCCTGCACGGACGTGGCGAGGGAGCACCTGGTGAAATCCTCCGTCTGGAGCCTCGCCCCCTACTACGCCTCGCTGCATGACAGGCCCATTGCCCGCGATTTCGTGGAGGTGCTCAAATCCGGAAAGCCCGCCGGCTGGTCGGGCGACAAGGCCGCGTTTGACTGGCACAAGGCCATGGAACGTGATGATTTTGCGCGCAGCTTCACCGCCGCGATGGACTGCCGCGGCCTGTACCTCTCCCAGGCGCTGGCCAAGAAGCTCGATCTAACGGGCCGCCAGCGGGTGCTCGACATCGGCGGCGGGTCCGGCATCTACGCCTGCTCCATCGTGGCGCACCACCCGCACCTGCAGGGCCTGGTGGTGGACCAGGCGCCCGTGGACCACATTTGCCGGAAGCTGATTGAGGAGCGAGGCTTTGCTGACAAGGTCTTCGTCGTGCCCGGCAACATGTTCGAGGGACTGCCGGCCGGATGCGACGTGCATCTGTTTTCCAACGTGCTGCATGACTGGGACGTGCCTGATGTGCAGGCGCTGTTGAAACGCTCGCACGAGACGCTGCCCGTCGGCGGCCTGCTGATCATTCACGATGCCTTCATCAACGCTGACAAGACCGGCCCGGTCCATGTGGCGGAGTACTCGGCGCTGCTGATGCACTCCACCCAGGGCAAATGCTACTCCACGACTGAGTACGCAGCCCTGCTGGAAGCCGCAGGCTTCACGCCGGGCGAGTACCAGGACACCGCCGCAGCGCGCGGATTCATGACGGCGGTGAAACGGTAGCCACACCCGCCTACCCGAGGTTGCGCGCCCAGAACAGCTCGTTGCCGATCAGGTCGCTGGCGACGGCCTCAATGGAATCGCCGCCCTCACCACCCGTGCGCGAGGGAGCAAAACCGATGCGCATCGTGACAGTTTCGGAGCCAGGCTGCGGCAGCAGTTCAAAAGTGCCGCCCGCGTGGGCGAACCGAAGAAACGCCGCCACCAGCGCGAAGCTGGCCTCGCCGGGCACTCCATCCGTGGAGCCAAACAGAGGCTCCAGCGCCTTGCCCAGGGACACACAGGGAAGCAGCAGCTCCACCCCGCCGTTCTTCACAACGACATGAACTGTTTCAGAGGGGGCGAGGATGGCCTTGATCCCCGCGAGCAAGGCGGAGGCCAGCTCCGTGGCCGGTCCCTGGGGGCCGGGCCACCTGGCTCCTTCACCACCGGCCGTCTCGATGACGAACGAGGAGTCAGCAGCAGCCTGCAGCACTGCGGCGGCGGAAACCAAATCTCCGGCTGACAAGCGTGCGGCGCCGGCCAGGCCTCTGGGCAGCAGGGCAATGGCCTTGCCCAGGAAGGCATGATGCCGCCGGTAGAGTTCAGGCCAGGAAATCCGGTGCGCGTGGGCCACCATTTCCGTCTCCGAGGGGCGGGCGGAGCAGATGCCATGCAACTGCACCAGCGTCGTGAGGCCTTCGCTGATGTAACGCAGGCCGGACTCGCGCGCGGCCGCGAGCGCGGACAACGACAGGATGCGCTCCCCCATTGCAAGCGATTCAATGCCGGTGATCTTCTGCCTGAGCAGGTCATCACGCTCTGACTGCAGCAGGCAGAACTCCATGGCACGCCTGAGCGTGACTTCGAAATCCGCCACATCCCAGGGCTTGGTCACATAGCGGTAAACACCGCCCTTGTTGACGGAATCAATGGCGGCTTCGATGTCCGCATAGGCGGTGGAGAGGATGCGCACCAGGGAGGGCTTGATCTTCACCGCCTTCTCCAGGAAAGCCACCCCCGTCTCATTGGGCATGCGCTGGTCGGTCACGATCAGACCCACATCGTCCAGATTCTGCTGGAGGACGTCCATCGCCTCGACCCCGTCGGCGGCGAGAATGATGCGAAAGGTGTCCCCAAAGAGGCGCTTGAAGTACTTGCGGGTCTTGTCTTCGTCATCAACGAAAAGTACAAGGTATTTTTGGTAGTCGGCTGGCTCCATGCTCATGGTGTATCTAGGTGGGTGCTTCGTGCTTTATAGTAGAACCGGGGGGCGGGAAGCAAAGGGAGAATTCAGTGAATCTGTCACGTTCGCTGCGAACCTCTGCTTTTGCACCATGTGTTTGCAGGATTTGATGGCAGATGCTCAGCCCCAGCCCCATGCCGGCCCCCACATCGCGGCGGGTGAAGAAGGGATCGAAGACCTTCGACAGATCCTCCTCCGCGATGCCGCTGCCATTGTCCCACACGGTTGCAGTGATCATTCCAGACGCGGTGCGCACGGCCGTGACGGCAATCTGCGGCTGTTCGCCCCGCTTCTTCGCCGCCACCACGAAACTGGCGGCGTTTTGCATCAGGTTCATGAACACCTGGCAGAGCTGGTTCTCGTTGCCATGGACTCTCAAATCCGCCGGCACATCCACCTTCAGCTCAATGCCCGAAAGCTCATTGCTGATCAGGCGCCTGGCGGATTCCACCACGCCGTTGAGATCGATGTTGCTCATCGCGCTCGGGTTGCCCTTGGTGAAGGCGCGCAGGTCGCTGATGATGCGGATCACGCGGTCCACGCCTTCGCTGGCATCGGCGACGACCTCGTTGTAGTCCGCCCGCTCCGCCTCGTCCAGCTGGCGGCTGAAGGACTTGAGCGCATGGAGGGCGGTGCGGGTGTAGTTGAGGGGGTTGTTGACCTCGTGAATGATGCCGGCGCTCATCCGCCCCAGGGCGGAGAGCCGTTCCGCCTGCAGCAGCCGCATCTCGTTGTCCTTCAATTCCTCGTGAGCGACTTCCAGCTCCTGCTTGCTCTCCGCCAGATCCCGCTCGTACTGTTTCTGGCGCACCAGGTTGCGGACGCGGGCGTTGAGCTCCACTGTTGAAAACGGTTTCGTGACGAAGTCATTCACTCCCGCTTCCAGGGCTTCCAGCCGGGGCGTGTTTTCCACGTTGGCCGTCACCAGCAGGATCGGAATCCGGCTGGTCGGCTTGTGGGCGCGCAGGCGGCGGGTGAGTTCCAGCCCGTCCATCTCCGGCATCATGTAATCGAGGATGATGATCTCGGGCAGGTACTGCTTCGCCAGCTCCCAGGCCTCCCGCCCGTCGCGCGCTTCGAGAACCACGAAGCCCTCCATGGCCTCCGCCAGATAGCGCCGCAGCCGGGGCTCGTCGTCAGCAATCAGCACGCGCGGCTTCTCGCTGTCGGGGTTCTCCATGAACCTGGCCTGCGCGTCGCTCATGGAGCCGTCGTCCGCATCGCCGACGCCGCTCAGCCGTGCCCGCTGGTGCAGCTCCTCCACCACGTCAGGGGCCTCCACCTCATCTGTATCCCGCACCGCATCCCGCACGGTCTCGTCATCGCTGTTTTCGACCAAGGGCACCGTGACGAAGAAGGAGGTGCCCAGGCCGGATCTGCTTTCGACCCTGATGGAGCCGCCCAGGCTCTGCGTCAGGCTTTTGACCAGGGCCAGGCCGATGCCCACGCCACCGTGCTTGCGCCGTGAGGACATGTCCGCCTGCCAGAAGCGCTCGAAGACCAGGGTCTGCTCATCCTGCTTGATGCCCGCGCCCGTGTCGCGCACCACAAGCTCCAGCGTGCGGTCCTTGACCGTGGCCTCGATGTCGATGCTGCCGTCACGGGGGGTGAACTTGATGGCGTTGATCGCGAGATTCAGCAGGATCTTCTCCATCTTGTCACGATCGAGCCAGCAATAGTCCCCATCGTCCGTTTCACAGCGGTGGCGCAGGTTGATCTGCTTGGCCTCCGCCGTCGCCCGCAGGCTTTCCGCCATGCCGACGATGAAATGGCGGATGTTGATCCGGGCGCCGCGCTGCGGCATCTCAGCGCTGTCCAGGCGCACCAGGTCGAGCAGTTCGTTGATCAGGCGCAGGAGACGCAGGCCGTTTTCCTCCAGCATCGACACCA
The DNA here is from genome assembly GCA_903854655.1 of uncultured Verrucomicrobiota bacterium. Lineage (GTDB taxonomy): Bacteria > Verrucomicrobiota > Verrucomicrobiia > Verrucomicrobiales > Verrucomicrobiaceae > CAINXC01. The sequence continues at coordinate 3,129 of CAINXC010000575.1, read as the reverse complement.
TCTCCAGGTGCTTTGGGTCGCGCACGAGCCCGGGCGCCCGCTTGAGCTGCTCCAACGGTCCCAGGATCAGCGTCAACGGCGTGCGCAGCTCATGGCTCACATTCGAGAAGAAGCGCGTCTTCGCCTCATCCAGCGCCTGCAGCTTGCGGTGATTGTCCTCCAGCTCCCGGCGGTTGGTTTCCAGTTCATGCCGCAGGCGGTACTCGTTCAAACGCAGGCGGTTGTAGTACCAGGTGCCGGTGCAGGCAAACACGGCGGTGACGAACAGGAAGTAGAAATTGTTGAACACCACGCGGCCCTCGCCTGCATGACGCAACGCGACGACGCAGTAGCCGCCCACGCACATCGTCGCGTTGGCGATGCTGTCCTTGGTGCGCCAGCGCAGCAGCACCGAGGCGCCCACCAGCACCAGGTTCAGGCCCGCGTAGTAGGTGGAGTCGCCGCCTTCGGTGTAATCCATCATGATCAGGATGGCCACCAGCGGCAGCAGCGCCACGAGGTGGCCCAGCAGGATCAGCGGGCGGCCGTGCCGCACCTTCTGCAGGGCCGCCAGCACACCGCCAAGCATCAGGGCGCACACCAGGCGGATGATGAAGAAGGTCAGCGCGAAGTCGCGCAGCACCACGAAGTCCAGCGTGCTGCCGGCGAGCATGAACACCAGGGCGAGCGCGGCCGCGAGGCGAAAATTTCCCACGCGGATCTTCTCCTCGCTCATCTCGAAGCGGTTCAGAAGGTCGGCGGATGCCAGCAGCCCGGTGCGGGCACCTGCGGCGATGTCAATCGCTGTCACCTTTGCGAATCTCCATGAAGAGGTTCACTCCCGTCACATCGTGTTTCAGTTCGGTCTGCAAGGGCACGGTGGTTCTTGGCACCAGTGCCATCATCTCCGCCTTGCCACGGTAAATCAGGTTCCACTCCAGGACATACTCCATCCACGCCTTGCTCGGGTTGCTGTCCGCCACGTTCGTCACCACCAGCAGACCGCCCGGCTTGAGCAGCTTGAAAAAGATCTCCACCAGCCGTGCGCACACCCGTTGGGACAGGTAATCGAAAAGCCCGGCGCAATACACCACGTCGTAGCTCTCCCACTTCATGTCCGCATCGCCGGTGCTTGCCTGCTTGAGAAGCTGGTTCACCGAACGCTGGAGGAAATTCAGCCGAGTGGACCGCCCGAAGCGGTTGCGCAGATCCTCCAGTTCAGTCCGCGCGAACTGCAGCGTTTCATCGTTGAAGTCCAGCAGGTTCCACTCGCACAGGTCCGTCACGTCCTCGTTGCGCAGCATGTTCTGCACCTCCTGCGCGGGCCCGCAGCCCAGGTTCAGGATCTGGCAGCGATGCCCCTGCTGCGCCACGCGCAAGGCCTCCCCGCGCAGCATCTGCACCAGGTAGGTGATGCGGTTGCGGTGCGCCACCACGGGCGGCGCTTCAAGAAACGCATAGTTGATGATCTTGGCGAACAGCGAGCCGCCTTCGAACGGCGAGCGCAGCATCATGTTCACCATCTCATAATCCCCCGCGTACCCCAGCGGCTTGTGAAACGTCCGGTACGTGAAGGGCGAGCACAGCACGAGCGGGTGAATCTGCCTGCGAATGTAAAACTTGTGCGTGGGCCGGTTCTCTTCGGCGATGGTCTGGGTCATTTCCTCCAGCCGCATCATCAGCGGATGGATCTCTGCAAGCAGGCGCCCCTGCATGCTGCCGATCACATCCATTTCCAAAGACTCGCGCGTGGCTGCGGAAGATGAACGGATGCCCAGGTCAATCTGCTCCAGCCAGCGTTGCAGGCCCACCAGCGTGTTTTGCATGTCCGCCACCGTGACCTTGAACCCGGCCTCCACTTCATGGGCCTTCTTCCAGTCATCCAGGAATGACTCGAACTGCGAAGCCAGCGGCTTCGATCCGTCGCGATCCGAAAGCAGGTCAACGTCCAGCCAGGCGCCGCCCAGCGTCACCTCGCAGACCAGCACGAACCCGGTGTTCACAATGCCGGACACCACGGCACGCCCGTTGTACACCAGCCTGCCGGACACCCTGATACGGAAGTCTCCTAAGACTTCTGAAAGCTGAAGGATGCTGTAGGGATTGTAAACCTCAAACGATACAGAATACCGGCGGAGTCGAAGCACGTTGGCCGTGATCACAGTTCCCTGACTGTTCTTGCAGGTGACCGTGATGTCGGGAATGAGGGGATTTGAGGGAGAGTCCGGCATCAGGAGAAGCACATTATAAACGTCGTAAACAGTGCAAGCTATAAGCCATTTTAATCTTTGCAAGCCGTGACGCTTCCAACTAAAATCTGCGGGCGTCCCGAAAACTCCCACCACCAGGCCTCCCTGAACATGACTTGTTCCCAAGCCACCTCCTGCCCGGGTTCTCCATTCCTTACCCGGAGCGGATTCCAGCTCTGTGATCCTAAGGGGACCGATGTCATCAAGCTGGCCTGCGAGCACCAATTTTCCGTATCGAAAGTGTCCGCCGCGCTGGGCCTCAAGGTCCATCAGTTCAAGGCGGCCCTCGAACAGGCGGTGGGCCTTGGCCCCAAAGAGTTTTTCCGCCATTACCGGGCCGTTCAGGCACGCCGGCTTATCAGCGAAGGCTGTCCGCTCAAACAGATATCGGACCAGCTTGGTTTTCGCTACTACACCCACTTCGCCGCAGAAATCCGCTCCTTTTACGGCATCCCGCCCCGCACCCTGCAAAAAATCATCGAGCGGCAGTCACCGCAGCTTCTGCCGGCCCGCAATCCCGCCACAAAACGGACCCTAGGCGGGATGTCCTGAGTGTGTTGCCCTTGAGCGGTTGGGACACTCCAGCACCAGCCCCTCCGGAGAAAGGGGCCGGTCACCGCCGCGAACCGCCCGCCCCCTTTCATTTTCTTCTTTCCCTGTGACAAACCATGGCCGCGACCACGTAGGTTTCCGACCATGCCGTACACTTTCGCCAAGTCCGCCGAACTCTTCGCCCGCGCCCAGGGCTGCATTGCCGCCGGGGTCAACAGCGGCATCCGCAAGATGGAGGCGCCCGTGCCCCTGTACTTCGATCACGGCAAGGGCTGCCGCCTGTTCGATGTGGATGGCAATGAATCCATCGACTTTCAAATTGGCCAGGGCGCGATCCTGTACGGCCTCG
>CAINXC010000574.1 GCA_903854655.1 uncultured Verrucomicrobiota bacterium | reverse complement strand
CCCCTCAGCCGTTCGCCACCTAGTGCTGTTCAAGCAGATGATCTGCGGGCTGAAGCAGAACAAGATCGAAGAATTCGAGAAGCTCATGAATGCCAACTTCACCTTCATGGATGACACGCCCGCCTACTACTTTTCCAAGGCGGTGCTGGCGTTGCAGAAGAAGGAGGAAAAGACCGGCAACGGCTGGCTGGCCAAGGCCCAGCTCATCTTCAAGAAGAACGAAACGAGTGCCTATCTCGACACTCTGATCGAAGGCCATTACATCGACTCGCTTACTGTGGCGACACCCGATGGGGGTGAGGCCAAGCCGGCTCAGTAGCGCCGGACCACCGTGTCAGCAGGGGGCCGCGATTCATCCAGCACGGGATAGTCCAGCGTGTAATGCAGGCCGCGGCTCTCGTGGCGGCGGATGGCGCACTCCACGATCAATGAGGCGGTCTCCACGAGGTTGCGCAGCTCCAGCAGTTCGCTGGTGACCTTGAAGTTCCAGTAGAACTCCTGCACCTCGCGCTTGAGGTTGCGCAGGCGTGCGGCGGCGCGTTGCAGGCGCTTGCTCGTTCGCACGATGGAAACGTAGTCCCACATGAGCCGGCGGATTTCGTCCCAGTTGTGGTAGATCACGACCAGCTCGTCCACATCCACGGCGTTGCCGGTTTTCCAGGCAGGAATGTCGTAGATTTGCGCGACGGGCCTCCCCAGGGGCAGCTTTTGCATCATGTGCTTTACCGCGCGGGCGCTGATCACGAGGCATTCGAGCAGGGAATTGCTCGCCAGGCGGTTCGCCCCGTGCAGTCCGGTGCAGCCGACCTCGCCCACGGCGCAGAGGCCGCGAATGCTGGTGGCGCCGTTCACATCGGTGAGCACGCCGCCGCACTGGTAATGCGCGGCGGGCACCACGGGAATGCGCTCCTTGGTGATGTCGAGCCCCACGCTCAGGCAGGCCTCATAGATGTTCGGGAAGTGCTCCAGGACGAACTCGCGCGGCTTGTGGCTGATGTCGAGATACACGCAGGGGCCGCCGGTACGCTTGATCTCGGTGTCAATCGCCCTTGCCACGACGTCGCGCGGGGCCAGCGTGCCGCGCTTGTCATACTTGGGCATGAAGTCCTTGCCGTCCTTGCCGATGAGCCGCGCGCCCTCGCCGCGCATGGCCTCGGTGATCAGGAAGGAGCGCTTCTGCGGGTGGTAGAGGCAGGTGGGATGGAACTGGATGAACTCCATGTTCGAGATCGCCGCCCCCGCCCGCCAGGCCATGGCCACCCCGTCGCCAGTGGCGATGCTGGGGTTGGTCGTGTAAAGGTACACGCGCCCGCAGCCGCCGGTGGCCAGGATCACGCGATCTGACCGGAAGGCCGCCACCTCGCCGGAGATTTCGTCCAGCACATAGAGCCCCAGCACCCTGTCCTCGGAGACAAAGCCGAGCTTGGCCGTGGTGATCAGGTCGATCGCGAAATGGTTCTCCAGGATCTCGATGTTGGCGTTGGCCTTCACGGCCGCGATCAGCTTCTCCGTCAGTTCCTTGCCCGTGGCGTCGCGGGCATGAAGAACGCGGCGCTTAGTGTGACCTCCCTCGCGGGTGAGGTCGAACTCCAGATGCCCGTCCTTGGCTTCGCGCTGGTCGAAGTGAACGCCCCAGTTGATCACCTCCTCGATGCGTTGCGGGCCTTCGGTGACGATGGTGCGCACCGCCTCCTCCTTGCACAGCCCCGCGCCCGCCACCAGCGTGTCTGAGACGTGCTGCTCAATGCTGTCGCCTTCGCTCTGCACGCAGGCAATGCCGCCCTGCGCCCACGAGGAGTTCGACTCGGCGGCCGTTCGCTTGGTCAGAATGCACACCTTGCCGTGCTCAGCCGCGTGCAGGGCCGCGCTCAATCCGCCCGCGCCGCTGCCGACAATGATGAAATCGTATTCGCGCATCAGGCGAAAACAGTCTCCGCGTGATTCATGCTCGGCATCGATCTGCCACGTTCGAGTTGGTAGGCGCTGATGCCCTCTGCGGGTGATGTCTCTGTTACCGCGCTCATGCTGTCGATTTTGTCACCTGGGCTGCGTTTGTGCAACCGGCGAATCCTCGCTCCGTCGCAGCTCGATGTTGTCGATCAGCCGCGTCTTGCCAAAGAACACGGCCAGCGCCATCAAGCCGCTGCACGCCACGACGTTCACCGGCTGAAGCGTCTCGGGATGCACCAGGGACAGATAGTCGATCTTCCCCAGAGGGGCGTGCAGCGCGAGGTGCTGGCGGGCCACTTCGAGCAACTGCTTGGAACCGGTCACGCCGCCCTCCCAGGTCGCGCGGGCCGCTTGCAACGCTTGTTGGAGAGCCGGGGCCTGGGCGCGCTCTTCGGGTGCGAGATAGCGGTTGCGGGAGCTCATGGCCAGGCCGTCGGGCTCGCGCACGGTGGCGATGCCGTGGAGCGTGAGCGGGAAGTCCAGGTCGCGAACCATGCGGCGGATGATCGCGAGCTGCTGGAAGTCCTTTTTGCCGAACACGGCGTCATCGGGCTGGAAGAGGTTGAAGAGCTTTGCCACCACGGTGCAGACACCGTCGAAGTGTCCTGGACGGCTGGCGCCGCACAGCACCTGGGACAGCGATTTTTCCAGGATGATGATGGAGCGGTCAGGCGCGTACACTTCGGCTGCTTCGGGCGCGAAGATGAGGTCGGCGCCTGCGGCTTCGCACTTGGCGGCATCCGCCTGCAGCTCGCGCGGATAGCGGGCGAAGTCCTCCTTCGGCCCGAACTGCAAGGGGTTGACGAAGATGCTGACCCCCACCAAGCCCTCGCCGCCCGCGAGTTCGCGTGCCATACGCACCAAGTGGACATGGCCTTCGTGCAGCGCGCCCATGGTCGGCACCAAAACTACGCGCTTCGTTCCCGCGCTGCGACGCCAAGCGCGCAGCTCGGCCACTTTGTGAATCACTTTCATCGCAAGGGGTTACGCTGCTCCCAGGCGCTGAAGCTGATACGTGCCGCTCTGGATTTCGGCAATCCAGGACTCGTGGTCCAGGTACCAGCGCACGGTGCGTTGCAGCCCGGTGGCGAAGGTTTCCTGCGGCGCCCAGCCCAGCTCGCGCTCGATGCGCGAGCTGTCGATGGCGTAGCGCCGGTCGTGTCCCGGGCGGTCCTTGACGAAGGTGATCAAATCCTCCGCCGTTCGCGGGAGCTCCGGGCGTTCGGCGTTCACGGCGGCGATGATGGCGTGCACAACGTCGATGTTCTTCATCTCGCACTTGCCGCCAATGTTGTAGGTTTCACCGATTTCACCTTTCAAAAGGGCCAGGAACAGGCCCCGGCAATGGTCCTCCACGTAAAGCCAGTCGCGCACGTTCGCGCCATCGCCGTACACAGGCAGTTTTTCGCCGTGGATCACCTTCTGGATCATGAGCGGCATGAGCTTCTCCGGGAACTGGTAGGGGCCGTAGTTGTTCGAGCAGTTCGTGGTCACCAGCGGCAGCCCGTAGGTGTGGACGTAGGCGCGGGCGAGGTGGTCGCTGCCGGCCTTGCTGGCGGAGTAGGGGCTGTTGGGCGCGTAGGGGGTGATCTCGCTGAAGGCCGGGTCAGCGGGGCCTAGAGAACCAAACACCTCGTCCGTGCTCACGTGCAGGAAGCGGAAATCGCTGTGGCCGGCGGCGCTGCGCTCCTTGTGGTAGGCCCGCGCCGCCTCCAGCAGGCGGAAGGTGCCCACGAAGTTGGTCATGATGAAATCCTCCGGCCCGTCGATGCTGCGGTCCACGTGGCTCTCAGCCGCCAGGTGCATCACCGCGTTGATGTTGTGCTCCCGCAGCAACCGCCCCACCAAGGCACCATCGAGGATGTCTCCCTGGACAAAGACGTGCCGGGCATCACTCTTCAGGGCGGTGAGATTCGAAAGATTGCCCGCGTAGGTGAGCTTGTCGAGGTTCACCACCTTGGCGATGCTGACACCGCGCTCAGCGCCCGCCGTCCCCAGCAGGTAATGCACGAGGTTGGAGCCGATGAAGCCGGCTCCGCCGGTCACGAGGATACGCAGGTCGTTGTTTGCCATGGGTCAGAGGAAAGGGACGACGAAACTACCGGGGGAACACCGGCGCGACAACCCGGAAGTCGGGGGGTGGTTCAGGAGGGTAGAAGATCCATCCCTCGGACGTCACCTTTCTTTATCCAGAGCCGGCTGGTCTTTCTCTCTGACCGCACGGCTCGCCTCCGGTCATTGGAGCAAGGCCTCTTCAATCAACCTGGCACAGTAGCTGTTGAGGGACTCACGGGCTTGAGTTGAGCGCTGGTCGAGGGCTTGGTGGACTTCGGGGCGCACACGGAGCAGAAACTTGCCGCTGTACTGCTTTCCGGCGCTGGAGGGGGCAGGAGGGGGCAGGAGGGGGCAGGAGGGGGCAGGAGAAGGCCTTCGGCCAGGTGCAGGGCGAGGACCTCTTCCGTGATGACGGAGAGCTGTTTAAGCACATCAGCTTCGTTGTCGGCGTGGCAGCAGCGGCCAACAAGTGGCGGGGCGCTGCCGACGTAGCACTGGTCCTCCTTGGACCATTCCACGATCTTGAGGTAATCCCGCACTTGGGGACGAGGGGCTTGGCGTCGAGTTTTCATGGTTTGAGTTTTCCAATGGCCAGCTTCACTTCCTTCTCCTGGATACTATGGCGCAATCTCAACTTGAAGGCGGGGATTGAAAGGGGGCCTGTCCCGCAATTACGTGCCATGCAAAGCCGTTTGCTTCTGGACTTCCCCCAACCGCACTGCTCCATTTGCTTTCCATGACACGACGAGACCTATCACTTGCCGCCTTTGCGGCCATCGCTCTGTTCAACCTGCACGCGCCGGCGCGGGCAGCCGGCCCGGACTCGGGCTTTGCTTTCAAGGACGGGGACTCGGTGGTGCTGCTGGGCAGCACGGTGATCGAGCGCGAGCAGCGCTACGGCTACTTTGAGAGCTCGCTGGAACTCGCTCTGGGCGAGAAGAAGGTGACGGTGCGCAACCTCGGCTGGAGCGGCGACACGGTGTTTGGCCAGGCGCGGTCCTATTTTGGGCCGCCCGAAGAAGGTCTTCAGCGCCTGTCAGGACATCTGGAGATGATCAAGCCCACGGTTGTGATTCTGTGCTACGGGGAGAACCTGGCGCACGACTCGCTGAGTGAAGTGCCGGCATTCCTGACCGGCTACCGCGCCCTGCTCGATCTGATCCGCGAGAAGTCGCCGGGCGTGCGCCTTGTCATTGCCGCTCCGCCACCCCTGGAAAACCTGGCGCCCCCGCTGCCGGACCAGACCGAGGCGAACAAGAGCCTGGCGAGTCTGCGCGACGAGCTGGCGAAGTTCGCCCAGGGCCAGAACGTGTATTTTGTCGATTGGTTCGCGGCCATGGGCGGCGTGCCCCCTCCGGGCCTTGCCCTTAAGCCGCTGACGGAAAACGGCATTCACCACACCCAGGAAGGCTACCAAAAGCTGACCTCGAAGCTCATCGCGGGTTTGGGGCTGAAGGTGCCGGACGTGTCGCCTGCCGCTTTTGAGTCGATTCGCAAGGCCGTGATTGCCAAGGACACACTGTTCTTTGACCGCTGGCGCCCGCAAAACGAGACCTACCTCTTCGGCTTCCGCAAACACGAGCAGGGTCAAAATGCCAAGGAGATCCCGATGTTCGACCCGCTCATCGCCGATGCTGACAAGAAGATCCAGGAGCTGAAGGCCACGGTGCTGGCCGGGGCGAAGCGGCCTTGAGAAGCCGCTCATTTCCTCTCTCGTTCCTTTCATCTCTCCGGACCCATCCACCGAATTTCTTCCGCTTTAACTTATGACACGTTCCCTCCGGCTCCTCGCATTGGCCGCCAGTCTGATCCTTTCCCATGGCCTGCTCCAGGCCGCCCAGCCCAAATCCCTTGCTGACATTCCCAGCGCCGACCCTGAAGTGGAAAAAGCGGGTTTCGTGGTGCCGGAAGGCTTTGAGATCAATCTCTTCGCCTCGGATCCCATGATCCAGAAGCCGGTGCAGATGAACTTCGATGCCCAGGGCCGCCTGTGGGTGGTGAGCAGCACCACCTATCCCCACATCAAGCCGGGTGAGGAAGCGAAGGACGAGGTCGTGGTGCTGGAAGACACGAATCATGATGGCAAGGCGGACAAGGCCAGCGTTTTCGCAGGCGGCTTGCACATCCCGACGGCGGTGATTCCGGGCGATGGCGGCGTGTACGTGGCGAATTCCACCGAGGTGCTGTTCCTGAAGGACAGCACCGGCGGTCTGAAGGCTGACGAGCGCAAGATCATCCTCAGCGGTTTCGGCACCGAGGACACCCATCACCTGCTGCACACCATGCGCTTCGGTCCCGAGGGGCTGCTGTACTTCCTCCAGTCGATCTACATCCACAGCCACATCGAAACCCCCTGGGGCGTGCGCCACCTGATGGGTGGCGGCGTGTGGGAGTTCCGGCCGGAGACGCGCAAGCTGGAGTACATCAGCAAGGGGCTGATCAATCCCTGGGGCTTTGAGTTCGACCGCTGGGGCCAGTCCTTTGCCGCAGATGGTGCGGGCAGCGAAGGTGTAAACTACATCTTCCCCGGCAGCGTGTTTGCCACCTCGCCGGGCGCCAAGCGCATCGTCCACGGTATGAGCCCCGGTCAGCCGAAGCAGGCTGGCATGGAGATCGTCGATGATCCCGCCTGGCCGCAAGACTGGCAGGGCACGGTGATCCAGGACGATTTCCGCGGCGGCCGCATCAACCGCTTCACTCTGACGCCCAACGGCAGCGGCTACATCGCCAAGCAGGAGAAGGACGTTCTGGCCTCGACCCACATCGCCTTCCGCCCCATCGACGTGAAATTTGGCCCCGATGGTGCCCTTTATATTGCCGATTGGTACAACCCGATCATCCAGCACGGCGAGGTCGATTTCCGTGATCCGCGCCGCGACCACGAGCATGGCCGCATCTGGCGTCTCTCGGTCAAAGGCAAGCCCGCCGAGTCATGGCCGCAGATCGTCGGCAAACCGGTGCCCGATCTTCTGGAAATGCTGAAGTCGGATCGCAAGTACGTGCGCCATTTCGCCAAGCGCGAGCTGCGCGACCGTGGAGCTGCGGCTGTGGTTCCTGCCCTGGACGCCTGGGCCGATGGGCTGCACAAGTCATCGTCTGACTACCCGCACCAGCTTCTGGAAGCCGCCTGGACGCATGAGTGCGTGAACCAGTTCGCGCCTGCTCTGTGGCAGAAGGTCTGGGCCAGCAGCGACTACCGTGCCCGCGCCGCCGCGCTGCGCATCTTGAGCCATCGCTGGAAGGAATTACCGGAGGCCATGTCGGTTCTCACCAAGGCCGTCGCCGATGAGAACGCCCAGGTGCGTCTCTGGGCGCTCGCCGTGCTGGCAGACATGAAGACCCCAGCCGCCTTCGAGGTCGCGCTGCGAACCCTCGACAGCCCGATGGATGACAACCTGGATTTCCTGCTGGAGCAGATCGCCCGTGAACAGGCCGAGATCTGGATGCCTGCCGTGCAGAATGGCACGCTCAAGCTAACCAATCCCAAGCACTTGGTGTACGCATTGAAGTCCAGTGGGCGCGGCGATGCCTTGCCTGCTCTTTTCGCCGCAATCAAAAGCGGCAAGCTCGGTGACGATGACGTGATTGACGCCCTCGAAGTGGCCGGTAACACCGCAGATGAAGCCGCCGTGCGGACGTTGGTGGGAATCATGCTGCAACCTCCAGGAAAGGACAAAGGGGCCATGGAAAAGGTGCAAATGGGGCTTCTAGACGCTCTTATTCGGTGTGCCGAACGAAAGGTGCCGATGCCAAAGACCATCCAGGATGGGAGCAAGGAAGTGAATTTTGCGGAACTGATCACTGGCGCGTGGCTTGGCTACTATGATTCTCCTGAGACGGGTCGCAAAGCCGCGATCCTTGCGGGCACTTGGAAAGTCGAACAGGCGCGTGAGTTACTCGAAGACTGGCTCCTGCCGCGTGACTCAAAGGCAGCATCCTCGATCCCTGCTTTGCAAGAGGGCGCTGTTGAAGGCCTCGTTCGCCTGGGCGGCATCAAATCGAGGGACTTCTTTGAGAAGCTCTTTACGCAGCAATCGCAACTGCGGGGACTAGCCATTCAAGGTCTCACCAGCGTGGCGCCCCAGCTCGCTGCCAAACACGCCGTGGAGTACCTCGCCACCGCCTCCAGTGGTGCCCAGGCCAGCTCTGTCCTGAACGCCTTCCTCAAGAACAAGCAACTGCCCAACGTGCTGGCGAAGGAGCTGGCGGGCAAAACCCTGCCTGAAGCCATTGCGGTGGAAGGCATTCGCATGGCCACCACCCGTGGCGTGCAGGGCGGCCTTGCGGACGCGCTTAAGGTGGCGGGCAAGGTGAAGCCGGTGGACCACATGCCCACCGGTGCCGATCTGGCCGCGATGGTGGAGAAGGTGAAAGCCGAGGGCGATCCCAAGCGTGGCGAGGCCGTGTTTCGCCGCCAGCAACTGCTATGCATGAGCTGCCACGCCATTGGCGATGCCGGCGGGGTCATCGGGCCCAACCTCGTCAGCATTGGCGCCAGCGCCCCGATTGACTACCTGATCGAGTCGATTCTTGATCCCAGCGCCAAGATCAAAGAAGGCTACCACATGATCATCGTCACCAAGAAGGACGGCGGCGTGGTCAGCGGCGGTCTGGTCCAGGATGGCAATGAAGAGGTCGTGATCCGCGACCCCGCCAACCAAATGCAGAAGGTCGCCAAGTCGCAGATCGCCACCCGCGTGATCAGCCCCGTGAGCATGATGCCTCCCGGCCTCACCGCCAGCCTGCGCAAGGACGAGTTTCTTGACCTCGTGAGCTTCCTCAGCCGCCTGGGCAAGGAAGGTGACTTCAAGATCGCGCCAAACAAGTACGTGCGCACCTGGAAGACCATGGGCGTGATGGAGCAGGCCGATGTGGACCACGTGCGCCACGACGGGCTGCCCAACCTCAACGACCGCAATTACAAGTTCCCCTGGCTGCTCGCCTACAGCCAGGTCAGCGGTGATCTGCCGCTCGCGGACCTGCCCGCCGCCGCGAAGATGTATCCCTGGTTCCCAAAAATCGCGCAGTTCGGCCTGAAGCTCACCACGGATGGCAAGGTCAAGCTCGGCATCAACGAAACCAAGGGCGTGATCGTGACGGTGGACAACGAGGAGATCAAAGACCTCAAGCTCACGATCCCCCTCGATCTGAAGGCCGGCAGTCACCTCGTCACCGTGGTGGTCACCCGCGATGCGGGCGACCTCAAGGCCCTGCGCGTGGAACTGTTGGAGGGCGCGGCGATGGTGGAGTAGCGCTGGCTGGTATGAGGTACAATTCAATCCGAGGTCGACCGGATACTGGCCCACAAAAGGTGTCATCCTTGATGACTGACCGCCGAACCTGCCAAGTATTCCCAAATAGAAGTTGCTCCGAGATACGGCCAAAAGGCCATCATCCGACGAACTTTCCGGTGAAGTGGCTTTTTGGAGCGGAAGCATTGTCGGCTGTTCATTTGAATAAGTCTTAATGTCCCTAGCAGTTGAACAGTACCGTTCAGATCTTCGCGGAACTTGATTTTTCTCCTTCCCTCTGATTCTGTGTTGCACAAAATAAATATGTCATTGATGTTTAAAAGTATATGGAGCCCGTAATTCAATTGGACGGGAGACAACGCTTGGATCTGATCGAAGTCCTTTCCCTGCCAGAAGGGACTGTCAGACGCGTGGCTGCCGAGATCGGTGTGTCCAAGGCTGCCCCCTTTTTGTCTTCTGGCAAGTTTCAGGAGTTTCTAAGCATCTTGTGCCCTGGACACCCAAGGTCGATCGAAGCACTTGTTCGAATCCTTCTATCAATCGCCACGCTGCGGTCCCAATTGACATTGAAGCCCTCAAGCATTGAGGTCAGTCTGCTGAACGCCGTCGCTGCAGATAAGAGAATCACTCAGGACCAGGTGAAGCAATTGTCCGATCTCCTGCCGGAAATTATAGCAGTCACGCAAGAAGAGAATTTTATTGTCTTGACGAAAGTTTTGCGATTATCCTACGATTTTACAAACCTGCTATTATCATCAAAATTACTCACTGACGCCCGTCCGATTTTCGATGAAGAGGCAACCCATGTGGCCGCGAGCGTGGTCACATTTTCGCTGCAATTGGACTTCACGTCCGCACAAAATCCCCAAACAATGAATTTTGCATTGGACTGGAGCGACGTTGAACATTTGAGGGACCAGTGCACCCGTGCCCTAGTTAAAGCGGGACTGGTATCGGATTTGCTCCGGGACCAAGCTGGGATACCGACCAGAATAGCTGGGCAAAACGATCTGTAGAAGGCCCCCAATTCCAGACTGATTTGATCAAATGAGTGCCGGTGTATAGAAAGCCATGCCAGCAAAATTACCAAACCAAAGCCGAGCAAGCCTCTTCTACCCCAATGGCGAGAAGGACGTGTATAGAAACGTGCAGCCGGACGCTCGTGCAGTGAGGGCAAATGCTGGTCGTTTTGTTGAGGGGGAGGCGAGGCGTTTCGAGGGCGAGGCACGTCGTTGTGAGCTATTGTACGACAAAAATCTAGTTTACGAAGAGGGGATTATCCGGGCGTTGAAAACGCTGGCGGGCCAGCAAATCGTTGCGATTTATTTCGAGCCATGGTGCCTGGAAGAGTTTGCCGAAATTGGCGATACGCTGCCGCACATTGTATACATGAAGCCTCATGATTGGGCCTCTAATTGCTTCACGCCACAGTATCGACTGGGGACGCTGGAAAAAGGCCTGGAGGATGTAGAGGCACCGATTTCTAAAGCTCTTTTGCAGCGCAATGAACAGCTAATGACCTCAACGTCGATTGGTGTTCAGCAATTCAATCGACAAGCAATTCGGTCATACATGACGCAGTTGGCCGCTAGGCCTTCGCCGTCGGAGGTGCTTCAGACTTATCGGGGTTTCGTCAATGAACTGGAAGGCGATATCGCCCACGTGACACTAACTAGTGAGGAAGGTGAAACCTATGATGGTGAATACCCCGCGAAGAAACTGGCCGAACATGGAATTTGTGGCAAAACGGCCTTCATGTGCCAACTAGTGCAAATGGAATCCGGAGGATATAACTTTGTTTTGACTCCCGAAGAGTTTGCCACGCCCTCGAAGGCCGATCAGGAAATCTTGTGGAATGAGATTCAGCGTGCCGTCAGCAGCGAGCAACCCGCTGGCTCATGAGCTTAGTTGAAGCAAGCCCCTGGGAAGTCCATGTGATCGGACCGCAGGCAGGCTATGGGGAAAGTATCATTGTTAAAACCCCGCAAGGCCATTGGGGTGTCATTGACAGCTACAACACTACTCCCGGCCAATTGGAAACCAATCCGACGGTCCTATGGCTAAAAGAGCGCGGGGTCAATCGGCTTAAGTTTTTGGCGCTGACGCATCCTCATGCAGATCATTATTGGGGTATCCTCGATCTATTTGAGGCTTTCGAAGTTGAGGAATACTGGCGTTTTGGCGAGCAAACTCCTCATCTACTATGGCTTCTGTTTGAACAGGCAAAACCAAAGGCGTGGCAGGAGCACGCCGAGCCCGATGGCGGGCACCTTTTGCAAAGGCTGCACACCGAAGTTCATGGTCGCGTTAAGAGAAAGCAGCTTGTTGTTCGGGATGTCCAGCTCGACAATCGAGTTTACACCGAAGCCGGGACCGATAGCTCCTCCAACTTTGAAATCTGGGGGTTGGCTCCCTCAAGTGGCCAAAGACAGCGTTATGCCGATATGCTCAAATCGTACTTCGATTTCACCGGGCCTTACCCTGTGTTGAAACCACTAACAGTGGGGCAAGAGCAGCCTGACCATAACATGATCTCAACAGCATTCTTAATTCGCGACGGCCAATCGCAAATTGTCCTTGGCGGAGATGTACTGAAGGAAGGATGGCACGACTGTCTTCAACAGTCTACGCAAAGCTCTTTCACCGCTACTGTGGTAAAGGCCTCCCACCATGGATCCACTAACGGCTATTGCGCTAAGCTTTGGGAAAAATTCTCTTCATCGGCAAAACCGAAGACAGTGATCACTCCGTATATTCGCAGTAAGCTACCGAGGAAGGAGGGTGTTCAGCACATTGCTTCTTATTCATCTCAAGTTTACACTACCAGTATTCAAGCTATAGTTGATCCAGATCTTGGACCTTTCCGTTTCCAGCGTTCGGTGTTGCCCCGGGGAAGTGGACGAAATCTCATCAGCGAAGTGCTCCTGAAACAGGCATTCAAAACTTCGCGGCGTCCTTCCTCCGATGCATATGGCTGTGTTTCATTTTTGATGTCTGGGAACGGCCCAGCCGATTCAGCATCGTATCCTGCCGGTGAACTCCCGGTAAGATAAGGCCAAACCGACACACAAAAGCTTGGCGACATTGGGGTAGCGTCGTTACTCCGCCGCAATGTGCGCGCCTTTTTCGGCGACCGAGCGTTTCATCAGCGGAATCAGAAGCACCAGCGCGAAGCCAAGGACGGCAAAGAACCAGAAGCAGTCGAAATAGGCCAGGGACGAGGCCTGCTGCAGGCGCAGGCCTTCGAGATTTTGCCAGACCATCTGCTGGGAGGCGACGGGATCGCCCGTCTGCTGCACGAATGCAGGCAGCGAATCGTGGGAAAAGGTCGTGACGGCGGGGTTCAAGGGGTCGAGCTGGTCCACCAGCCGCGCTCCATGGAAGATGGCGCGCCGCTCCTGCAGGGTCTGCGCCATCGAGGTGCCCACGCTGCCTCCCTCGTTGCGCAGAAGACTGACCAGCCCGACGGCGGCGCCACGCAGCCGCTGCGGGGTGTAGATGTAGGCGGCCACATTCAGCGGGGCGAACATGGACGACAGGCCCACGATCATGACGATGCGCGGCCAGATCACCTGGCCCGGGCTCATGTCCAGGTTCATGTGCGCCATCCATAGATTGCCAAGAGACATGGTGATGAGCCCCGCTCCAATCATCCACCGTGCATCGGTCACCCGGCCCAGCAGTGCGCCCACGATCGGCAGAAACATGACCGAGGCGATGCCCGCCGGGCTCATCACCAGGCCGGAGTGATAGGCATCGTAGCCAAACAACGACTGCAGCAGGCCTGGCAGCATGGTCGTGCTGCCGTAAAGCACGCCAAAGGCGCAGAAGGTGATGACGGAGACGGCTGCCAGGTTGCGCT
>CAINXC010000573.1 GCA_903854655.1 uncultured Verrucomicrobiota bacterium | reverse complement strand
GCACGAGGCTTGGAAGGGGAGCAGGAGGAGAGCAGGGCGAGGAGGATGAGAGTGCCTAGTGCGTAGTGCTCAGTGCTCAGTCGGAAGAGCAGCCCCCATCGCTTGGTTGCTCTGGCTGGAGGGTTCGCATTCATGTCTCTTTTTTTACTGGGTACTACGCACTAAGCACTCCCGCACTCTCCCCTCAGCCCCACGTCAGTTCCGCCAGCCCCCTCTCCTCCATCTCCTTCAGCGTCCACTCGTACTCCTTCACCAACTGATCCTCCACGCTTTCGCTGCGCATCGCTTCCGGCAGCACCTCCCAGGTGTAGGTTTCCATCTCGATGTGCTGGCACTTGCCGGGGTTCTCGCCAAGCCAGTCCATGGCGGCAAGCACATGATCGCTGGTGTCGTCGAAACCATTGTCGGGCCGGGCGTGGAGAGGGATGTGGAAATGCACGCGCCACTCCTGGCCGAGATCGCCCGGCGACTGCTTCGCATGGGCAAGCGCGAGGTCGAGGTCCTTGAACCGGCGCAGCGGCAGATCACCATCACTGATCACGACTTGGTGGAAGTACACCGGTTCATCGAAATGGCTCAGGCGCTCGATGTTCTCAGGCGTGGGTTTCAGGCGCAGGGCGTTGCTGAAGTGCAGCTTGCTCAGGCGGATGCCGGCGCCGGCGATGCGCTCCAGTGCTTCGGTGGCCTCCTCGAATTCGATGGCCAGGTGGCAGGTGTCGTAGTTCATGCCCACGAACTTGAAGAAGTCGGTGTCACTCGGATTCGCATCGGCATAGAGCCCGAAGAACTTCAGCGTCTCGCCGCTGGTTTCAAACAGGCCCAGCGGCTCCGGCTCCATGCCCAGGTGCAGATCGTGCCCGGTGGCCACGCTCACCTTTTCGATGTGCTCGCGGCAGGCGCGCAGGTTTTTGAAGATGGTCGAGATGTCGTCGCCGTTGAGGCCGAAGGTCTTGTGCGAACCCGGCAGCGTGGAGACGCTCCCCGCCATGCCTTTGGGCAGCAGCTTGGCCAGGATGTCGAACAGCAGGTTCGTGTAATCCACCCGCTCCTGGGTGGTCCAGTCCGGCTTGAACACCTGCTCCTTCACCCGCGTGCCGTGGAACGAGCCGTATGGAAAGCCGTTGATCGTGAAGACATAGCAGTTGTGCATCTCCAGCCACTCCTGGAATTCCGCGATCATGCACGGGTTGTTCAGCTCCTGCGCCGCCCGCGCGCTGAGCCGCAGCCCGATGCCGTACGGCTTGCCCTTCGCCACCCGCCCCCGCACCTTCAGCGTGTGCTCCTGCAGGCCCCGCCACGTCTCCTCCCAGGATTCGCCGCGATGGATGTTGGTGCAGTAGCCGAGATGGATGCCGTGGTTCAGAAGCATGGACCACCGTAGAACGGGCTTCCGAACTCGCAAACTTGTAGCGCGGCCATCTTGCACCGCCCGCTAAAAACGTGGTAGCCTGCCGCGATGTGCTGCTTCTCCCGCGAAATAGAGTCGGTCACCAACACGCAAATCTTCGCCCGGCTCGGCCCGCACGGCAGGCAGTTTGTGATCTACGCCATGTCTCTTTCGACCAGAAAGGACGTGGCGATGGTCCTGCCCTTGCCGGTGCTGCCGGGCAGTGGTGAGGAAGCCGTGGAGTTCATCAATTTGGAAAAGTACCCCACCCTGTTTACTGACATGGACAGCGGTTTTCCTCTGCCTCCGCACCGCGACGGATCAAAAGGGGTTACTCCAGTCGTTGCCCCCGTTCTGGAGGTGAAGCAAGTCGGAGCCTTCCAAGCCAGCTTTGTGCCTTCGGTCGCGGATTTTGCCCGCCTCGATAAACGGTTCAGGCTCCCGGACGGCACCTGGGAGAAGCTGCCAGGCTACGCAGGCTTTGGCTTTGCCGTGTTCAAGCTCCGGAGCGGAGAGCACAACGTGCATCCCATGGCCTTTTCGTTTCCCAGCGCCGTGCCCGACCGGCTGTTTTTCCCGACCCTCCACATCCACGACGGCAAGGTGCATCCCACGGCGGACTTTGACCACACCCTCTACTGCCAGGGCACCGGCCTGAAGCATGGCGAGTGGCGGGAATCGCCAGGCATCGCGAACCAGTTTATGAAGCCGGAGCTCACGAAGGGGGTGGTGTTTGGGGCCCACCACATCTACAAACGCGTGCTGATGGGCGAACTCGCCAACACGGACTGGCTGGTAAAAGCGCGATCACTGGTGTAGATTCCCCATAAACTCAGCACCTGCCGCCAGAATGGCCTTGCTAGAGCCTGCCATGCAATGGCAGGGTCCGTGCTGCCACTTTGAGCTTTTCTCCCTTCTATGAACTCCGACTATTCACGCCCTTCTGGTGGCGGCCCCTCCCCGGCGGTTATCATGATTGGCGCGCTGGTGATCAGCGGCCTGGTGTTCTTTTTCTTCACCCGCAAGCATCTCAGGCCCGCTACGCAGCCTGAGGCGGCCGTCGTCAGCCCCGCACCAGCAGTGCCAGCACCCCTGGTGCCTGCGGAGCCGGCCACACCACCGCCAGCAGCCCCTGCGCGCCCACCTCCGGTCACCCGACCGCCAACGATGCTGGGCTTTGCCAAGCCCATGGACCTGGGCGTGCAGGTGGCGCGCAGCCTCGCCGCAGGAGATGTCAGCCTGGTGGCGAAAATGGTGGGCGGGGATGATCCTGCCCAGGCGGCCGCCGTCGCATCGGTGCTCGAAAAAATGATCAAGGGCATGGGCTACAAGGCGGGGCCGGAAGACAAAGTGCAAATCATCGGCCAGGTGGCGGAGTCCACCCGTCTTTCCGTGCCGATGCTCAAGCCCGGCGAAACCACCCCGCTCAGCCTGCAACTGGACGTGGAACGCGATGCCCGCATGGGCTGGAAAATCACCCAGTTCCACCTGCCAAAAGAACTGGAGGCCGCCTTGGTCGCGAGTATTCCTGAAGCGGCTCCGCCTTCGGGCCCCAGTCCGGCGGGTTCCGCCGCAATGAACAAGGGTGGAAGCCCCGCAGCCTCCCTGTTTGTCGTGGATCAGAGCCCCGATGCCCTCACCTTTGCCAGCCAGTTCGTGCAGATGATGCTCCAGCAGAACGTGAATGAAGCCCGCAAATTCGTGGACGAAGCCAAGGTGCCCGCGCAAAAGCTCGCCGGCATGTGCATTCTTTTCGAGGAGGGCACCTACATTCTGAAGCCCAGCAAGCCCCTGGTGACCACGGTGGCGAGCCTGAACGAATCCTGGGTCATCGCCCAGGTGCAGTCCGAGAAGCTGCAGCAGATGACCGAATTCGGAATGGAAATTCAGCGCGCCGGTCCCGATCAGCCGTGGAAGATCGTGGGCCTGAACTTGTCCGACATGCTCGGCTCCTTCGCCAAGAACGCGAGCAAGATGGGCGTGCCCTACACCCCCATCGTCACCAATCCCAGGGGTGGCGAATCCCTGGCGCTGTACTTCGAGTACGACAAGGCCAGCCTGCACCCGCGCGCCGAGAAACAGTTGATCATCGTGGCGGAGCTGCTCAAGGCCAAGTCCTCCCGCAAGCTCCACATCACTGGCCGCACCGACTCGCTGGGCAGCGACACCTACAACAAGGAACTCTCCGAGGAGCGCGCGCAGAACGTCAAGGACAAGCTCGCCGCGCTCGGTGTGCCCGCCGAACAGGTGATCACCGAAGGCATGGGCAAGGCCGACCCCACCGGCAAGACCGAGAAAAAAGCCGATGGCACCGATGACCCCGAAGGCCGCTCGCGGAACCGCCGCGCTGAGATCTACTTGGATTTTTGAGTTTTCCCATGACTCTGCTTGCCGTCGTTTCTTATACCACCGATACCGTCGCCCATGACGGCATCGGGCTCGGTTCCGCCATCGCCGTGGTGTGCTCCTGGCAGCGCAACCGCTCCATTTTCTGGGCGATTGTGGCGGGCATTTTTTCCTGGTTCTATGTGCTGTATTTCGCGCTGACCCGGCTGCCGGGCGAGACGAAGTGAGGGAGACTGGATGCGACAAGTTGCCTCCGTCATGTCCTTCACTGTGGTCGCTCTCCTTCTCTTGGTTGGCTGCAACTCGCCGCCACTGCCAGCGCCGATGCGCGACAATGAGGTCGGCAACCTGCTCAGCTCGGCCTGCTGGAAGGCGGCCCAGAAGGCACAGGCCGGTGACCACGAGGCCTTCCACGACTGCTTCTTTGCCGCCTACTCCCGGGTCCGCGATCCGATGCTTGGTGGCGAGGATCTGGAGTCGATTGATCTGACGCTCGAAAAGCTTCTTTCGTCCGTGGGCGACCATGTGTTTGCCTGCCGTCTTCAGGAAGAATCTCCGCCGATCCGCAGCGGTGTCGCCTGGTTCTTGAAACAATTCGACCTCCAATCGGCCCCGGAAACCAAAGCCGTGACAGCCGGAGCCCACGACTACAGCTTCGAGCTTGAGCGTGCCTCGCGACAGAACCGGTGATTTGAGGTTTTTGCCTGATCGAGGGTTCGGCAGGGTCGGCGCCACGCGTACCAGCCATGAGCCGGGCATGAGCGCGGCAAGCGTTGCATTTGGCCCTTGCCATTTCACTATTCGCACCTACTCACCAAGAATACTGAAATACCCGTGCCACCCCCCTGTTTCGTGACCCGTTTTCCTTATCTCCTCGGCCTCACTGTAACCCTGCTGTTTGGCTTTGCTGTTTCCCAGGCGCTGGCGGGTTCCTTGTTTATCATCGCCCAGTGGGATTTCAATACTGCCACTGCGGCACCTTACAACAGCCCAGCTCCCGAGGTCGGTTCTGGGACGGCGACCGTCCTTGGAATGACCAACAGCTATACCTTTCTGGGCAATGGGGGCTTGGCCAACCCTACCGGGTCTGGAACATTCGTCTTCTATGGTTCGAGTAATGTCATCGGCAGCGTCGCATTTGCAGATGTCACGGCAAACTCGCCTGCCGATCCATTCAGTACCAATGCAAACGCCTGGCGCATCCGCGGATCCTCGCCAGGCAACGGCTGGGCGCTTCAGGCTCCGCAGTACACCCAGGGAGCCCAATTCGCCGTCAGCACCGTGGGGTATGGCGGTGTCAAGTTTAGTGCCGACTGGTTTTGCGCCACCCAGGGAATCAAGAACCTGCAGGTCCAGTACACCGACGGCTCGACGTGGAACAACATCGGCTCGCCTCTTGTTGCGGGATCGAACGGCTGGGTGCAAATCACTCAGGATTTCTCAGCCATAGCCGGGGTATCGAACAATCCGAGTTTTGGCGTGCGTCTGGTCTCCGCCTGGGATCAGACAGCGTCTCCCTACCCCAACTACAGCAGCTCTGTCGGCGGGCAATACAACGACAACTCGGGCAACTGGAGCTTTACCTCCGTCACGTTTGCTGGTGCCCCCTTCGTGCCGCCCACCCCCACTATCACCGCCATCCTGCCGCCAAACGGCACGACGGCGGGTGGCACGGCAGTGACCCTAGTGGGCAGCGGCTTCACGGGTGCCACCAGCGTCACCATCGGGGGCACGCCTGTGGCGAGTTTCAGCGTCCTCAGCGACACCATGATTGATGCCGTCACAGGTGCGGGCACGACTGGTGCCGCTGATGTGGTCGTGACCAATGCCGCTGGCCCTGGCACCAGCAGCGGCCTCTACACCTATGGCCTGGCGCCGGTTCGCGCAGGTGTCGTCTGGAGGGATCAGAACACCAACGGCGGCACCACCAATCAATACTGGCGGTCCATCACCACCTCCACCGATGGCAGCAAGCTCGCGGCGGTGGCGCTTTACGGTGACATCTGGACCTCAACAGACTCTGGCGCGCATTGGACCGACCAGAACACCACCCCCGGCACCACCAACACATCCTGGGTGTCCATCACCTCCTCTGCCGATGGCACCAAGCTCGCGGCGGCGGCAGGGGGAGATTATTTGGGGGGTGACATTTGGACTTCGACGGACTCCGGCGCACATTGGACCAACCACACCGCAGGCACCAACGCCAGCTACCAATCCTGGACTTCAATCACCTCCTCCGCCGATGGGACCAAGCTCGCGGCGGCGGCAGGGGGAGATTATTTGGGGGGTGACATTTGGACTTCGACGGACTCCGGAGTCCATTGGACAGACCAGAACACCACCAGCGGCGCCACTAACAAAACTTGGTCTTCCATCAGTTCCTCCGCCGATGGCACCAAGCTCGCGGCGGTGGTTGGGGGTAGTGTTTTTGGAGGTGACATCTGGACCTCGACCGACTCCGGCGCACATTGGACCGACCAGAAGGCCACCACTGGAACCACCGCCAGGGACTGGGTATCCATTGCTTCCTCCGCCGATGGAAGCAAGTTGGCGGCGGTGGTATATGGGGGAGACATCTGGATATCAACAGACTCCGGCGTGCATTGGGCCGAGCAGAACACCATCGGCTTGACCAGCAAGCAGTGGCGGTCCATCACCTCGTCCGCCGATGGCAGCAAGCTGGCGGCGGTGGTGTTTCCTGGCGACATCTGGACTTCGATCGACTATGGCGTGCATTGGACCGACCAGAACGCCACCAGCAGCGCCACCAGCAAACAATGGGCTGCCGTCACCTCTTCCGCCGACGGCAGCAAGCTGGCGGCGGCGGCGACTATTGGTGACATCTGGACATCATCTTCCGCCTTCGCTTCCGCCCCTGCCGTCATCAGCCCTGCAGCCACAAGCGTCACCTCGAAAGCTGCTGACCTGGGCGGAAACGTGACGAGCAATGGTGGCGCGCCGCTGACAGGCATGGGCGTGGTCTATGCGGCGACGGCACTCAACCCCAATCCGCAGCTTGGTGGGTCCAACGTGACGAACTACCCCACGGCTCCCAACACCGGCGTTTTCACCGTCAATGCCACGGGCTTGACGCCGGGCACAAGCTACTCTTTCGCCGCCTATGCGATCAACAACGTAGGCACCACCTACACCACGCCAGTTTCAACCTTCAGCACCATTGCTGCGCCGAGCATCACCGGCCCCGCGAGCCTGCCGAATTGGGTGATCAATGCGCCCGGCTACTTGCAAACGATCACCAGCACCGGCGGTTGGGGCACGGCTGCGTACTCGGTAACGAGTGGTTTGCTGCCCATGGGCTTGACGCTGTCGTGGAACGGCGTCATCGGCGGTACGCCGACCTCTTCAGGGGTGTTTAGCTTCACGGTGAGGGCCACTGACGACGCTGGCGTGACCGGCTCGCAGCCGTATTCGATCACCATTAACACTGCGATAAGCCCCGCGAGCATGCCAAACTGGACTGCTGATAGGGCAGGCTACTTGCAGACCATCACCTGCACCGGCGGCACAGGAGCGGCCACATTTGCGGTCACCGCCGGCACGCTACCCCCTGGCTTGACGCTCGCATCGAATGGGGTGCTGAGCGGCGCGCCGACGACTGCAGGTGCGTACAGCTTCACGGTGACGGCCACGGACACCGTGGGTGCCACCGGCACCCGGACCTACACAAACGTCGTGATCAATCCGGCGCTTGCGATCGCGACCACCACGCTGCCGGATGCGACGATCAATGTCAGCGGTTATCTCCAGGGCTTCTCTGCCACAGGTGGCACCGGGACTGTCACCTTCGGAACCACAAGCGGTGCGCTGCCTGCGGGCATGTCGTTGTCAACCAGTGGCGTCATTCGTGGCACGCCCACCGCCGCTGGCACCTTCAGTTTCACCATTACGGCGACTGACAAAGTGGGCGCGACCACCTCACAGTCCTACTCGTTCAGGATTTGGGCGCTGCCCGCCATTGTCAATGGCGGCGTGCCCAGCCAGGTGGTGACCATTGGCGGAGGCTCGATCAACCTCAATCTCGCCAGCTATTACAACGATGCAAACCCCGGCGGCACGCTGACCTATGCCCTGGTCAGCGGTAGTTCCGCCGCTTATGGCAAGGCGGTGGCCACCGGCGGCTCGTTTGTGCAGCTCAGCCCCGGCACAACCCATGGCAGCACCCAGATCGTTGTTTCAGCCACCGACGGGCACAGCCCGCCCGTTCAAGAGTCCTTCCTGCTCACCACCGGCACCGCCAACCCCAGTTACAACATTCAGACCCAGCCGGGCAGCAAGAGCACGCTCAAGCTCAACACCCAGACAGGCCTGCTGGAGCAAATCATCACCGTGACCAACACCACAGGGGCGGAGATCGGGGGCTTCCGCATCATGGTGATCAATCTGCCATCCAAATACACGCTGCGAAACGCCACCGCAGCCCCCAACATTGTCGATTGCCCGTACCCGGTCGCGTCAGACGCCCCGGTGGTGGTGACCCTTGAGTACTACTCGCCCACCCGCTCGTTCGGCAGCTTCGCGCCCGCCTACTCGGTGACCGTGCTTCCGCCGACCAAAATGCTGCCCGGCTCCGGTGTGGGCGAGAAGACGGACCAGGTCGTCGTCCTCAGCCCTGGCGTGGTCCTCATCGAGTTCGCCGCCATCCTCGGCCACTCCTACCAAATCCAGTACACCGATGACTACAGCGACCCCAAACCCATCTGGCACATCTCGCCTTGTGGTGCCAAGGCAGGCGCGAGCAGGGTGCAGTGGATTGACCGTGGCCCGCCCAGCACCGCTGCGCCCCCGGTCACCGCGCCGGTCACCCGCGTTTACCTCGGGGATGACGTGACCGCGAACTGAGACCGCGTGCCTCGCAGCCTATCCTGGCTCACCCATTCGGCAACGTGCGCGCCACACGCACCCAGCTTGTCTCCCCGCACCATTGCTGAGCCCGTTCGGCAAGCCGGGCCGCCTCCACGCCGCTGCGGGCCACGGCGAACACGGTGGAGCCGGAGCCGGACATGAGGGCGGCGAGCGTTTCGGGCTGGTCGAGCAGCCACATCTTCAGCGTCGGCAGGTTCAGGTGCTTGGCGAACACGGGGCGTTCCAGGTCATTGACCATGGTTCCCCAGGGGCAGATCTGCGGTGCGTAAAGCACGCCGTTCAGCTCCTCCGATTCGGCCCACTGTTTGTAAGCCCAGGCGGAGGGGATGCCGAAGGGGGGCTTGACCAGCACCACCGTGAGCTCATGGGGAAAGCTGACGGGATTGATGATCTCGCCGCGACCGGTGGCGTCGCAGGCGGAGTCGTAAAGGAAGAAAGGCACATCCGAACCGATGGAGCCGGCGATTTCGGCAAGCTGGTCCAGTTCCAAAGGCGAGCCGCAGAGCTGGTTCACCGCCTTGAGCACGGTGGCCGCATCGCTGCTGCCGCCGCCCAGCCCGGCTCCGGCGGGCAGGAGTTTCTCCAGGTGGATGCGCCAGGTGGGCTGGGCGCGCTTGCTGGGGAAGAGCCGCCAGCCGGGGCGCGTGCGCTCCTCAAAGGCGCGCAGGGCGCGCAGGGCCAGGTTCGTTTCGTCCACCGGCAGTGATTCGTCGGAGCAGGTGAGGGTGGTGGGCTTCCCTTCCAGCCTTTCCACGGTCACCAGGTCCGCCAGCGAGAGGCGCAGCATTCGGGTCTCGACGGCATGGAAACCGTCCGAACGCTTGCCCAGCACGCGCAGGGAGAGGTTGATCTTGGCTGGGGCTGGCAGCGTGAGGGTGCGCTCGGTGGAATTCATCGGGTCAGCATGAATAGGCGCGGCCTGCCTCGCGATCAAGCCGCGCGCTTGCCAAGCAGCGCCAGCATGCGGCCCGTGCGGCCTTTTTCGAGACGGTAGGAATAGTAGCGGGCAGAGTCGGACGTGGTGCAGACGCCGCCATCGTGGAGGTGCTGCGGCAAAATGCCCGTCTCCAGGCTCTGCGAGCGGAGGTCCGCCGCGAAGTCCACCTCGAAAACAGGAGGGCGGATGCAGGGGCTGAGCTGCACGGTGATGTCTTCCGGCCTCGATCCATAGTTTTCGCCCATCAGTCGAATCGCGTTCGGCACGATGCCCAGTTCGGTCCCTTTTTTACCGGCGTGGACAAGGCCAATCGCGCCGGTGCGCCGGTCCGCCAGGAACACGGCGCAGCAATCCGCCACGTAGATGCCGAGCACGATCCCAGGGGTGTTGGTGATCAGGCCGTCGGCGTCGGGCGTGGTGGAGGGGCTGGCGGCATCCACCGCAGCCACCTCGCGACCATGCACCTGGGTGGCGGTGCGCAAGGCACCAGGGGAAAATCCAAGTTCGCCGGCGATCTCGCCGTGCCAGGAAGCGAGCCGGGCCAGCACTTCCGCCCGATCGGCAGCCACATCAATGGTGGGGTGGCGCAGGGTGAAGCCGTGGGGGAGGTCCGTCAGGGCGGGGAAGGTGGTCCAGAGCTGGGGGTCCATGCGGGAAAGAAAAAGTCCGGTCAGCTTCAACGCGAGCCGACCGGACTGAAATTTCGATGATCTCCCCCTCTTAGCGAGCGATGGCAGCGTCGTCGAGCTGACGATAGGCTGTCATGAAGCCGCTGGCGTCGGAGGTTTTGGTCTCCTCCATGGCGTCGGCGATGCGGTCCTGCAGTTCGTCGCGCAGACGGCTGACGAGGTCCAGGCCCTTGGGAGTGATGCGGACCAGCACCTTGCGGCGGTCGTCAATCGCATGGGTGCGCTCCATGTAGCCGAGCTTCTCCAGGCGGTCAACCAAGCCTGTGGCGGCGGCGGTGGAGTGGCCCATTTTACGGGCAATGTCCGTCATGGTCAGCTCCTTGGACGTGGCCAGGTAGCTGAGCAGGAAGAACTGGGCGAAGGAGATGTTGTCCTTGTTCAGATCCCTGGACAGATTGAGCAGGAACTCACGTTGGCTGAACAGAATGAAGTCTGCGAGCTTTCCGTGATCTCTTGGGATAGGCTTAGTTCCGTTAAGTGCTGACATAGCAGGGAGCGTTGATTTTTCAAAAACGTGGGTTGATCGGTGAAAATAATAACACGCCGCACGGCACCATCAAGCAAAATCTATATTTTCGATAAATAGATCATGAAACCATCAGATCCACCTCTGTCACGATAATCAATGACCCTCAAATATCAAGCCCATTTTTGCAAAAATTTGCAACCGTGCGGCTGAACCGATGTTTAGGCGGTTGTTCCCGTGCGGGAACCGGGGCATTGGATATTGTACTACAGGTGCGGGTGCGTGCATCTCTTCAGTGTGGATATTGTCATCCTGTGCGCAGAGTTGCAGCCGCTCATGCATCCGCGATTGAAAGCCGGGCTCCTTGTTGTACAACAGTCCTCCCCTGATTTTTTCAACACTATGGACCTCACACGCACGGCATACGGCACCTGGAGCGGCGGACGCTTCATGCATTACGGAGAGCAGCTCAGCGAAGAGCACTACATGAACCTGATGCGGCTCTCTTTTGAAAAGGGGGTGCGGACCTTTGTGACGGCGGACGTCTATGGAGCCGGCCGGGCGGACGCCTTGCTGGGGGAAGCCCTGAAGGGCATCCCGCGCGAAGAGTACTGCCTCGCGGGCATCGTGGGGCACGATTTCTACGAGGGCCTGCGCGCCGGTTCGCGAGGCTACCCACGCTTTACTGATCCCACCCTGCGCGGACCTGAGGGCTACCAGGACTACCTGACCATGGCGACCGAGAAGTCCCTGGAGCGCTGCCAGACTTCCAAGTTCGACCTGCTCATGCTGCACAACCCCGACAGCATCGCCTACACCAGCGACGCGGTCTGGAACGCCTTCACGTCCC
The DNA here is from genome assembly GCA_903854655.1 of uncultured Verrucomicrobiota bacterium. Lineage (GTDB taxonomy): Bacteria > Verrucomicrobiota > Verrucomicrobiia > Verrucomicrobiales > Verrucomicrobiaceae > CAINXC01. Next base: position 7,052 of record CAINXC010000573.1, on the reverse strand, counting down.
TGAAGGAGCGCGGCCTCACCGACCGCCTGGGCATCGCCCCCGGGCCGGCCAACGGCTTCACCCTCGACATGATCGAGTGCTTCGAGCGTTTCGGCGACCGCATGGACTGGGCGATGATCATCCTCAACCCCCTCGAACCCTGGCCCGGCCAGCATGTGCTGGGGGCGGCTGAAAAGAACGCCGTCAAGATCCTGGCCCGCGTGGTGGATTACGGCGGCCTGTTCCACGACGACGTGCGCCCCGGCCACGTGTTCCGCGATGGCGACCACCGCACCCACCGGCCCGCCGGCTGGATCGAGCACGCCTACAAGCAGATCGAGCAGATTCGCCCCATCGCCGAGAAGCACGGCCTCACCTTGCTGCAACTGGCGTGCCAGTGGACCCTCGCCAACACCGCCGTGGAAAGCGTGGTGCCGACGATGATCCAGGAGCTGGGAGAAAACGCTCGCCCCGTCGAGAGCAAGCTGGATGAACTTGCCGCCCTCCCGGCGGAAAACCGCCTTTCCAAGGAAGAGGTCGAGCTCATCCGCACCATTGGCAACAACGAAGGCTGCATGATGCTGAAGGGCGCCAGCAAGCGTCACGAAGGCCAGGAGCCCCGTGCCGACGAATGGCCCATGCGCGACGACCTCCTCACCCTGGCCACCCGCTGGGGATTGGGAACAGGGTGGTAGCGGTCGCTCTTGAAAAAGCAATGGGTGGGCTTCTTCCATAGCCACCTTGGGCCACCCCGGCCCGGTGGAGATGGTGCTGCGATGTCGTCTCGGACGGTCGCCGGTGGGCAGTTACATCGGTGCTTTGTGTGGTTTCTAAAGGAGGCTGCCCCATCTTCGCCAAGCAGGGCCTCGCCTTCGCTCCAGTCCACTTCGTGGGGCAGGCGGCTGCTCTTGGCGGCGATGGGTTGGCATGGCTCAAAAGCAGGGATGGCTTCCAGCGCTACACCAAATGATGCGTGTAGCCACGCGCAACCAGTTCCTCCCAGGCCGCCCACACCGCCTCCGGCATGGGCTGCGGGATTTGGAAGCCCTTGTCTGGATACACGCGGATGCGCTGCACATCGCCCACCAGCACCTGGATGATCAGTTCCTTCGACAGTGCCTCGGTGCAGTAGTCGGCAAAGGCGATGGGCGGCGAGGAGATGCGGATGTCCTTGCCCGGCCAGAAGTTCATGAAGGTGGCGTAGGCCCTCCGCTCCATGTATGGCTTTTGCACCACGATCAGCCGCTCCGGATCAAGGCCGCGCGCGGCGAGCAGTTCACGGCTGAAGGCGATGTTTTCGCCTGTGTTGGTGGATCGTGGTTCCATCAAGATGGCGCTCTCCGGCACGCCCTTGGCCACAGCGACCTCCGCAAACATCTCCGCCTCCGATTTGTTGAATTGTCCTTCCGTGAGCCGCCCCAGCCCACCTGAGAACACCAGCCATGGTGCCAGCCCCTGGTGGTAAAGATCCGCCGCGTGCTCCGCCACCCGCAGGTCGTTGCTCCCCAACACCAGGATCACCTCGCTCGCCTGCATCTCGTGATGCATGTGCATGTAATCCCAGAGCGTCCGGGCGAGTTCATCAGTGGTCATGGGGTGGGGGACAGGCATGAGATGGATCGGGGGAGGCGTTCACCAAAGAATTTTGGTAAGCGCTGATCCAAGGATTGTCCACTCACCGGTCTTTACTGCGCCGTTGGTTTCGCCATGGGCAGCGGTGCTGCCTGGGGCTCCGCGGCTTTGCTTTTGGCCGTGGCGAGGCTGATGGCGAGGTCTTCGCGACCGCGCCAGGTGCTGCGGTTCCACTTGCCGGCGAGACCTTGCATGGCCTTGCGGGCGAGGTCCTTCTGGCTCATGGTGATCGCCACGAAACCCATGTCGCTGTGCAGTTCCAGGCTGTCGGGCCAGGCGGCCAGGGCCGCCTCGATGGCGGAGCGGGCGTCGTCCACATCGATCCGCGCCTGGACGGTGGCGAGATCGCCGGTGTAGCACAGGCGCCAGAGAATTCGCGCGGCCTGGGCTGGATGCCCGTCGCCCACCAGGTGATGAATCACGCCTGCACAGGCCACGCCGCCATCCTCACCGCAGCGGGCGAAGCCAATGCAAAGGTCGCGGTACAGGGGCGAGAAGTCGGCGAAGCTCTCGTTGCCGTCGCTGAACACCTTGGCGATGTCCATGAGCTTGGCTCCAGTCTGGGCCATCAAAATGATGGTGGTCGAATACCAGGCGGGGCTGTCAGGCTTCAGGCCCTCCATGATCTTGCGCCCCTGGTCGGACCGCTGCCGGAAGTCGGAGTAGCCCTCGGGGCGGCCGCTGGTCAGGGCGTGCCAGGCCCAGTGGGAAAGGAAGTTTGCCTCGGCGATTTTGGCATAGGAGGACTTGGGCTTGTTGGCCTGCCAGGTGTGGATCGCATCGCCCACCTCCTTCCAGGCCGCCTCGGAATGCAGTTCCTCCTCCTCCGGCTGCATCGACTCGTAGATCAGGCTGATCACCCAGTCCCCCGAGCAGGTGCGCAGCTTCTGCGTGTCGGCCATTTGTGCCCAGCGCTCGACGGCGTCGTAGTTGCCCTCCTTCAGGCGCAGGATGGCCATGTGCCGGCTGGCAAGCCGCTGCGCGGGGCCGTCGAATTCATCGCGCTCCGGCGGAAACACCACTGTCTTGGCTTTCAGCGCCACAATCGCCGCGTACATGGCGCACATGTGCTCGTGGTAGCGCACGGCGTTGCGCGTCCAGCGCAGGTAGCGGTTGCGCTCCAGCATCATGGAATAAGGCAGCTTCTCCGTGAGCAGCTTCACGCAGGGTCGCGCCTGCTCGATGTCGCCATAGTAGAGAAGGGTGTAGCACTTCGCCAGCAGCACGGCCCCGGCGTCGTGGTAGGCCTTGTAGAGGTGGGCGTCCTCCCAGGTTTGGAAATTGGTCACGCCGGGCGCCTGCTTCAGGGCCTCAGGCAGCACCTTTTCCAGTGCTTCGTCCATGGCCGGCAGGTTGGCCATGTTGCGGCTCTCATACCAGTAGTGCGCCGCTGCTTGCAGGTCGTCATAGACTTGGCGCGTGGTGAGCCTTTCCCTGACCGCCTGCTCGATCATCTGCAACGGCGTGGCTCCCTGAGTCCGGGCTGACAATGGAAGCAGGACTGCCGACAACCAAAGAAATATCGTAAAAGGGCTGGGCGGAAATGCACACTTCATTATGGTAATTATAAAGAAGAGGCCCTCGGAATCAAGGGAATCGTGAGTCACGAATCAGCCATCCCGGCGCTAACCACCGGCACGGCGGAGGAAGCGTTGTTCCTCCTCCAGAAGCAGGGCAGGGGGAACAGATTCGGCGATCCGATACGCGCCCACATCATCACCTGTGAGGGCGAGAAGACCGGCCACGACGGCGCGCTGGCCGGCGCTGAGCCGCGACTGGCTGGCGACCGACCGGACCTCCTGCGCAATGCGCGAGGTGTCGCCGATGCGCAGGGCTGCCAGGGCACGCAGAAGGGATTGGGGGACCGCTGCCGAATCCGCGACCGGCGGCGCGGGCTTTTCGAAGCCCAGCACGGCCTCACAGGCGAGCTCCAGCTCTTCGCCGGTGACCAGGCGCAGGTAGTTCAACTGATCAACGTAGCTGCGGCTGGCGGGGCGCAGGCCCACCAACTGCCGGAGGGACCCAAACATGGCCGGGGTGTTCTTGTCGCGCGCCTGGATCTCCAGCATCGTCTCCAGCAGCCCCACGCGCAGGCTGGGCCTCGCCTCTGCGACGCGCGAGTAGCCTGCGACCGCAAGGTCGTTGAGTCCTTTGGAATCCGCCAGCATGGCGGCCCGCCGGACCATTTGCAAATCGGCGGGCCCGGCCAGGGCATAGACATTGCCAATGTGGGCCCGGGCTTCCTTCAAGTCGGCCTCCAAATGCGCGAAGCATTCGGCGCTGATAAAGTGCACCGTGGCATCGCTTGCCGGGATCTTCGCGGACTGCATCAGCTTCAGCAGTTCCGCCCACCGCTCTGCGGCCGACAGGGCATCGACATACACGAGGAACACATCAGGATCACGCAGGGCGGTGGCGGCGGGAACCATTGCGACGATCTGGTCATATTGTCTTTCGGCACCCAGCCAGCGCAGGAAATCGAACAGGCTGCCTGCCGGCTTGCCCTCGTGTTTTTTGATCTCGGCAGCTATCACGGCTTCACGCTCCAGCGGGCGCAGCCGCAGGTAGGCGGAGAGGACGCGGAAGCGGTCCCGTGGGGCGGCCTTGGGGTTCTGCTCTACTAAAGCAAGCAGCTCACGGGCCTGGGTGGTGGTCAGCGTGTGGCTGCTGGCAAGGTGGCCGATGGCCTCCACCGCAACGGTGTCGTTGCGGCGGGCGATGGTCCAGACGGACTGGGCGGCCACGCTCTGTGAAACTTCAAAGACACTGGCTTCATCCAGCAGCGCCAGCCGCAACTGGGAGCGCGGATCATCCGGCTGGCGGGAGAGGGCTTTGCGCAGCATGGCATCCGCCTCGTCGGCCTTTCCAGAGCGGCGCAGGATGTTGGCCAGCAGCTCCAGGCCCTGGGAGCTGGCTTTCTGGGCTGCCGGAAGCAAGTCGTACAGTCGTTTGCCCTCCTGCAGGTCGCCCAGCTTGAGCAGGGATTCCGAGAGCCGGCGCACGTCCTCCGGCGTTCCCTTGCCGCTCGCGAGCACCTGGCGGAGCAGGCCGGCGGCCGTCAGCGGGTCGTCATACCCGTCCAAAAACAACAGGCCCAGGGCACGCAGGACCGAAGGCTCCTGGCCGTAGGTCTTGACGGCCTCATGCAGCACCTGGGAGGCGGATTCCCAGCGCTCTTCGAGCATGAACCCCGAGGCTTCACGGGCGAGCTTGTCCCCGCAATAGACGTGATAACGCCGGTAGAGACGCCGGCCGCCAAAGGCCAGGCCCACGGCCAGCAGCACCATGAAACCTGCGAGACAGGCCCACGCGGTGATCGCGCGCCTCCGGGCAGGGTCAAAGCCCTGTCTTGCGAGTTTCGAAGCGGTTTCCTCGTTCATGGCGGGTCATGAGCCAAAGTCCACAACGATACGGAAGCCCAGGTCGAGGCGCGTGGCGGTCTTGGACTGGTGCTGGCGGGCGGAGCTGTAAAGCGCCTCCTTGGCCGAGGTGATCCACGAGCCGCCGCGGATGACACGTTCTCCGGGGGCGCCCGGCCAGGCGTCCTCGCACCATTCGGCCACGTTGCCGCCCAGGTCATGGATGCCGTCCTTGGTCGGCTCCATGGACCCCACGGGGGCGGTCTTGGCAAAGTTGTCGTGGTAGGCCGGCGTGACGTTCGGGGCATCGATGTTGACGCTGAGCGATGGCGGCGGCCATGCCTTGTCGCCAGCACCCCATGGGAAGACCGTCTTGTCCGCCAGATGGCGGGCGGCGGGATCGGCGCCGGGCTCGTTGGGCAGGCCGGCGGCGGCGCTCCATTCGGTGTCGCGGGGCAGCCGGTAGCGGGCACCGGCGGGGAGCAGCCCGTTTTTATGGTCCACCTCCGTCAGCCAGGCGCAAAAGGCCGTGGCATCATCCCAGGAAACGCTCACGACCGGATGATTTGGCGAGGAGGTGAAGTCCGGCTGGGGCTCGACCTTGCGCCCGGTGGCTTTGCTGAAGGCCTCCCAGGCCGAGAGCATGATCTCGGTCTTGCCGAACAGGATTTTGCTGCCCGGCAGGGGTGCGAACTCCAGCCGCAGCGGCTGCTTGAAGGTCTTGCCGGGGGCGGCTGCCGCCAGGGTCTTGGGATCCAGCGGACCCACGCTGGCCGTCTCACCCTCGCCCTTCATGAGTCTTTCGACATCCGCCTTGTTCACCGTGCCCTTCTTGGTGAACTCATCTTCCCGCTTCTTGAGCTCCCGCATCTCGGCGGCGCTCTCCGCCGCCAGCATTTCGGCGGTGCGCTTCTTGTCCTCGAACACGCAGCGAAAACCGATGGTGGGCGCGCGCAGGCTGGTGGGCACCCGGTAAACGTAGGCGCTGGTGAGGCATTGGCGGCGAAAGTAAGCCCAGGAGCCGCCCCGCAGATTGCCTTCCGCGTTCGCTGACAGCCGCATGTCCATGGTCCATTGCCAGACATTGCCGGCGACGTCGTAAAGGCCGTCGCGGGTGGGGTTGAACTTGCCCACGGGGGCGGTGAAAGGGTAATCATCCTTGTAGCCGGGAATCTCCGAGCTCTGGAAATTGCCGGCTCCGGGCGGTGGCGGCCATTGGTCGCCCCAGACGAAGGACAGCGATTCCTGCACCTTCGCCGTGGTGCTCAGGTCCTTGGATTTGGTGGAGGCCAGCCCCGCCGCCGCGTCCCACTCCTTGTTCGTTGGCAGGCGGTAGCCCTGGTTGATCTTGATCCTGCCGCTGGCCTGCTCCTGTTGCGTGAGCCAGTTGCAAAAGGCGATCGCGTCCTGAAGGTTGACGTACACCACCGGATGATCCGGCGTCTGCTCAAAGTGCGGCTTCAGCGTGGCCGCCCGCTCGTGGTAGGTGCCCGCCTTCAGGAAGGCGTCGAAATCCGAGACGCGGGTTTCGAAGACCGAGAACAGCACCGTGGTGCCCGCCACCGGCTTGAATTTCATGCCCAGCGAATTCTCCATGGCCGCCTGCGAGGCAGGCCCGCCCGCAGGCGGTGCGGCGTCCTCGGCACTGGCGGCCAGCACGCACAGGAAGGATATCAAAGGCAGAGCAAAGGCGGAGACAGATCGTCGGCACATAAATCGAGACATCCGGGGAGCCCGGACCAGTGCTGGCTCCTCCGAAGGGATACGATCTTCACGGGTTCGCTCGTGAATGTCAATTACGCCGCAGTGAAAGGAATTTCCCGGTGCACGACCATCCGCCATCGTGCATGGTCCGGCCATGATGAAGAAGCTGCTCATGACACTGTGCCTGGCCTGGGGCATGGCCGTGCCTTTGCGCGCCCAGCAAACCACCCCCAAGCCGCCGCCCCCGGTGAAGCCGCCAGTCAAGTCCACCCCGGCCTCCAAACCCACGCCAGCTCCAGCGCCTGCCCCCGCCCCCAAGCCTGCCCCCGTCCCCGTCAAGCCCAAGCCCGCGCTCGACGACGACCCCTACGAGCAGCT
>CAINXC010000572.1 GCA_903854655.1 uncultured Verrucomicrobiota bacterium | reverse complement strand
GGCCTGTCCTTCCTGGATGTGATCCAGGAAGGCAACATGGGGCTGATGCGCGCCGTGGAAAAATTTGAGTACCGGCGCGGCTACAAGTTCAGCACTTACGCCACTTGGTGGATCCGCCAGGCCATCACCCGCAGCATTGCCGACCAAGCCCGCACCATCCGCATTCCGGTGCACATGATCGAAACGATCAACAAGCTCATGCGTGTGCAGAAGCAGCTCGTTCAAGAGCTGGGGCGCGATCCCTCGCCCGAAGAGATTGCCGATGAGGTGCATCTGCCGGTGGATCGTGTGCGCGCAGTCCTGCGCATGAGCCAGCAGCCGATCAGCCTGCAGGTGAAAGTGGGCGACAGCGACGGTGACACCGAGTTCGGCGACTTCATCGAGGACAAGGAAGCCTCCAACCCCATGGAGATGACGGCGATGAACCTGCTGCGCGACAAGCTGCGCGACGTGCTCGACACATTGACCGAACGTGAGCGCGAGGTGCTGGAGCAGCGCTTTGGGCTCGCCGATGGTGCCGGGCGAACGCTGGAAGAGGTGGGCAAGCAGTTCCAGGTCACCCGGGAACGCATCCGCCAGATCGAGGCGAAGGCGCTGCGCAAGCTGCGCCACCCCACCCGAATCCGCAAGCTCGGCGGCTTCTTCGGCACCCAGTAGCAGGAGGAGAAGCCTTCAAATCCGTGTCGTGGCCTGACCGGCACGGATGGTGCTTCTGGAGTTTTTGGCAACAATTGTGCGACTTTCGCCCTTGGTGACGGTTGGATAGTGCCTGCCCCCCCATGGAACCTTTGACCCCCAACGACCCGCTGTGGAAACTGATGAGCAAGGCTCGTCCGGTGGTGCCACGCCCGGATTTCACTCAAAATGTGCTGCGTGCGGCGCGCCAGAAAGGGCAGGACACGGGCTGGTGGCCGCAGATCGGTGACTGGCTTGCTGCCTGGCGGCGCCCGCTGATGGTGGGTGCGGCTGCGGTCGCAGGTGTCGTCGCCGCCTGCTTGGTTTCCTATCAGGGTGCGACTCCTTCCGCTCCCGTTGTGACAGTGGCCGCAGCTGCTCCCGTGCCCCCGGCAGTGGATGCCGCCATGGCGGAGATCGTGGAGGTGGAGGAAGACTTCAGCCTTCCGCTCGACAGCCTGGATCACATGGACGCCCTGGTGGCGATGGAGGATACTTCCTCGCTTACGGACGCGGAGATCCAGTTCCTTCTCTACTGAGAGGCCTGTGGAGGCTCTTGGGAAGCCTCTTCCTTGCTGCGCTGGGCTTCGTCGTTGTTGCGGTGCAGTTCCTTCTCGAGGAAGACAATCACATCCTGAAACCGGGAGGCGTTTTCCTCGTTGGCCAAGGTCAGGGCCTTGTGCGCTTCCAGCACGTGCTCCGCCTGGTCGGATTTGGTCGGCGCACATCCGCCAGATTCACATTGGGCGAGTTCAACGGCTGCAATCTGGCGTTCGCTCATCCATGCGGTGCCACCGATGTCCACTTCGAGCACATGATCCAGCCCCAGGCTGCTGAGCAACTGCTGATTGCGCGCATTGGCGTTGAGAACGGTGAGCCGTCCGCCACCGGATTCGCGCAGGCGCAGGGCAATGCCGGTGAGGGTTCCCAGGAACGTCGAGTCCATCGTCGGGCAGCGTTCCAGATCAACGACAAAATTCCTCAAGCCGCCGTCCATGACCGTGCGCACCACGCGCTTTACGTCCACGCTGTTTTGAAAGCAGCCTTTGCCTTCGATGCGCAGCCAGAAAAGGCTTTCGATTTTGCCGACGAGAATGGAGGACGGAGAAGTCACGATAAAGGTTTTTTTGGGGTTGGAACGGTGTTCCACGTTCCTGGGGCGCTCAAGAGCGGTTCACATCGCACGCGATGAACCGGCCATGAGTGCAAAGAAACGCAGGCGAATGGGGGCACAAGCGCCGGAGCAGCACAAGAGATAATAGCAGCCAATTGCCACTAGTTCCAGAGGAAGGAATCGGCGTGGGCAAGCTCTTCCTTGCCCTCCAGGAAGGTGACGCGCCAGGCGGTTACGGCACCATCATTGTGGAATTCTTTGCTGATCACCTGGAATCTCGTGACGTTGTTCTTTTTCGCCTCTGGAACCACCTCTTCCTTGGTGAAAATCTTCAAGCCCGTGTTCTGCTTGCGGTATTCGAAGCGCACGGTCACCGGCTGGGTGCGGTGGTTGGCACGCCACAGAATGGAGTAATACTGCCCGTTGCGCTCGCCGCGCTGCCGGTTGGTGAGGGCTCCATAGAGGAGCCGCTCCTGCTCGAAACGGATGGCGCGGTCCGTCATCGGCTGGAAGCGCTGCTGGGTGTTAAGGCGGTAGATTTTGACCTTCGTCACCTTGACCGGCAGCTCTTCCTCCGTGCTGTACTTCCGGGCCGGCCGGAAGTTGTAGAGCTCGTTCATCGTGTACACCTTCTCTTCGGTGGCGCCTTCGGCGGGTTTTGTGCCGGCAGAGGGGGAGGAACAGGAAGGGAGAATTCCAAAGGCCAGGACGAGGCACGCCAGGCGTAGTAAATTGTGGACCGCAGCCGTCATAGTGGGCAGCCACTATCGAAACAGAAGCACCGATGTCAACGCCGCCTTCCAAAAGCTTGTGAAGGCTTGCTTGGCGCGGGCTCTGCTGGTTTGGCAACCCACCGCACAGAACCGCGCCTTCCGCCAGATTTTCAACGCAGCGGGCGGCCCGGGGCGGTGTTTTGCGCGCCGCAGAACAGGACTGTGTTCAGCGAGTGCCTGCGAGGACGGAAAACCCAGGCCATCCGCAGAGCATGCCGCCGTCATGTCAGGCACTTCCTCAACGGCCTGCTTTGTGCAGGGTGAACAGCGCTGGAATCAAGGCGAGGCTTGACGTGGCGCGCGCGTTGCGGCAGGAGACCGGCGCGCGTTTTGACGCCGATGGCAGGATTCTTGCGTGCTCTCACAATGGTTCCTCGCCACGCAGCATGCCGCCGTTTCTGGCAAAATAATTATCTGTTCAATTTGAATCGAACCTGACACCATCGCGTCACAATCAGCCACCATGAAGGAATTCGCGTACATTCATGAGGAAGGCACCCTGCCTGCAGCCCTGCAGACCGTGCCTTTTTTAAACAGTTTCACCGACGAGCAGTTGGACGAGGTGCTGAGTTCCAGCAGCTTCCTCCAGTGTGATGTGGGAGATGCCATCATTCAGGAGGGCACCATCGACTCGCGCATCTACATCCTGCTCAGCGGTGACCTTGAGGTTCGCGTGGGCGGGAAGCGCGTGGCGTCCATCACTCGCGTGGGCGATGTGTTTGGCGAACTCGCCCTGGTCAATCAGGACAAGCGCCTCGCCTCGGTGGTGGCCGCCTCAAAAGCCATCTGCCTCGCGGTGGATCAAAAGTTCCTGCAGGACATTCATCCGCGCGAAGAGGACCCGGACTTCCACGCGGCGCTTTATCAGTTCGTCGCCCGCCTCGTGGCCAAGAAGCTGGACGCCACCTCCCGCCGCCTCGCTGAGGTCGAGAAGGAGCTCAAGGCGCTGAAGGAAGCCGCGCAGCAGGTCGAGCCTGCGGCCTCCCCGTCCCGTCCGGCCCTGAAAAAAACGAAGAGGCTCACAGTGAAAAAGAAAGCGGTGGTGAAGGCCGTTCCCGCCCGCGCTGGCAGGGCTCTGCCCAGGAAACGGTAGTCTCCATGCCCCTCCTCGCAGATGTGGGTGAACCGTCTTTGCAATGGGGAGGGAGCCGAGTGTCGGAGTTCCTTCTCCTCGCCTACAAATTCGCAGCGTAAGCCTGAAGCTGGCGGTACTCGGCCAGGATGGTTTTCACCGCTGTGACGGTGGCGAGGACCTGTTCGGGGAGGGGGGCGAGGCCGGGGGTTTCAAAGACCACTTCAATGGGCCGGGGGCGCTGCTCGGGCGGGGCGCAGAGGACGCCGTGGTAGCCTTCCTTGATGATGCCCCTTTCGGCGGGGAAGCCATCAATCACGTTGTCGTGATTGCAGGGCAGGATGGAGTGGGTGGCGGCGAGGGCGGGCTTGAGGACGTGCTCGCTGAGCAGGGCCCCGCTGACGAAGCCGTAGCAGCCATCGGAGGTGTCATCGCTGTGCAACTGGATGATGCCTTCGTAGCTCTCGGCGCGGAGCTGGCTTTCCAGGTAGATGATTTCGGGCTCGTCGCTGCCCACCCAGAATTCGCGGTTCAAATCGAGGCCGCGATGGGAGTGCCGGGTGCGGGCGTCGCAGCCGGTGGGATTGCACAATGGGAAGAAGTGCAGTTCGAAGTCGTGCAGTTCCGCGGGCTGTTCGGAGGCCCAGCGGATGAGGTCCCACACCGCGAGCGTGCCGGCCTCCTCATCCCCATGCAGGCCGGCGAAGATGCCGATCTTCATGCCATACCCCGGCTTGAGGGGCTTGGAGATGATCTTGGGGATGAAGATGCCGTTGTTCGTTGAGGGGGTCACGCGTGACGGCAATAACACGCGGGGCGCCGCACCGCGCAACCGGCAGGTCTGTCCGGTGAATTGGAGGCGGGGCAGGACCATCATAAGCAATGTGGCAGGGGCATCACTGCCCCTGGGGCTTTGGAGGTTGTCTGAAAAGGGGCTGGAATGCCCCTGCCACTTTGCCTGAAATCAGACCGTGACCTTGCTGCGGGCCTCGTCCGCCAGCGCGGTGGACAGGTAGCGCTCGCCGGTGCTGCAGCCGACGGTGACGATGAGCTTGCCGGCGTTTTCTGGGCGGGCGGCGACTTGCAGGGCGGCCCAGACGTTGGCACCAGTGGAGATGCCTACAAGCAGGCCCTCTTCCAAAGCCAGGCGCTGGGCGGTGGCGATGGCGTCTTCATTGGTGACCTGTATCACCTCGTCGAGAATCTGGGTGTTGAGGTTCTTCGGCACGAAACCGGCGCCGGTGCCTTGGATCTTGTGAGGACCGGGCACCAGCGGCTCGCCCGCCAGGAACTGGGTGATGACGGGGGAGGCCG
>CAINXC010000571.1 GCA_903854655.1 uncultured Verrucomicrobiota bacterium | reverse complement strand
GTTGACGTTGCCCCAGTAATCCTCTTTCTGCGGATGCACCAGCGGATCGCCATAGCACTCGCTGGTGGAGGCGATGAGGAAGCGCGCGCCCTTGGCCTTGGCCAGGCCCAGCGTGTTGTGCGTGCCCAGAGAGCCCACCTTCAGCGTCTGGATCGGCAGTTGCAGATAGTCAATGGGGCTTGCCGGCGAAGCCATGTGGAACACCACGTCCACCGCGCCGGGCAGGTAGATGAAATTGGTCACATCATGCTTGATGAAGTGAAAATCCGCATTTCCGGCCAGGTGCTCAATGTTGCGCACATTGCCTGTCAGCAGGCTGTCAATGCCGATGACCTGGTATCCCTCACTGAGGAGGCGGTCGGTCAAATGAGAACCCAAAAAGCCCGCCGCTCCAGTCACAACTGCCGTCTTCTTTTTCATGCAAGGTAAAGGTGGTCGCGCACCCGGGCGCAAGTGGGGCGGATTGTCCGAAGAATCCCCGCTCATGCAAGCGAAAGCATGACCAACCGCCGTGGCGAACCATGGCGGTTGCCTGTGCAGAACGGGCCGGCCTGGGCTTTACCTCCCGGGCCGCGTCAGCGGATTGACGCGAGGCTTGTCGGGAGCGGGCTCCGCCTGCGGCGCCGTCATTTGGGCGGCACGCGCGGCGGCACCCAGTTCGGCGGCGGTTGGCGGCTTGCGCTCATCACGCTTCCTTCCCTCGCCAACACTGAAGAAATGAGAGCGCCAGGTCGTCTTTGCCACCGTGCCTTCCCCCTTGTATTCGAGCAGCTCGCTCACCGGCAGCAGCACCAGCCCGGGCAGCCCCCGCACGCGCACCTGGGCGGTGAACTCGACATCGTCCTTGATGAAATCCACGGTCCCGTGCGAGATGATCTTGAAGGTGCTCGTCAGCGCCTCGAAGTCCTTCGTGACCAGGAATCCGTCGGCCACCCGAAACGTGCAGTTCGCCTCGCGCGCCACGTTGTAACCCTTGATGGGCCGGGGCAGCAGCGCCCCCAGCAGCGGCGTGAGCGGCCCCAGCACGGGCACGGCATACAGGTTGCCGTTCAGCAGGATCAGCACGCCGCTGCCCTTCAGGGACTGCCAGTCATCCACCTTGCCGGTGAACTCCATGTGGCCGGTCACGTCACCTTCGGAATCCTCCTCCGGCGCATAGACCTTGGCAAAGCGCTGGAAGCTCAGCGCATTCAACTGCAGCGCCCCCTTGTACTGCGTGGGGCGGGCCGACCAGTCGATCATCCCCTTCATGCCAAAACTCCCGCCCAGCACGCTCGCCTGAATGTCAAACGGCGACGACGCCTTGCCCGTTTTGATTTCCGCCTTGAGCTTGTCAAACATCAGGTCCTTCCCCAGCACCCTGAAAAGGAAGTGCTCGGCGGACAAATCCACGTCGTAGATCGAGGCGTCGTGCGCCAGGTCCACATGCCCCTTGGCCGCCATCGCCCCGCCGAACACCCTGCCCTTGATGTCATAGGTCATCTTGCTGCCCTTGAACCCCAGCGTTCCCTGCGGCGCCTGAATCAGGTAGTCGCGCTTCCACAACGGGTAGGTCCCCGTGCCTTCCGGGGCCCTGAACTTGACCACAAAGTCCGACCGGTCCTGCGCGCCATAGTGAATCGTGCCCTCCAGCCCCACCTCCGTGCTGGGCGACAGGTGGTAGGGGGCGATGGCCTGGGCCGTCTCCCGGGCGAAACAACTGGTCAGCGGCACCGGGTCGAGCTTCGCCTTCACGCCCGTGAGCTTCACCCAGTGCTCGTCATCGTTCACCACCACCTCGCCCGCCTCGGCCACGCCGGAACGCAGCGCCACCGCCACTTTGCGAAACTCCATCTGGCCGTTGAAGATGTCGATCTCACCGGCGGCCGAGGCAAAATCCACCCCCCGGTACTTCAGCTCGCGAAACTCCGCGCGCCCCACGTTGCGGCAGGCGTCCAGCGATGCCTGCGGCCCCGCGCCCTCCATCCGCACAAAAATCGTCGAGCTGTCGTTGAACTCGAAGCGCTGGATCAGCTCCCGCGCATCCTTGCCTTCCGCAAAGGGCAGGAACGCATGCGGGTCCATCCGCAGCACCGCCCGGTACTTGAAGCCCTCCACCTCCCGGAACATCGCCTGCAGCGCAAAGCTGCCCGTCTTGTGGCGCAGCAACCCGTCGCGGATGTAGAAGCCCTCCGGCGCCACCCCGAAGCTGGCGCTGATGCCCTCGAACACCTCGCCCCGGCTGTTGAACCGCCCGCACTGCACCTCCCCCAGCGCCTCCACCGGACGTGTCTGCATCGACTTGGGGCCCTTCACGAACCAGGTGCCGTCCAGCGTCAGGCTCGGCGGCGCCGATTCGTAGAAGACCACCTCCCGCAGCGCGTCGGATTGCAGGAACGACTTCGCCAGTTGCGGCAGATCCGCCGTCGTGTGCAGGCGGAAGCGCACATCGTCGGCGCTCATGTCCCAGGTGGCGCTCGCCTCGAACGTTCCCACCCGGTCGCGCAGCCGTAGCTGCCGCACGTCGATCACCCCCGCATTGTAGTCCGCGCGGGCGGAGAGCTCCTTGCAGGTGTAGCTCTCGTAGCCCAGGCCCCCGGCGCTGAACTGCAGCGAGGCGCTCAGGTTTTCCAGCTTGTCCGCCACCCCGCTCACCTCCAGCGCCAGCCTCGGCTCGCGGGTGAAGGTGAAGCGCTGCAGCCAGTGCAGCGCCTCCTGGATCTGCCCGCGCTTTTCGCGCAGGAAGGCCATGCGCTTGTCCGCGTTGATCTGGTCCTGCTCGATCTCCGCCTGCGTGCGCTCCTTGGGTTGCGGCAGCAGGATCGAACCCGTCACGCTCAACTGCACGCCCGCCACCTTGCCCTCCGCCTTGCGAATGTCCAGCCGGTCATCCATCAGGTACACCCGTGCGCTCAGGTTGCGAATGTCCACCTGCCCTGCCTCCGGCTGGTCAGGGTCCAGAGGCAGCGCCACGTTCGCATCCGTCAGCTCCAGGCCCTCGACGAAGAACTTCCTCTCCAGCAGCTTGCCATAGTCGATGTCCAGGTTCAGCCGGTCAATCGTCATGAGCACGTGCTGGTGCCCTTCGTCGTTGAACACGCGCACGTCCCGCGCCACCAGCCCGTCGATGGGGTGCAGGCCGAAGCGGCTGAACTCGATGTGCACCCCCCGCCCTTCCAACTGCTCCATCACAAACTCCCGCCACTGCCGGGCAAACCGGTCCGTGAACGAATACACCACCGCCACCGCCAGCGTAAGCAGCAGCACTCGGAGGGGCAGACGTTTGAAAAAGCGGCGCATCGTTGGGAACAGGAGTCCAGTCTAGAAGGAGCGCCACCAATTGCCAGAGCGAAGCTGCCCCGAAAATGTCACCTCCGCCTCACCTCTTCAAGCGGAGCACGCCGTTGCCCACCTGCGTCTTCGGCGCTCCCGTCACCAGGGCGTTCTGCTGCAGCACTAGCACCGCATTCTGCGGCGACAGGCCCAGCCCCAGCTCGTACGCCACCCCGCCCGAGGCCACCGCCACCGCCTGCGAGGTGCCGCTGGCGATCGCCATCTTGTCCGCCGCCCACGCCACCGGCAAACCCACCCCCGGCGCCACAAGCGTCAGTCCCTGGCCGGAATTGGAGAAATACGCCTGAATGTCCTTCGCATCCACCGCCCCCACGCTCAGCACCCCGGTGATCGCCGCCGGATACGCCAGCACGTCCAGCCCGTCATTGCCCGCCGCCGCCAGCACGATCACGTTGCGCTGCAGGGCGTAGGCCACCGCATCGCGCAGCACCTGGCTGTCGTCGTAGCCGCCCATGCTGATGTTGATCACCTGCGCCCCCAGGTCCGTCGCCTGCACGATGCCCTGCGACAGCACCGAGGTCACGCTGTAACCCTTGTCGTTCGCCACCCGGATGTCGAGAATATTGGCATCTGGCGAGACTCCCGGCACCCGCTCGTCCTGGCCCGCAATCAATGAGGCCACGCTCGTGCCGTGCGGATGGAAGGGCGTGCCGTCGTTCACCAGATCCACGTGCGACACCTGCCCCGCGCCGAAGGTCGGGTTCGCCTGCACCCCCGTGTCCAGCACCGCCACCGTCACCCCCTTGCCCCAGCCCGTGCGATCCCCTCCCGCATTGATCGCATCCAGGAAAGCCAGGCCCGAGGGCTGCGCGCCCCCCTGGTTGCTGCCGTCCGGCTTCGCCAGCCGCGGCACCGTCATCCACTGGTTCGCCTCCAGCAGCGGCGCCTCCTGCCCGCTCGCCGCCAGGTAGTCGCGCAGCTTCTCCATCGAGGTGAAGCGCACCCGCACCGCGTTCAGGTCGTTCAGCGTGCCCACCACCTCCAGCCCGTAGTCCTTCGCCACCCTCAGGAACTGCGCCAGCGCCGCTTTGCTGCGGAACGTGAGCAGCGCCTCGTTCGGCACCGCGTTCGCCTTCGTCAGCTTCTTCACCAGCTCCGCCATCAGCGTGTCGCCGCCCAGGCCGGCGGCACCCACACTGGAGTCCCCCGTCTCCGCCCGCTTCGGCGGTGCCAGCAACGGATCATCGGCCGACGAAGCCTTTGCAAGCTCCTGTGGCGTCGCCCGCTTCGCCGGGTCCGGAGTGGTCGAAAACAGCCCGCTCCCCGCCACCACCCACACCGCAAACCCAATCATGAGCACCCCCACCACCAGCGCTAAAACCGTGGATGTCGTGCTTTGTTCAGGTTCGGGTGTCATGGGTAAATTCAATCTACCATACGCAGACAATCTCCGTGCGTCACAGTTCAGTCATGAGGTTTTTGTCATGCTTGGGGGCGGAGGGTGGGACCTGGCAGTCTCCCGACCCACCCCCGGGAACGCCAATCTCCCGATTGGCTTCAGAAATGCGACGGCGCAGACCGATTGGCTTCAGGAATACGGCCAATTAGGAGATTGGTGTTCCCAGGTCTGATCCCCATCAAAACACCTCGTCCCATTCGCGCTTCTCCCCACCCCAAAATTCCCTTTTAATCCCGGAGGGATGAAAGCAGGTAGCCGGTGGTCAAGCGAAGCGACACCACCGGACCCTGGCGCACGCAGAATCGCACCCCGGCAGGGTGTGCCAGCAGCCCCTTCGCCACCAGCGCTTCTCGAACACCCTCTACTCACCCGCTCCCGAAATCTCTCAACCCGCACCGGCTTATGCCAGGGAACAGGGAACGTTACAGCGTATCGGTCGCATCAGCGAACTCGAAACTGATTTCAGGTGGCACCGCCAGCAGAATATGAATGCGCAAATCCGGCAGCTTCTTCAAATCAACCACCGTGCCCAGTTTCGCCACCGTTTCCAAGCCCCCCACAAGGGTTTCAAACATCCTGTTGTTCTGCGTCATCGGCAAGCCTTGCAGCCTCGTGATGTCGAGAAAATCCAGGGAACCCCGGATAGTCGTGTGAACCTTCGGCAAAAGCCCCAGGCTCACTTTGCACTTGTCCACCCTGAATCCGCAGGATTCGAGAATCGACACCGTTCCCCGATACTCGTCGAGCACAGCGTTAAACTCCTGGTTAAAGTGTCCACCCGCGCTCAGCGCTTTGTCAACCAGGCCGGAAAAGGTTCCTTTTAAGTTCATGGAATGGAGTGCGGGTTGGTATCACCTATTCTACGGCGAGGTCCATGCGCGTTTCACGCGGAAGAAGAGGCGGGCCTTGCCTTGCTGCTGCCATGCTTCCATGCGGGTCATTATCTCTCTCACCTTGGGCAGCCAGTCGTTGGGGGGGAGGGTTGTTAGACGTTCACGCCACTGGGTGCCAGGGAAGCCGGGGTAGCACGTCTCGATTGCGCCATAGGCCACCAGCAACCTTTCGGTGCCCGCTTCCAGGTCGGCTGCGGGGGCGTTGGCACGCAGTAGCATTGCATAGAAGCGCACGCGGTTGAGGAAGCGCTTGAGCGAGCGCGGGGTGCGGCGGTCGGCGGGCATTTGTAGCAAAAGGGGCATCCATTCGGTCACGGCGGTCTTGAACTCCGGCGAGTCTCGCGCCTTGTCATCGAGCTGGCGGATGAACACCTGCCAGGCGGGCCAGGCGATACCAACGACGAGGAGAAAGATCATTAGCGGCACCCACAGCCAGAACCACCATCCGTCACCAGGAACAATCCCGCCCGGACTGGCGGTTCTGGCCTTCGGGCGTGCGGCAGGTATCTCCGTCGGCGGAGCCTTGGGAATAGGAGCGGTGACGGCCTCGGACGGCGGCTTGGTCTGCTCCGCAGCAGGAGGATTGTCGACGGCAGTGGCGGTGACTTTCACCTCGTTCTTGTTAGCCAGGTGCAGCGGCAGGAAGCGGCGTGCCTGGGTGAAGACAAGCGCGATGATGGCGATGGAAAGCAGCAAGCGCGCGGGTGTGAGTGCCTGCCGCCCCAGGTGGACGAGTTGGGCCTGGATCTGGGGCGCGCGACGCTTCCAGGCGGGCTCCGGAGGTGGTGCAAGCGGTCTGACCAGGTCTTGAAGCCCGGCTTCCTCGGGGGCCGCCTCATCACCGGTGAGCAGGGCGCTGGCCTGGCGGAATTCCAGAGCGGGCACGGTGATGTGCACCTGCACGAGCTTCTCCATCCACTTGTCCACGTAGTCGCGCTTCAGGTCGCGCTTGGCGGCGGCATCGGGCAGGGTGTCGAGGTCGTCCTTCAGGCGCGCCTCCATCTGCGTGGCTAGGCAGTTGCGCACTGCCTTCTCCTCCATGCCCAGAATGATGAAACATTCGCCGGTGCTCACTAGGTAGTTCACGTCCTCCAGCATGACGAGCATCTGTTCGGGCTGGCAGCGGTCCAGGTCGTCGATGAAGATTACCAGCCGCGAGTCGGGCTGTAGGGCCAGGGTCACTTCCTTGAATTCCTGGGCAAAGCGATAACGGAAGCTGGTCTTGTCGCGCAGGTCGGCGAGCTGGCTGTCGGCGGCGGCACCGGCCATAAGCTTGGCGGGATCGATGCCGAAGGATTTCAGGGACTGCAGGAGCACGAGCAGGGGCTTCCCCACAAGGCCGAGGGACACAAGGGCGCCGAGGAGGCGCAGGACATTACTGAAGCTCCAGAGCTTCTCGTCGCCACCGGCCTCGACCGCCTTCTTCCCGGTTTCGGCGGGCTCGGTGAGCAGGGCTGCGAGTCTGGCCAGCTCTGTCTGGTTCGCCAAAATCCAGCCCAGGCCGGCGGCCAGGGCCAGGGCCCACAACAGGGCGGTGCCCCAGTTCGTGTCCAGCCGCAGCCAGGCCAGGCGAGCGCGGTAGGCTAGGCCGCGCGGCGTGAACAGGCGCGGGGCGGAGTCCTTCTGCAAGCTGTCCACCAAGGCGGCGAGCATATGTTCCTCCTTCTGGTGGTGCCAGGCGTTGAACCACACGGACCGCCAGCCGCGCGCCTCCAGCCGGGCCTTCACCAGGCCCATGAGGGAGGACTTACCCGAGCCCCACTCGCCGTTGATAGCCAGGCACAGCGGAGCCATTGTATCGCGATTTAGTATGAAATACGACAATCCAGAAGCCAATGCTGAAAGGTCCGCAGCATCCCTCTCGCCTTCCTTCAGCGGCGCATCGGAAACCGCGAAGTCGGCAATGGACTCGTGCTCCGCCGGAGTCTCCGATGCCTCCATCGCCGGCCGCACCAGCACCAGCCCGATGGCCAACAACCCCAGGAAAAACAGCGGCGGCGGCATGCGGAGATAAAGGTGCTGCGGGGTGAAAGCGTAGCCGGTGAGCTTGGTGGACTTGGCAGTAACTGCCCGCCCTGTATCATCGACAGGAACCTGTCCATGATCGTCAGTCACCACCTCAAGGGAAGTTTCGTACCTCGCCTTCGCCAGGACTGCGTTCTGGGTCACAGCGTGGAAGGACCGGCCTCCATCATTGCTGCGGAAAATTCCCCCGGCGGCGCAGACCATCCATGCATATTCGCCACTGGGGCTAAAGCAACCTCGGGCCGGTCGGACAGGACTGGAGAACTGGCCCTGCTCTCTCCAACTGACTCCGCTGTCGGTGGAGGTATGCATGCGGAAGGTTTCATTTCCAGTAACCGATTCCTTGTCGCAGAGAATGGCGGTCGCGATTTCATCCCGGAAGGTGGAGCACAACCAGCGACCATGACGGAGGTTGGTGGGTGACCACCCGTCGTCACTACGGGACCGCCAGGTGCCGCCCTCTTCCGAGGAGACGATCAGAAGCCCTCCTTCATTCAGGATTTGAACGTCATTCGGGTGCGCCAGACGCGAATCGAGGGAACCACTCTCGTGTCTTGAGGAATCCAACTTGTCTTTCCATGAACCAGTCTCCTTATCGAGCACCATTGCTACACCAGAATCACTGACAAAAAGGCCCGTCGAAAGCGACTCATCAAGATCGACAAATCCGTGTTCGGTGTTTTCCCCATTTTTTGGAGTAATGCCGAGGTGCTCATCCTTAAACCAAGTGGCCCCGCCGTCGGTTGATTTCCATGCTTCATGATCGTCCAAGGAATACACAACAAAAGTAGCTCCCTGTTGCCGGAGCATGACTTGGGACCACCAGGTGTCGATATCCATTGCTTTGACCCAGTCCCATGTCTCCCCGCCGTCTGAGGTGTGCAGGATGCCTGCCCCGCCAACGGCAACCCCCGAGCGACCGTCAGCCATCATGGCAATCTCGTCGATTGCGGATATTTCAAAGTCTCGGGAGACGAATCCGAAGCCATCATCTTCAGGTGCATAGTAGTCTGGCTCCGAGATGGTGGCATCAAACTTCGCACCGCCGATTTCCCGTTCGGTGGCATGAGACGATGGTATGAAGACATCTTTCGGCGGCCAGCTCGGCGGAAAATGGATCGTGGCCAGTTTCCACGTCTGGCCGCCATCTTTTGTCAAAATGATCCCCCCGGACATCGCGCTTGCCGCCCACGCCCGCAGGCCGTCGTTATTAGCGCATACGAATGTTAGGTAATGCTTCGTCGGCAGAGCGGCAAGCCGGGCGACAGGGTTCACCTCCATGGGCCTCCACCACCAATCCAGGGATATCACGGGCGCGGGCGGTTGCGCGGCATCCGGTGCGGGCGGCACCAGGAACCACAGGCAGGAGGCCAGGGCCAGCAGCGCGGCTAGGCCTAGGCGCTTCTGCTTCGTAGCGCGCGATATTGTTTTGCCGCCACGCGATGAGGGCGATGGCACAGCCCCGCCTTTCGGCAGCGGCACAGGCGTATTCCCCGTCCTGGCGGAACTGCCAGGGGCAGAGGTCTTCAAGGCTGATTTTTTGGGTTTCGAAGCCATGAGGGAAAGGGCGATTCACCTATAAGAGACGATGGCACCCGCAATGGCAAGGCGGAAGGTGGTTTGACTACCTGCCCGGCGAAGACAAAAGGGAGGAGCAAGACGGCCCCGTAACGCGGATGCAACGCCAGGACCGTTACCGAAGCATTACCGGAAGCGTTACCAGAGGGGAGGCGATCGAAACGGTGAGCTGATCCGGACTTCTCGCGCCGCCTCCGAGGCGCGGTGCTCTGGCGGTGCAATGAAGAGGGTGGGGCCGGGCCAATAAACGAGGAGACGGTCCCCCCTCACCTCTTATCCTCTCCCGCCGGGAGAGGAAGATTGTTTTGGAGCCTCTCAAGCACTCACGTTTTTGAGGGCCGCAGCGCAGACTCCCTCTCCCGGCGGGAGAGGGCTGGGGTGAGGGGCGCGCTCGGCAGCGCCGTTGACCCCTCGTTCACTGAATTTGGCATCACTCCACCACCGGCTTATTGGAGCCTCCGGCTCGAAACCGGGCGTCATCGAGCACAGCCTTCTCGGCCATCGCCACATCAGTCCGCCTTACCCCTGCGCCTTGCCGGCCGCGACGACGCCGCGCTGGGAGCCTTCGACAAAGGCCACGAACTTCTCGACCTCCGGGGTCATGGTGTGGCTGCGGATGACGGCGAGGGCCTGGCTGGTGTTGAGGCCCTTGCGGTAGAGGGTGCGGTAGGCGGAATTGATGGCCTTGATGTGCTCCTCGGAAAAACCGGCGCGGCGCATGCCCACGAGGTTGAGCCCGCGGGCGCGGCCGGGGTTGCCATCGACAATGGTGTAGGGGGGCACGTCCTGCACGACCTTGGTGCAGCCGCCGGTGATGGAGCGCTCGCCGAGGCGGCAGAACTGGTGCACGGCGGTGAGGCCGCTGACGATGACGTGGTCCTCGACAATGACATGCCCGGCGAGGGTGCCGTTGTTGGAGAAAATGCAGTGGCTGCCCACCACGCAGTCGTGCGCGATGTGGGCGTAGCTGAGGAAATGATTGTGGCTGCCGATGAGGGTCTTGCCGCCAATCGCGGTGGCGCGGTGGACGGTGCAGAACTCGCGGAAGTTGTTGTCATCCCCAATCTCCAGGAAGGTGGGCTCGCCGGCGTACTTGAGGTCCTGGGTCTGCTGGCCGATGCAGGCGTAGGCATGGAAGCGGTTGCGGCGGCCGATCTTGGAGGGGCCGAGCACGGTGACGTGGTGCTGGAGCCAGCAGCCGTCGCCGAGTTCCACCCCTTCGCCGATGATGCAGTAGGGGCCGACATGGACATCCGCGCCGAGTTTGGCGGAGGGGTCGATGATGGCGGTGGGATGGATGCTGGCGGCCATGGCGGGGGAGGAAAAGCGCTCAGTCATAGCCAGAACGGCGGGGCGAGCAACAAAAGTGGCGTCAAATCAGTTTGCGCACGTTCTGGAGGCCGTCGGCGGTCATCACGGCGCCGGTGCGGGCGGCCACCAGGAAGTCCACATGGTTCTGCCACTGCATGGGGCGCAGGGCGGCAACGCCGGTGCGGCGCAGGAAGAAGCCGCAATCGGCGATCTCCCAGCCGAACTGGGAGTGGCGGTTGCGGTACTCCAGGCGGTTGAGCCAGGCGCCGCGCTCGTCCTTGCGCCAGAGGGCGGGGTCGTTGCCGGCCACGGCCTGGGCCAGGAGCCAGACGCGGTCCACCACCTCGCTGTCGTAGCCCAGTTCTAAAGCCGTTTCTTCCATGATGGGTGATGTCATCGCCGGCCGGATCCTCAGCCCTCGGCCCGGTTCCAGTACGCCTCCCAGTCTGGGGGCAGGACGGATGTTTCGACGCCATGGGCGATGCGCCCCTCGCTTTCCGGCTCGAAGGTGGTGCTGGTGCCATAGACCATGACGAGATCCTTCGAGCTGGCGCAGCGCACTGCGTGGGCCACACCGGCGGGGATGACGACACCGACGTTGCTGGGGCCCGGCATGTCGTCGCCCGTGATCATGAAGCGCACCTTGCGGCGCGGCATCCCTGCCCGCTCATCGACGAGAAACATCTCCGCCATGCCGCTGATGAAGAACATGCAGTCCCACTGCTCCGCATCGTAGGGGCGCAGGGCGTAGTTTGCGGGCTCATCGACGAACAGCCGCTGAAACCACGCGGCGGGCTCGGTTCCCTCCGGGATGTGCGGCGGGTGGATGTGGAAGCCCTTGCTGGTGCCGGCGAACATGACGGCGGTGGCCCACTGCCGGGGCCACAGGCCGATCTCGCCGAGCCTGCCCTGGCCCTGGCGGGCAAATTCACCGAAGCAGCCCCGGTAGCGCTGCTGATAGACCCGCCGGTGAAACACCTCCACGCCAGGGATCGGCTGCTGGCCGACGAGTTCGCCCGCTTCGATCACGCGCTCGTTGTAGTCGCGCGTGGCGAGCGCGGACCGGGCAATGGGGTTGAGGCCTTTCCAGGGGTCTTGGGACATGGCGCACGTTGGCATCAAAGGGGCGAGGGGAAAGGGAAATGACGAATGACCAATGACCAATGACCAATGACGAATGGTCCTGAGGCATCGCGGGTGGAGGATTCGTCATTGGTCATTGGTCATTGGTCATTGGTCATTGGTCATTGGTCATTCCTTTTCCTCCAATTCGTGCGAGGGTCTGGAAAGGCCCTCAGGCATCGCCCGTACTCCCATCATGTCCCTCGAACTCACCCGCCGCTCCATCCTCAGTGCCGGAGGCATGGGCATGTTTGGCCTGACCATGCCGCGCTGGCTCCAGGCGCTGGAGAACGCGCCGGACAAGCCGCTGGCCAGGGCGAAATCGGTGATCTTCTTGTTCCAGTGGGGCGGCCCCAGCCACCTGGAGACCTTCGACATGAAGCCGGACGCGCCGGAGGGCGTTCGCGGCTTTCACAAGCCGATGAAATCCAGCGCCGACGGCATCTGGGTGAATTCGCTGCTGCCGAAGACCGCCAAGATCATGGACAAGGTGACGCTCATCCGCTCGATGACCCACACCATGAAGAACCACAACAGCGCGGGCTACTACGCGCTGAGCGGCCACAGCCCGGCGACGGACGACCAGCGGCTGAAGGAAAGCCTGGAGCTGTACCCCTCCTACTCCTCGGTGGTGGACAAGATGGCGCCGACGGGCGACACGGAGATCCCCACCGCCGTGACTTATCCCAGCCTGGTGAGCGACGGCTTCATCACGCCCGGCCAGCAGGCGAGCTTCCTGGGCAAGTTCCATGACCCCTTCCTGGTGCTGCGCGATCCGAACTCCCCGAGCTTCTCGCTGCCGGAGCTGAGCCTGCCCAAGGGCGTGAGCTTCGAGCGCCTGGCGGCCCGGCGCGGCCTGCAACAATTGATCGACCAGCAATCGCACCTGCTGGACAGCAGCGCGGAGGCGCGCGGACTGGACAGCTACTACGAGAAGGCGCTGAACATGCTGCACAGCGACCGCGTGCGCCGCGCCTTCGACCTGAGCCAGGAGCCGCAGCAGGTGCGCGACGCCTACGGCCGCACCACCTACGGCCAGAGCTGCCTGCTGGCGCGCCGGCTGGTGGAGGCGGGCGTGAAGTTCGTGACGGTGAATTTCGCCCCCGGTATCGGCGGCCAGAGCACCACCGAGGGCGGCTGGGACACGCACGGGTTCAACAACACGCGCATGTTCCCCATCATCGAGAAATTTCACCTGCCGATCACCGAGCAGACGCTGCCCACGCTGCTCAACGACCTGGAGGATCGCGGCCTGCTGAAGGAAACACTGGTGGTGTGGGTGGGCGAATTCGGCCGCACCCCGAAGATCAATTCCAACGTGAGCCGCGACCACTGGCCGCAGTGCTACACGGCCCTGCTGGCGGGCGGCGGCGTGAAGCGCGGCTACGTCCACGGCGCCTCTGACCGCCACGGCGAGTACCCAGCCGAGAAGCCGGTGAAGCCCGATGACCTAGCTGCCACCATGTACCACCTGCTGGGCATCGCCCACGACACGGAGGTGAAGGACGCCGCCGGTCGTGTGGTGCCCATCAGCTCCGGCAGGCCGGTGCACGAGGTCATCGCCTAGCTCTGATCAAATCGTCGTGGTGCGGGCCTCGGCGCTGGCAGGGGCTTCATCGCTGGCTTCCGCCTTCACCTGCTTGCTCACCTCGTCGAGCTCCTGCAGCTTGATGCGGAAGGCCTCGGGCACGGCTTTGCGCTGCTCCTCCGTGGTCACGGTGAAGGTCTGCTCATCGCCATCGGCAGGTTTCACGGTGAAGACCTTGCTCTCGCCCTCCTGGCGCAGCGAGTACTCGCCGCTCTTGTCGCGGCGGGTCACGTTGCGTTCGAAACTGCTGCTCGTGCTGGTGGTGCTGCTGGCAGTGGCCACGGCTGTTCCGTCGCCGGCGCTGGCATGAGCTGAGGTCTGGGACTTGGGAGCGGCTCCGCTGGGGGGAGGAGTCGGCTGGCCATCCTTGTCGGTGCCGGGATTGGGAGGCGGGCCTTTCTCGCCATCCGGACGCGCGTTGTGGGGTCCACGTCCACCACGGTGCTGCTCGCCGTCAAATTGAGGGGGCTGCGGCGCGGCGTGGTCCCTGGGGTTGCGCGACCAGTCCTGCATCTTGCCCTGGAACTCGTGCATGCCGCGCTGGAAGTGCTCCATCTTTTCGCGCATTTCCTCACCAAAGCGCCTCCCGGGCTCCTCGCCGTCGCGGCCAAACATGTCGCGGAAGGAATGCGAGCCGGGCCAGCGCGGGCCGAAGGGCGGCACCGGCATCATCTTTTCGCCCACCTTGACCGTGATCTTCTGCTCCGCTCCGGCGCGCTTGAGGGTGAACGTGATCTCGCTGTCCTTGGCCTGGCTGCGCACCAGCACGGCAAGCTGCTCCATGTTCACCAGCCGCTGGTCGCCCAGCAGCACCAGCACGTCCAGCGGCTTGATGCCGGCCGCCTGCGCCGGGCTCTCAGGCAGGACATCCTCGACCAGCAGACCGAAACCGTCCGGCAGGCCGGTCTGGGCGCGCACCTCAGGGGACAGGGCGCGAGTCATCACCCCGATGAAGGGCGTGGGTTTCATCTCCGGTGCATGGCGCTCGGTTTCATGATGGCGGCGACCGTGCTCGCCCTCAGGCTTGGGCTTGTTTTCCGGGCCGTCGGCGGGCTTGGCGGCCTCTGCCGGAGGCGGTGCCGGGGCGGTGGGTTTGTCCTGCGCCAGGAGCTGCCTGGGGCCCAGGAGCAGGCCGCCTGCGGCGGCGAGAAGGCATAGTTGCTTGGTGTTCATGGTGATGGGGTGGGTTTGGATGGGTGATGAAAGCGGGTCATTGAAACTTCATGGGCAGCACCAGGGATTCCTCCTGCGGCACCTCCACGGTGTACTCGGCGCCGTCGCGCGGATCGATCCACTGGCTGCGCTCCAGGCTGCGGACTTTGACGAGCCGCTCCGGGGAATCCGGCACGCTGAAGGAGATGCCCTGGTCCTCCACATCCACCCACTCACGGCTGCTGCTCACCGGCAGGATGGCGCTGGCGGAGGTGGCGGACTGGAAAGCGACCTGTCGGGAAGCCGCGCCAGCGGGGCTGGTGTGGAACACCGTCATCGCCACCACGGCAGCCGCCGCGCCCAGGCCGGCCCAGACGAGGTTCGACAGCCAGACGGCGGGCTTGCGCCGGCTCGCGGGCGGCTCCTGCTCCGGCGCCGCCTCGCGGAAGGCGGCGATCAGCTCCATGTCGCGCTGCACGCGCTGCACCAGTTCCGGCGGAGGCAAGGCCGGCCGCAGGGAGCTCAAGAGGTGTTCGAGGTCGTTGTCTTTCATGGCGGGGGGATGGATGGGGG
>CAINXC010000570.1 GCA_903854655.1 uncultured Verrucomicrobiota bacterium | reverse complement strand
TGAGGCCTACTACTGGGACTGGGGACGCAGGCCGGACTGGTGCTACTACAGCAAGCCGCCCATGATCGGCTGGATGATGGGCGTGATCGGCTGGCTCACTGGCAATACGGAGTGGGGCGTCCGTTTTGCCGCGCTGCTGCTTGGCACGGCCACGCTGGTCATTATCCACCGCATGGCACTGGTGTTGTTTGATGCGCGCACGGCTTTTCTTGCTGCCGTGCTCGTGCTGCTGACCCTCGCGAACGCAGGCTTAAACCTGCTGCTCACCATTGATGCGCCGCTGCTGCTGTTCTGGACGCTGGGGCTGCTGCTGTTTTGGTCAGCCGCACAAAAACCGGCCTGCAACACTCGCTGGCTCCTGCTGACCCTCGTCATCGGCTTTGGCACGCTGAGCAAGCAGATGATGCTGGCCTTTCCGGCCCTCATGCTGCTCTTCGCTGCAGTCTCACCTCAGGATCGGTCTCTGCTGCGCAATCCGCGCATGTGGCTGGCCATTCTCTGCGGCATGGCCTTCATCATTCCGGTGCTGCGCTGGAACCAGGCGCATGCATGGATCACCCTGGAGCACACCAAGCATCACTTTGATGCGGCGAAGCTCGGCTGGGACGACTGGCTGGGCCTCCGCGCGGAAAACGTCGGCCTTCAGGCGTTGATCTACACCCCAGTGACGTTTGTCGCGCTGGTGGCAGCCATGATCGCAGCGGTCAAGCAGCGCCAACAGCTCACACGTCCCCTGTTGTTCGTCATGCTGGCTTCCGCTCCGGCGCTGGCCTGCTTTGCAGTACTGGCCCTGCGGCAGCGCATCAATCCAAACTGGCCTGCCGCCTTCTTTGTGCCGGCGTTCATTCTGGGGGCTGCGTGGCTGCGTGGTGCCGCGCCGTTCAAGGTGCATCCTGGCTGGGAGCGCTGGTCGCTGCGTGTGGGCGGTGCGCTGGTCCTCATCGCGCATCTTCTGCTTGTCATCGTTTTCAGCACGGATTTGAAAGGGATCGACAAGCTTGCTAGCCTGCGCGGCTGGAATGAAGCAGGCATTGAAGCGCAGAAGTTTCTCGATGGCGTGCCGGAACCGAAGAACACCTTTGTCATGGCGCTGGGCCATCGCTACCACGCAGCTGAAATGGCCTTCTACATGCCATCCCATCCACGAGTTTATCGTTGGGAGCCGAGCGGTTCCGTACAATCCCAATACGAAATTTGGCCGGGGCCGGAGGAACGCATCGGCAGCGACGCACTGATCCTCGATCCCGGCCCTGGCGAGGCCCTGCTGCAAAACGCCCTCTTCACCACCGCCTTCGAAAAACTGGAGCTTCGTGGCCACATCCGCATCCCCCAGGGACAGGAGACGCGTGAGTTCAGCGTCTATCTTGGGCAGAAATTGAGGCATTGGAAACCCGTGCGCGCGCAATGAACGCCTGGGATCTGAGCCTGCTGCTTCAAATCAACACCGTGTGGTCGCACCCGGTGCTCGACTGGCTGATGCCGGCCCTCTCCGCCATTGAGGCATGGCTGCCGTTCATCGTCCTGGCGGTGCTGATCACAGCTTGGCGCGGTGGCAAACGTGCGCGCGTCATGTTGCTCTGTGCCGGCATCGCTATCGCACTCGGTGATGGCGTCATCTCCAACACCCTGAAGAAAACCATTGGTCGCGTGCGCCCCCGCGATGCCGTTTCTGGCGTCATCATACGAGATTTGGGTTTCGCTTCACCGGCCTTCATGCGTTTGTTTCAGCAACCGGTGGTCCAAGCGGGCAAACCGAACGGTGCCACACGTGGCAAGTCCTTCCCGTCCAGCCATACCATCAACCTGTTCGCCGTCGCCACGGTCATCTCATGCTTTTATCGCCGCGCCGGCATTGCTATCTATCTGTTGGCTGCGGCCGTGGCATATTCACGCGTCTACTGCGGCGCGCACTGGCCCAGCGACATTCCACCCTCAATGGCCATCGGAGTTTTAGTAGGGCTGGGGGTCGTAGGCGTGGCCAGACGGTTGCTGGCTCACGCCTTGGCAAAAAAGGTGTAGAGCACCCCGCCTTGGATCAACGCCCCGACCACAAACAGAATGGCAAACAGCCAGAGCAGAAACTTGCGTCTGCCGCGCTTGAAGAATGCCAGCCCGGCCGGGACGCCCGCGGCGCCACAGAGCACCTGACCGCCGATCATGCCGAAGATCAGCGTCATATGCTTGTCCGCAGAGGCTGAGCCCGAGTCATTTGCCATCACGTCCGCCATGAATGAAAGGCCAGCCCAGGCGATGTGCCCGATAATCCAGAGGATGATGAAAAGGATGCCGCACACCACCCATCCGGTGGAAACGCCGTCTTTTGCGAGGGTGGGAGAAGGAGTTTCGCTCATTGGCCTTTGATGGAATTCAAGGCTGGCTGACCTCCTCATCATGCAGCTTCAATGAACCCAGCGGGACCACTTTGAAGTGCATGAAAAGGGATGGTGCAGACGCAGGGGACTTCGGCTGAACTTATTTGGCCTTGAGGGAGCCGATCATGGCGCTGATGGCCGGCCCCTGCTTTTCACTGCCTTCTTTGGACGAAACGCAGGACAGCAGAATGAAATTCTTGGAGCTGGGTTTGGCCAGCATCACGAGATTGATGAAGACCTTGCCGTTATCATCTTCACCCTCCGCATTGAGAATGGCGATGCCCAGGCCGTCTTTCGCACCCTTCTCGATCGCGTCGTACTTCAAGTTCTTAAATTCAGTCAGGGTCTCCTTGGCCTCTTTCACCGCCGCATCAAAGTCGTCCGGCCCGGCTGCCATTTCATCCACTTGGATGCTCA
>CAINXC010000569.1 GCA_903854655.1 uncultured Verrucomicrobiota bacterium | reverse complement strand
CCATCGCTGTTTGAAAGCGGAGCCGTCCTCGCGGGCGGCTCCGTTTTTTATTTCACGCACGCCGCGACCGCCGCCACAGGTCCGCGCAAAAGATCGCCACTCCCGCCCAGATCAGGGCGAAAGAAATCAGCGAACCTGAGTTCATGGGCTCATGATACACCAGCGTGGCCACCAGGAACTGGCCGGTGGGCGTGAGGAACTGCAGCAGCCCCAGCATGGCAAAAGGCAGCAGGCGCGCACCATGGGCAAAGCCCAGCAGCGGCACCGCCGTGATCGCCCCCAGTCCCACGATCAGGGCCACGTCCGCAGGATGTCCCGCACCCCACAGTGGGCGCCCGTGGGCCGCCACCCAGACGAAGTAACCAAGGGCAAACGGCAGCCCCACCAGGGTTTCCGTGGCCAGGCCCGAAAGCGCACCAAGCGAGGACCGTCGCCGCGCCAGCGCGTAAAAGCCCATGGTCAGAGCCAGGATCAGGCCCACCCAGGGGAAGCGTCCGGCAAGCACCACCTGTGTCACCGCCCCGGTGGCGGCAAAGCCCACGCTGATCTTCTGCAGAAAGGTCAGCCGCTCTCCCAACACCACAAAGCCGATCACCACATTGAGCAGCGGGTTGATGAAGTAGCCCAGGCTGCTGTCCAGGATGTGCCCGTGCTGCGCCGCCCAAACGAAGGTGCTCCAGTTGATGCCCAGCAACAGTCCGGACCAGCCATGCGAGCGCAGCGCCCCCGGCTGCCGGATCTCCCGCAGCCACGATCCCCACTCGCCCTGCCACAGCAGCATGGGGATCACCCAGACCATGGTCCAGGTGATGCGGTGCGCCACCGCAATGTCCGACCCCACGCCGCTGAGCTGCTTCCAGTAGATCGGCAGGATGCCCCACAGGGCAAAACACAACGTCGCGCCCAAAATGGCGGTGGCGGGCGGGCGATGAGATGACATCAAGCACTCTTGCACCGGGGTTTCGCGGCTGTCCACCTCCAGCCACGAAGCTGAATCTTCAGCGGACCGTACGCCTTCTTGTTCACAGCCAGCTTGCAGCCGAATTCGTTAGGCATGGCTGGCAGCAGCTCCAGGGCGGCGGGGAGCACTTTACCCATCCACCAAAGCCCGGTGCTTACCAAACAAGATCAGCACACAAAGAGGCCGCCTCACGGATGCGGGAAAAACTTCTCATCGTCATCGACGAGACGAGTGGGATTCCATTCCAGGAGCGCGGTCTTCTTCTTGCGCCGTCCCCCCGCAATGTCCGGCGCGTTCTTCGTCGGGAAGAACTGCGCTAGCTCGTCCTTCTTGCCCGCGAACTCCGGCTTCATGGCGAGGTTTATCCATTCGTACGGGTCCTTGTTTTCGTCATAGAGCTCCTCGTCGCCGTTGGCGTAGCGGATGTAGCGCCAGTCCTCGGTGCGGACAGTGTGATTGTTGAAGAGATAGGTTGTGATGGCATGCCCGTCCCAGGGCGCCTGCGGCTCGCTGAGCAGCGGGCGAATGCTTTTGCCCTGCACATGGTGGGGCGTTGGAATGCCCGCCAGATCGGTGAGCGTGGGATAGATCGTCATGTAATCCACCGCACGGTCGGTGACGCTGCCGGGTCTGGTCACGCCGGGCGCGACCCATATCAACGGCGCACGCGTCGCCTCCTCCCACAGGGTGAACTTCCGCCAGTGCTCCTTCTCGCCGAGATGCCAGCCGTGGTCTCCCCAGAAGACAATGATCGTGTTGTCGCGATAGGCGCTCTTGTCCAGGGCGTCGATCAGCCGCCCCACCTGCACATCGGCAAAGGAGATCGCCGCGAGATAGCCCTGGATGGCGTCCTTCCAGCGGCCTGCCTCGATGATGGCCTTGTGGTCGCCCTCCGGCCTTGCCATGCGGACGCCGGCGGGCGGAATGTCGGCCAGATCGTCTGCAATGTGCGGCGGCAGCTCGATGTCCTTGAGCGGATGCAGGTCGTAGTATTTGCGCGGAACGAACCAGGGCATGTGCGGCTTGTGGAGGCCGATCGCGAGAAAGAAGGGCTTGTCCTGCTTCTTCTCGAGCTGCTCGATGCCATAGGTCACGCTCCGGTAATCGCGGTAGTCCTCGTCCTTCGCATCGGTGGGCGCAAAGCGGATGCTACCCACGCCTTTGTCATTGCCTGCCGGCTCGGGATCACTGCCCGGCTTGTCGAGGTAGTCGTCCCACTCGGTCCGGCGGGCATAGGATTCGTGATAAATTTTCCCCGCGCCCGCAACGAAGTAGCCAGCGTTGCGGAAGGTCGTCGGCAGCGTCAGCGCCTCCGGGATCACCATGCGCCAGTCATCATTGTTTTCATACACCCCCGTGGTGAAGGGCCGCAGCCCGGACATCAGCGCCGCCCGCGACGGATTGCACACCGGCGCCGCCGCATAGCTGTGCGTGAAGCGCAGCCCCCGCGCCGCCAGCTTGTCGATGTTCGGGGTGGACGTCTGTTTGTTGCGCCCCAGATACCCCACCCAGTGGTTCAAATCGTCCACCGCAATGAAGAGCACATTGGGTTTGCGGGGTGGCTCTGCTGCCTGCGCTTTCTGGATAGGTGGCAACGCCAGCAGGGAGCACGCGAGAGCAAGATACCGAGAAACCGGAATGGAGGGTTTGTAAGGGGTGGACTGAACGCTCATGAAGAACCAATAGCGAAAGAAGCCGCGTTTTGGGACAAAAATACCAGGGGATATTTGCTATTTAGGAGGACCGCGAATGTGGACAAGCGGAACTGCCTTGTCATCACCTCAGGCTTCGATGCGCAGCTCCAGTTGATTGTCCTGGCCCAACTCCCAGGATTCGTGACCACGACGGCGCAGATCGGCGGCGAATTCACGGGTGTAGCCATGCACGGTGTACACGCATTTTGGCTGCACCTGGGCGACGGTTTCGAGGAGTTCCGGGTAGTCGGCGTGGTCGCTGAGCGGAAACATCTCATCCACCCGGTAGCGGTACTTGGCGCCTGGCAGCAAGGCCCAGCCGGTGAGCATTGCCGTGCGGGCGCCCGGCAGGCTGCGAAGCTGCAGCATGTGCCCGCCGGTGGGGGGCAGGATCAGCGCATGCCCCTGCGCTGCGGTGAGATCAAGCTCCCGATATTCCGGCAGGTCGCGAAGCTCCGGCGCGCAGACGGGCATAAGCTTCATTGCCGAGCCGTGAAGCATCACCGGAACCCTGGCCTCGCGCAAAGCGGCGAGGATTTCCTGGGCCTTGCCCAGCGAGTAGCCCAGCAGCACCGGCGTGCCGCCGGCCGCCAGGGTTTCGGCGACAAACTGCAGCAGGGCCGCGACCACTTCCTCCAGAGGAGGGAAGACAAACTTCGGCAGGCCAAAGGTCGTTTCCATGATCAGGGTGTCTGCCTGCAAAATCTCCGCCCTGGGGGCGGCAAGGCCCTGGCGCAGCTTGTAGTCGCCAGTGTAGAGCAGCGTCGCGCCGTCGCTCAGCCGTGTCACATGCAGCATGGCGGAGCCCAGGATGTGGCCTGCCGGCAGCAGCCTCAGCTCATGCCCCTGCCACTCCAGAGGCTGGCCGAACTCCAGCGCCATCACCTCACCCTTGCCCTTACCATAGCGGACCGCCATCAGCCGCTGGGTGAGTAACGAACACAGCGTCCAGCGGTGCCGTGCGACGTGGTCGCTGTGCGCATGGGAGATGAAGGCCGCTTCCGCCCCCTTCTGCGGATCAAGCCACAGCCCCACCCCCGGCAGATGGATGCTGCCGTTGCGGTGGGTGACTTCGATGAGGCGGGCGCTCGACATGAACAGGCGTTCCGATGGCGGGTGTCGTTACGCTCCGCAAGGCCAGGCTGGGCGGCCAGAGCTTGCATTGCGCCCCGCGATCGGCGATGATTCAAGCATGGGTCTGCCTGCCGAAAAGCTCTATACCCTGCCCGAGTATGTCGCGCTTGAGGCCGCCACAGGCATGAAACACGAGTACGACCACGGGGTGGTAAAGGCCATGGCCGAGGGAACAGCCGAGCATGCCATGATGTCTGCGAACATCGTTGGGCTGCTGGGCGAGGCTCTGAAAAGCAAGCCATGCCTCCCCATTGGCAGTGACCTCAAAATCAAGGCTGGCGAGCGGTTTTTTATCCCGATGTCTCCGTGCTTTGCCCACCGGTGCGGCGCGATCCGGAATTCGCGGACGCCATCGTCAACCCTCGTGTCGTCTTTGAAGTGCTGTCGGATTCCACCGAAGCTTATGATCGCGGGGAGAAGTTCGCTCTGTACCGGCAGAATGAAGAGCTTATCGATTACATCCTGATTTCCCCCACGCGTGTGTATGCGGAGCACTACATGCGCACCGATTCCAACACCTGGAACCTTGCCTTCCTTGGGCCTGGCAGCATGCTGCGGCTGCCGAGCATCGAATGCGAGATCCCGCTGGGCACCCTCTACGAGGGCATGGAGATGCTGGCGCCCGGCTAGACCGGCTGCTGGGGAAATTTCAATCCCCCACCCGCCCTTGCTCCGCGCCCTGAACCCGCTATCCTGCGCGCTCTTTTCCCCGAACCATGAGCGCGCCCCAAGACTCCGCCCCGAACTACAAAGACACCGTTCTGCTGCCCAAGACCGACTTCCCCATGAAGGCGGACCTGGTGACGCGAGAGCCTCAGCGCTTGGCGAAGTGGGAGGCCTCGGGCCTGTATGAACGCATCGTCGCAAAGCGCAAGGGCTCGAAAAAGTTCATCCTTCACGACGGCCCGCCCTTCGCCAACGGCGATGTCCACATGGGCACGGCGCTGAACAAGGTGCTGAAGGACCTGGTGGTGAAATCCAAAACCATGGCGGGCCACTATGCGCCCTTCGTTCCCGGTTGGGACTGCCACGGGCTGCCGATCGAATTCAAGGTGGTAAAGGAAGCCCAGGGCCTCGCCCCGGCGGAGATCCGCCGCCGCTCGGAGGAGTACGCCCGCAAGTTCATCGACATCCAACGGATCAGCTTCAAGCGCCTGGGCGTGTTTGGCGACTGGCAGAACCCGTACCTTACCCTCAATCCAGGGTACGAAGCGGACGTCATGCGCACCTTCGCCAAGTTCGTGGCGAAGGACATGATCTACCGCAGCAAGAAGCCCGTGCAGTGGAGCTACGGTGCGCAGACCGCGCTGGCGGAAGCGGAAGTGGAATACAAGGACAAGGTCTCGCCTTCGATCTACGTCAAGTTCGCCCTGCTGAATCCACCTCCCGGCCTGGAAGACGCCTCGATGGTGATCTGGACCACCACGCCCTGGACGCTGCCAGCGAACCTCGCCATCGCCCTGCACCCGGACTTCGAATACGTCTGCGGCACTTTCACGCATGAATCCGGTGCCTCGGCGCGGCTTGTCATCGCCACCGCGCTGGCGGAGGCTTTTGCTGCCGACACGGGCTACAAGCTCGACACAGCTCACGCTAACCAGAAGCTCAAAGGATCGGCGCTCAACGGCTGCGAGGCCCAGCATCCCTTCCTGCCGCGCACCTCGAAGATCATAAACGCCCTGTTCGTCACTGCGGACACGGGGACGGGCGCT
>CAINXC010000568.1 GCA_903854655.1 uncultured Verrucomicrobiota bacterium | reverse complement strand
CCATGTGGATCGATCGCTCTTCCACTCCTACCGAAAAATACGCGCTGAAGTGACCTTGGTCCTTGCGCTGCACGCTGTCGCCTCCGCGGTTTCTGGCGCCGGCCAGCATCCGGCGCATCAACCATCTCCGGCCCCACCGGATTTGCTGCTGCCTGCTTCGGTCTTGCATCTCTGCCACGCTTTCGCTTGGAATCCGCCGGTGCTCTCTCCCCCTTACCGTTCACACCCAGAGCATAGTTAGATCGTTGCAGCTGGCATTGCTGCTGGGTGGTGCCCATGGACCCCGCTTTCTCCAGCGTGGCCCCCGAGGCCGCGTCTTTCAATTGGCGCTGACGTGTCTGCTGCCAGAGATTTCTTGGTGCCGCTACGTTCATCTCATCGCGGCCGCCACTGTGCCCTCGTTCTTGACCCTGCCCCTTGGCCGTCAACTTAACAACACGCACACCCTTGAACAAATGTATGTGGAGCTCGTCTTGCTGCACTTCTTTGGCCTGTGTCGCTGTTGCTGCTGGCATCACTGCCGCTCCTGCTGAGCCTGCCCGCAACCCTTGCCGTATCTGCTCAGCTAAAGGTTTGGAGCCGTTCCATGCCATTTTCCGACTTGTCAAGGCGGCTGGTGCCCCAACGGTACTTCTCAGCTGATGTGTGACGCTGGTGGGCCGCCCAGCACCCTGCTCGGTCCCGCTCATAGACGCCGTTGGCTTGTGCGCTTGCGGCAGCGACTGGATTGATCGTAGAGCCATCGAGGAGTTGCCAGTTGCATACAAGTGCCCAATACATCCCAACCACTGACTCCACATGTTAGCTTTCGTTGGCAATTGTCCAAGGAAACTCAGCATGATTCGCAGTCGAGCATACGACGGTTTGACTCCTTTCCAAATCCAGGGTTGCGCGGCAGTTGTCGTTTGGAGTGCCGCGAGCACAAGGAGAATGATCACAGCAATCCAACAAATGGTTATTCGAGCACTCTGCCCGGCCCCTGCCCGGCGTCGAGGTCGCGATCCTTCGCAGCGAGCGAGTTTGTCCTTGGCGCTGTCCCAGTCTTTGTACGCTTGTTGAGCATGGCTGCTTGATGCCACGGTCCTGCTTGCACTCTTTCTTTGCCCGCGAAGTTTCTGCCACTCCTCCTGCGAGAGGTTGCCGGGTCGGTGGTCGTTGGAAGCTTCAGCGTACGGTGCTGAGAAGGACATGTGCCAAAGGTACTCTTCATATTGGCCCTGCCGCAGCAAATTTGCGGCCTCCTCATGCTGTAGTTTCGCCCGATGATGGCCTTCGACAGACTTTTGCAGCTCCATACATACGCGGTGCGCCTCTTCCAAGCGCCATGCGGCCCCACTCCGCTCGAAGTCGTCGATGATTTCCATCAAATCGCGCCGGAGGCTGTCGACACTTCGTTGTTGTTCCAAGATTTTTCTCTCCGTCTGTCGCAGATAGCGGCGGGCGGCGTGAATCCTCTCATCCTCCGTTGGCAGTCCTTCGGGCACACGCCACCAGCCACGACCATCCACACCGTCGATGGCAAGTGTGGGACCAGGACTCTCTTGTGTTCACCGCCTCCGCTGCGCGCCGTCGCCCCCGCGCGCGTTGGCGAGTGCGGCTTGCCTGCGTGTGTGGGCGTACATGGATGAGGCTCAGTCTCGGCTGCGCGTCTTCGTTCCGCCCGTCGGGCACGCTGCCGCGCGTTGATGGACTCCTTCACCAAGTGTTCGTCCATCTTCCACGATGTCATCCACCAAGGGGTTGTGGGTGGTTCCTCGTTCCATGTCCACCGAGTTCGCTTTAGCTTCCGCAGTGCGCGCAACTCCTTTCCTCGAAGCCCTTGCTCGTTTCTTCTCTTTGAGTAAAGTTCGTGGAGGCGACTGTGCAAGCGAAGGTATGGGTCGCTCCATACCCACTGCCGCACCGCTTCTTGAGTGTTCTGCTCAGCCGCTTGCTGACCGTGATTGAGCCACCACCACAGCGCCGCCCTGTTGAAGCCCACACAGGGCACTGTCGTGCGACGTCTCCCTTCCCCCCAGGCAAAATGAGATTCGGTCGGTGGCGTGGCTAACAGATCTGACGGAGCATATATGGTGTTGGGTTTCCCCTCCAGAAGAGAAAGGGGTGTGATGTCGCGGTGGGGTGTCTGCTGCGGAAGCGGCATCCCAGCGGCTGGGATCTTCGAGGCCCACGGAGTCGAGGTGAAACAAAAGGCGGAGCTATGCCTGCCCTCCACTGCTATTCCTTGTCGTTCGGCCATGTTGCGGGGCAGGCCGTGACCACCCTCAAAGAGTCCGTTGCGCTCGTGCAATGCAGCGCTGGGCATCACCAGAGACCATAGACAGACAGCCGAGGTGAGCGCAACAAAGACTGCGACCCAAGGTCCGCCCCAACGCGGCCGCCGCGCGTTGCAGTGGACTGCCTCCTCACTCGCTTGCCTGTCACGTGCAAGTCTGTCCCTTTTGGTTGGCTTCGTCACTGGTGGCGTTGACCAGCGTTTTGCTGTCAAATTGTTGATACAGCAATGCGCGACTCGTTCGAAGGGGAAACGGGCCAGTCGGTTGCGGGCATTTTCGATGAGGGCGAGACAGAAGACTGCCACAGGTCGTAGAAGGTAAACAAAAACAGCTGGGAACCAGATTTCAATGGGTCGCACTGTTTTTTTCCACCATGGAGGGCCTTCGCGGACAGGGCGCTTCTCGAGAGCACTGAGCATTGGCTGCATGCAGGTGGCGGATGCCCACAGCTCTAGAGATCCCGATTTGCAAAAGGCACGCAAGTGTTGCAAATCAGGGTGCACATATCCCAGCACATAAAGTGGGATTAAGGCGACAAACAGCAAGAGGGCAAACGTCTCCGTCACGAAAGTGCGGGGCAGGTGGAGGTACAACAACTCCCCCACCCACAGAAGGAGTATTGCTGCTATCCCATAAAACAACATGAATTGGACGTGTTGGACGATGAGTGAAAGAGGTGTGAACAATGGTGGCCACTCCAAAATCGCATTTTTTTTG
>CAINXC010000567.1 GCA_903854655.1 uncultured Verrucomicrobiota bacterium | reverse complement strand
TGACGGGGCGGCTGTCGGCTTCGCCGCCGAGGCGGTCGGTGGAACCAATGACCTGGCCGCAGGGCATGCCGCCGCCGGCCAGGAGCGCCATGGCGACGCGCGGCCAATGGTCGCGCCCGCCCTGGGAATTGATGTGCGGCGTGCGGCCGAACTCGCCCCACACGAGCACCGTCACGTCCTTGTCCAGGCCACGCTGATGCAGGTCCTCCACCAGCGCGGTGATGCCTTGGTCGAAGATCGGGAAGTCCTCGCGCTCGCGGGAGAAGATGTCGTTTTTCGCGCCGCCGTGCCAGTCCCACTTGCTGTAGTTCACCGTCACCACCCGCGCCCCGGCCTCGACCAGGCGGCGGGCGGCGAGGAAGCTCTGCGGCACGCGCGGGGCGCCGTTGTCGTCGATGCGCTTGACGGTGTCGCCGGTGCCATAGCGGGCGATGGTTCGCGGGCTTTCCTTGGAGAGGTCGAGCGCGTCGGCCAGCCGGGATGAGGTGAGCATGCCCATGGCCTGCTGGTTGAAGGAGTCCATGCCCGCCATCATGCCGCTGGCATCGGCGTCGCGGCGGAAGCTGTCGAGGCTGGAAAGCAGCCGTGCGCGATCATTCAGCCGGTCGCAGGTGATGCCCTGCAAGGTGAGATCGGCGCGGCCCTGCCCGCCCACGGGCCGGAACGAGGAGGCCGCCGCGCCCAGCATGCCGGGGCCGGGCTCGTTGTACGGGCCGTGCGTGCATTCGTAGCACATGCTCACGAAGGGCGGCATGGCGGCGGTGACCGGTCCCTGAAGTTTGTTGACCACGCTGCCGAACTGCGGCCAGCCGCCGGAGGGCGCGACCTCTCCGGCGCCGTGGCCGGTGTAGCATTGCGAGGCGTCGTGATTGCTCTGCGCCCCCACCAGCGAGCGGATGATGGCGAACTTGTCCATCATCTTCGCCATGCGCGGGAAGTGCTGGCAGATTTGAATGCCGGGCACGTTGGTGCCGATGGGCTTGTGCGGTCCGGCGATCTCGCTCGGCGCATCTGGTTTCAAGTCAAACATGTCCTGGTGCGGCGGCCCGCCCACGAGGTAGATGAGGATCACCGACTTGTGGGAGTTGCGAATGCCCGCCTGGGCCTCCAGCGCCAGCAGCCGGGGCAGGGAGAGTCCGGTCGCGCCCAGCCCGCCGATCTTCAGGAAATTGCGGCGTGAGATGCCGTCGCACAGGCGGCTGCCACGGTCGGCGGAGGCGGGGATCTTCAGCATGGCTTGGTTCCTGTGTTGCGAGGTGTCTGGCGCCGCCGCCGGGGACGAGCGGCTGCGGTGCGATAATTAAGGAGGCTGCGGCTGCTTTCTTTCAGCCTGCCCCGATGCACCGGCAGGTGGCATTTCGTCGGAAAGCGGGTAGATACACCGCATGAAGGACCCGACCGCCACGCCACCCAGCCCAGCCGTGGGAGGGACGCTGAGCGTTTTCCGGCACCGGCCGTTTCTGCTGTTCTGGATCGGCGCCTGCGTTTCCAACATTGGCAACTGGACGGAGAACGCCGCCCAGAGCTGGGCGGTCACGAGCCAGACGATGGGCAGCCCGCACCAGGGCTTCTACGTGGAGCTGCTGCAGTTTGCCGACTTTTGCCCGGTGCTGCTGCTGGCGCTGGTGGCGGGTGTGATCTCGGACCGGGTGAACCGGCGCACCTGGCTCATCATTTTGCAAACCT
This sequence comes from uncultured Verrucomicrobiota bacterium, assembly GCA_903854655.1. Classification (GTDB taxonomy): domain Bacteria; phylum Verrucomicrobiota; class Verrucomicrobiia; order Verrucomicrobiales; family Verrucomicrobiaceae; genus CAINXC01. Next base: position 18,474 of record CAINXC010000567.1, on the reverse strand, counting down.
CCGCCTGGGGGCTCGGCGCGGGGCTTGCGGTCGCGGCCTTCATGGGCAGGGCGACGCCGGTGGTGGTGATCGTTTTCACCTTTCTGGAGGGCATCGCCTGGGCGCTCAACGGACCGGTGTTTCAGGCCGTGGTGCCCAGCCTTGTGCCGCGGGAGAAGCTGCAGAACGCCATCGCGCTGAACTCCGTGCAGTTCAACATGGCGCGGCTTTGCGGGCCCATGCTGGCGGCGGCGATCATGGGGGTGGCCGGCATTGCAGGCGCCTTCGCGTTCAATGCCTGCACGTTTCTGCCGCTGCTCATCGTGCTGCTCTTTTTCATTCCGAACATCCCCCGGCCGCCCAACGCCAGGGCTTTTTCGCTGGGCCAGGAGATTCGCGAAGGGCTGCAGTTTGTGTGGACGAACCCCGGCACCCGGCGGCTCTCGATCATGGGCCTGGTCTTCATGTTCCTGAGCGCGCCGCTGCAAGGGCTGCTGCCCGTGTTTGCGCAGACGGTGCTGAAGGGCGGGCCGGGGTTGTTTGGCATGATGCTTTCGGCAATCGGGCTGGGGTCGATCCTGGGGGCCTTCGCGCTCTCCTACATTCCTTCGTACTATCCACGACACCATCTCATTCCCCTGGCCATGTGCCTCTTTGCCGTCGTGGGCCTGGCCTTCAGCTTCTCCACGGCGCCCGCCCTGAGCCTCATGATTCTCGTGGGCAGCGGCATGGCATGGCTCCTGAGCCTGAATCCCAGCAACACGGCGAACCAGCTCCTGGCCACCGACGCCAATCGCGGGCGGGTGATCTCGGTGATGCTCCTGGCGCAGCAGGGCGGCACGCCCCTGGGCCACCTGTTTGCGGGCTTCCTCACCCACTACCTGTCGCCGCAGTGGGTGCTGCGCCTGATGCTTGGCACCCTGCTGCTGGTGATGCCGGTTTTCCTTCTGAGACGCGAGCCGGGCATCGACAGCATGCCCCGTCGGCACCTGGGCAGATTGTCCCTGCGCGAGGCGGTCTGGGAGGCCATCACCGCCGCCTCGCATCGTCCCGACTCTCCGGGCGATGTGTCGGTGAGTTCAAAGAGGAGGGAGAGGCCGGACTGACAAGGTCGCCCGATAGCTTCCGCCGTGAGCGCCGTTCATTCCGGGCCATGATGAAACCATTGTTCTCTCTTCTTTGCCTCGCAGCCCTCGCGCCTGCGTTTGCCCAAACCCCGTCGGGGCCTGCCAAGGCCGAACCTGCCAAGCCTGCTGTCAAGAAACCCGCGACCTATTCGGTGCCGCCGACCGTGGCGGACGTGGCGTATGGAACGCACCCCAAGCAGGTGCTGGATTTCTGGAAGGCGGAGTCGAGCAAGCCCACGCCGCTGCTCTTTTACGTCCATGGCGGCGGCTGGATGGGCGGCGACCGCAAGAACGCCTCGGGCATGTTGAAGGCCATGCTGGATGCCGGCATCTCCGTGGTGTCCGTCGAGTACCGTTTCATCCCGGAAGCGACGGCAGACGGGGTGGTGCCGCCGGTCAAGGGTCCGCTTGGTGACGCGGCGCGGGCCTTGCAGTTCGTGCGCAGCAAGGCGGCGGAATGGAACATCGACAAGGAGCGCATCGGCGCCTCCGGCGGCTCGGCGGGAGCCTGCACCAGCCTGTGGCTGGCGTTCCACGACGACCTCGCGGACCCGAAGAGCAGCGATCCGGTGGCACGCGAATCGACGCGGCTCTGGTGCGCCGCAGTTGATGCCGCGCAGACCACGCTGGATCCGCAGCAGATGAAGGAGTGGACGCCCAACAGCAATTACGGCGCCCACGCCTTTGGTTTCAAGGGCGATCCCAAGGCCAAGCTCCCGGCGTTTGCCGAGTTCCTCGCCAAGCGCGACACCATCCTGCCCTGGATCGCGGAGTACTCGCCCTACGCGCTTGTTAGCAAGGGTGATTCGCCGGTCTTCCTCTGGTACGGCACCCCGCCCGCTCTGGGCCAGGACCAGAAGGACCCCACGCACACCTCGAACTTCGGCGTGAAGCTGCAGGAGCATTGCAAGGAGATCGGCGTGGAGTGCGAGCTGGTGTATCCCGGCGCCCCGGACGTGAAGCACGCCAGTTCCAAGGCGTACCTGCTGGACCGGCTCAAGGCGGCGAAGAGCTAGAGCTGGAACTGGAACTGCGGATGGGGCATTGGAATTGGTGCTCCATCCGCGTTTTTTGAGAAGCGCGTTAGATGTGTTGTATCATATGGAGGCAGCGATAGTATTTCACTGTCCGGGCGATAGCCTCGCTCTTTTCTCGCTGTTGTTCGCATTGCTTGCCGTCATTGTGCTGCTAAGAGGCATGCTGGTGATGCGTTTGCGCAACCATTATCCAGAAAAGTGGCGGGAACTGGGATCTCCTGGCCTGGTGCCTATTAACATTGGGCTAAAGAGACGGCCTTTGTCTTGGAGGAAAGGGCCTTTGTTTCGGTATATCTGGACCCGCACCGAGGAGTTGAGGGTTATTAAAGTAGCCTATCGTGTAGCGTACATACTTTACTTTGCGTGCCTTCTGCTTTTGGCCTTTTACACAATCAACCAGCTCATTCGTACGCCATAAGCTAGTCAAAGAGGCGTCTACCTCAATGGTCTGACGTCGCATAGCGTTTAGGCTATGGCGCGAGGCTCTTGAGCCGGACGTTGCGATAGCGGACGAACTCGCCGGGCCTGGCACCTTTGCCGCCGTGGATTTGCAGGGCGATGTGGCCTTTGGCGGGGAGGCGGGCCTGGGTTTCGGTCCATTCCATGATCTTCACGCCGTTGATCCAGGTGGTGATGGTGGGCTTGTCGCCGCCGGTGATGCGGGCGCGCAATTCCATCCACTGGCCGTGCTTCCAGAAGGTCTTCCACTGCTCGGCGGTCATGGAGAGCGGCATGGTGGCGCGCTCCGGCTGAAGGATGATGTCCTCAGGTGTATTGACAAAGCTGAAGTTGCGCAGGTTCGGCTTCGCGCCGAGGCCGCCCTCGCCGTAGATGCCCATGAGGTTGCCGTCCTTGTGATAGTCGATCATGGCCTGGTAGCAGGTGCCCTCCTCGGTGCTGCGCAGGAAGAGCCCGCTGTCCGGGCCGAAGTCGTTCTTCATCTCCAGGGCGATCTCATAGTCGCCGTACACCTCGTCGGTGACGATCAGGCCGCCGTTGCCGGGGATGTCCTGCGAGCCGGTGAGAACGCCGTCCACCACCTCCCACAGGCCGCCGGTCTTGTTGCCGCTGGCCTTGCTGTGGCCGGACTTGGCGCTGACGTGCCAGCCCTTGAGGGTCTTGCCATCGAAGAGCGGAACATACCCCGCGTTGTCATCAGCGGCATGGGATAGAAGCGCGGCGGCGAGAAAGGCGGGAAGAAGCAGGCGGAGATGCATGGCGATGATTTGGGCAAGGGGACGGGCGGGAATCTAGCCCGGTCCCTAATACGGGTTGAGGACCAGCTCTATCTGGAAAAAACCGCGAGGGGCTGCGCTGTCCACCCACAGGTTCAGGGGGCCGCTGGTCTGGCCTGTCACCGTTGTCTGGTTTGCCTGGCCGCTGGCCGTGGTGGCGAAGAGCACGGGCTGTGAAGGGGCCGTGAGATCGCGCGAGTAGCGCACGCGATAGTCTGCGCCAGGCCACGCAGGGAAGGAGAGGCGCAGGCGCTGGCTTGCGGGAGCAGTCGTTTCCACCGCGATGTCATTGATTTTCAGGTTCAAGCCCGGCCATTGAATCTTGAGCTTGTCGGTGCCGTCGTAGGTGAACTGGTAGCTGTTCAGCGGCGGCTGGAACGAGCCGGCCACTCCGTGAACCAGCAACCCGTCGATGTTGTAAACCGATCCGTGGCAGGGGCAGACGATGCCGGCGTTGACGTCCCATTTGTTCACCGGGCAGCCTTGATGCGTGCAGCGTGAGTCGAGGACAAAGATCTCCCCGCTGTAGGGCGCCCGGTTGATCATGATGATCTCCTCGAAAAGGCTCAATTGCAGTTGAATCGATGGGGTCGAGCCGTCCAGCAATCCGGGGAAGGCGCTCAGGGAAAGGGGGATGATGTCGGAGGGCGGAGTGTCCGGCGAAATATCCGCCAGCTGCCTGCCCCGCCACCCGGCGGTGACGCCAAGGGTCGTGGCGGTGCCAAGCATGAACTGCTTGATCCAGCGGCGGCGCGACCACGGGCCGGCCTCGGTGACTGTGGTGTCGGCCATTGCCCGCCAGGGTATGAAGGTTTCCAAATCTGCCGTCAAGCCTGTTGCGAAACGCTCCGGCGAAAAAGCACGGCCACAGTGAGGTTGCAACAAAGGTTGTGAATGCCGCAGGCTGTGCGATGATGAGGGTCTTGAAGGGATTACGTCCATAGACTCCACCTTGCCGGGGCGCATAGCGTTTCTCGGTGGATACGAGCCCAGGCGGTGCGGCATCGCGACCTTCACCACGGACTTGTGCGAGGCGGTGGCCAACGCGGCGCCGGGGTCCGAGTGTTTCGCAGGGGCGATGAACGACCGTGTGGAGGGTTACAAGTACCCGCCCAGGGTGCGGTTTGAGGTGCTGGAGAAGGACCTGGACTCCTACCGGCGCGCCGCTGACTTCCTGAATTTTAGCAATGCGGACGTGCTCTGCGTGCAGCACGAGTTCGGCATCTTCGGCGGCCCTGCCGGCAGCGATCTGCTGGCCCTGCTCAAGGAGGTGCGCATGCCGGTGGTCACCACCCTGCACACGGTGCTGCGCGATCCGAACCCGGCGCAGCGCAAGGTGATGATGGAGCTGGTGCGCCGCAGCGACCGCATGGTGGTGATGGCGCGCAAGGGCGCGGAGATCCTGCGCGAGGTGTACCAGGTGCCGGAAGCGAAGGTGGACATCATTCCCCACGGCATTCCGGACATCCCGTTCGCGGACACCAGCATCTACAAGGCGCAGTTTGGCGTGGAGGGCCGCATGGTGCTGCTCACCTTCGGCCTTCTTGGCCCGGGCAAGGGCATCGAGCACGTGATCGAGGCGCTGCCTGAAATCGTGCGACGCCACCCGAGCGTGGTTTACCTGGTGCTGGGCGCCACGCATCCCCATCTCGTTGCCCGGGAAGGGGAGAGCTACCGGCTGAGCCTGGAGCGGCTGGCGGATGATCGCGGCGTGAAGGAGAATGTGATCTTCTACAACCGCTTCGTCTCGCTCGACGACTTGAAGGAGTTCATCAGCGCCACGGACATCTACTTGACGCCGTACCTCAACGAGTCGCAGATCACCTCGGGGACGCTGGCCTATGTCTTCGGTGCGGGCAAGGCGGTGGTTTCCACGCCCTACTGGCACGCCCAGGAGCTGCTGGCCGAAGGACGCGGCGTGCTGGTGCCCTTCCGCGATCCCCAGGGCATCGCGGATGGCGTGTGCGAGTTTCTCGACAGTCCGGCCAAGATGGAGCAGACGCGCCACGAGGCCTACCGCATGGGCCGCGAAATGATCTGGCCTGCCGTGGCGCAGCGCTATCTCGAATCGTTCCGCCATGCCCGTGCCGACCGCCGGGCCGCCCCGCGCGCCGCTTTTGCCGGCTGGACGCTGGCGAGCCGGCGCTCCGAGCTGCCGCCCCGGCGGCTCGATCACATCATGCGCATGACGGATTCCACGGGGATCTTCCAGCACGCGACTTTCAATGTTCCCAACTACCACGAAGGCTACTGCACGGACGACAACGCGCGGGCCTTCATCCTGTGCAACCTGCTGCATGAACTGGGCGAGGCTCCAGGCGAGAACCTTGACCAGCTTGCCACCAGCTATCTCGCCTTCCTGGCGGCGGCCCTGAACTACGACACTGGCCGTTTCCGCAATTTCATGAGTCATGGGCGGCAGTGGCTGGAGGCGGCGGGCAGCGAAGACAGCCATGCGCGCGCCCTGTGGGCGGCGGGCACCGGCGCGGGGCGCTCGCACAACACCGGCCACCAGCGGCTGTGCGTGCAGCTTTTTCAGCGCTCGCTCCAGACCGTTCTCACCTTCACCTCGCCACGCTCCTGGGCCTTTGCCCTGCTTGGCATCCATGAGTACCTGCGCCGCGACCCCACCCATCCCGATTCCAACGGCACCCGCATCGTGCTCACCCAGCGCCTGATCACCTCGTGGAACGACTGCGCCACGGAGAACTGGCCCTGGTTTGAAGCGAGTGCCACCTATGACAACGCCCGGTTCTGCCAGGCGCTGCTTCTCAGCGGCCGCTGGATGCCGGACGGCGAGGCCATGGAGATCGGCCTAAAGTCCCTGCGCTGGCTGGTTTCCATCCAGAAGACCCAGGCGGGCAATTTCCGCCCCATCGGCAGCGACGGCTTCTATCAGCGCGGCGGCGCCCGTGCGGATTTCGACCAGCAGCCGGTGGAGGCCCAGGCCATGGTTTCCGCCTGCCTTGAAGCCTTCCGCGCCACGGATGACGAGGTCTGGTCGCGTGAGGCCAAACGCGTGTTCGAATGGTTCCTGGGGCGCAACGACCTGGGGCTGCCGCTCTATGATTCCAGCACCGGCGGCTGCAGCGACGGCCTGCACCCGGACCGCGTGAACGACAACCAGGGCGCGGAGTCGTCCCTGGCCTTTCACCTGGCCCTCGCCGAAATGAACTACGCCGAACGGCCCATCGCCGACGCCCTGCACCCCCACCTATGACACCCATCCGGCTTCGCCGCCATGAGCTGACCTTCCAGCCTGAAAGCGCGCGAGTCATCATCCGCCCCTTCATTCCGTCCGAAGCCTGGAGGGTGGCCAGCATCCTGGACCGTGCGCTTGCCTTGAGCGATGAGGATGCGGCGGCCCAGTGGCAGGCCTTGCACACGGATTTCGCCTCCCGGCACTTCGACATCGAATCGCTCCTGCTCGCGCAGTACGAGAAGGTGCGGCCGCGCATTCCCAGGCATCGCGACCTGCCGCGCGGGCGGCAGCTCCTGATCGGCGCGCTTTTCTCCGGCGAGTACGCGCTCGAATCCGCAGCGCTGTTCAACCCCTCCATCGTGGCGCATCCTGATCAAAGCCATGTGCCGGAGGGCGGGCTGCGCTTCATCATGAGCCTGCGCGCCACGGGCGAGGGGCACATCTCCTCCATCGAGTTCCGCACCGGCATCATCTTTCGCGATGGCGCGGTGAGCGTGGAGCCGGTGTCGCGTTTCGTGACCACGCCGGAGGTCGTGCCCAATCCCACCTACTACAAGCGGCGCTTTCTCATGAAGCTGCAGGAAATGGGCCTCGCCAACACCCATGCGGCGGCCGTCATGGACACGCTGCCCGAAAGCTTCAATCTGCAGCAGCTCGATGAAAGCGTGAACCGCGTGCGCCAGCAGTTCAAGCCCGTGCGCAGCGATCTGCGCCGCGCCCTGGAGTGCATTCGCTGGCTGGCGGATTCCAATTACGAGCTGCTCTTCTCGCCCCGCCTGGCCATGAGCGAGCGCATCATCTTCCCGGTGTCGCCGAACGAGAGCAACGGCATCGAGGACGCTCGGTTCGTGCGCTTTGTGGATGATGACGGCAGCGTCATGTACTGCGCCACCTACACCGCCTACAATGGCCGTGTCGTCCTGCCGCAGCTCATCGAGACCGAGGACTTTCTGCACTTCCGCGTGCTCACCTTGAACGGCAGCGCCGTGCAGAACAAGGGCATGGCGCTCTTTCCCCGCCGCATCAATGGCCGTTACGCCATGCTCTCCCGCCAGGACGATGAGAACCTTTACCTCATGTTCTCCGACAAGGCGCACCACTGGAGCGATCCGCAACTGTTGATGCGCCCGGTGGAGATGTGGGAGTCGGTGAAGATCGGCAACTGCGGCTCGCCCATTGAGACCGAGGCCGGCTGGCTGGTCATCACCCACGGCGTGGGCCCCATGCGCAAGTACTGCATCGGCGCCGCCTTGCTCGATTTGAACGATCCCAGCAAGGTCATTGGCCGATTGAAGGAGCCCCTGATCTCGCCGCCGGACAGCAGCGAGCGCGAAGGCTACGTGCCGAACGTGGTCTATAGCTGCGGCTCCATGCTCCATGGCCGCGAGCTGATCCTGCCCTACGCCATGAGCGACAAGGTCACCGCCATCGCCACCGTTTCGCTGGATGATTTGCTGGCGGCGTTGAAGGCGTGACGGGTGAGGCGAGGGCATTCCGCTTCATCAACGCGGTTGACGTGTAGGGGTGGTCTGTGACCGTCGGGGAACAGGCTCTTTCATCACGCAGGGCATCCTCCAAGCGCATGCCGCTACACGCTGTGGGCTGGGCCAAGTCTCCGTTTTTCCAGATGCCAAACCAAACCGTCATGCCTCAGGATGGTGATTTCATGAGTGCCGAAGTGTGAGGTGCGCTAAGACGCTGGACCATGCGATAAGGGAATAAGCACCTCATGAAGACAAGAACCCGTCAAAGGTACGGCAGTGATTTTAAAGCCCAGGCACCCGCCGCAGCGCGTCTTTGCATCCGCGTCGCGGACGAAAGCCGTAGCTGTGCTCGGCAAAGGTGTGCTCAAAGATCGACCCTATCACCATGCGCAGTACGCCCTGCACCACGCGGTCCTTCACGCCCGGCACTCCCTGCGGACGTTTGCCCCGCCGGGTTTGTCTATCCATACTCGTTTGACCGGGCTGGGATGGCAGGTGGACGCCTTGAGTTGCTCCTTCACGGCGAGCAGCCGGTTGTCGCAGTCTTTGGCGAAGCGTTCCACGCTCATGCCATCCACCCCGGCACTGCCGCCATTGGATGACACTCTATCCCAGGCCCGCTGGAGCGTGCGTTCGGCGTACACTTTATCAATGAGCCTGAACCACCTCTCCCCTCTAAACCCCGTCTCCAGGGCCTCCAGCATCCGCTCCGTCCACACACAGTCCGCCGCCCGCGGCCATCGGTCGCGGACCTTTCCACCTGGCTGAGCCCTCTCGGGCACTGGCGGTGGTTGTGTTTGACTCTAACGCCGCCAGCCAAGAAAAATCAAGGCTTCCAGCCCCATCCGCATGATTCTTTCCAGAGATGGCATTGGCGTTTAGGCGGAGGGGCGGCGCTTGGTTCCTCCCCAATAAGAGCGCCCCATTTTTCTCTTTTCACATTCCCCTTCCCCCGCTCCTGTAGGGATGCCTTTCCACCCCCTTGTCGCCAGCGCCGGAGTCTCGCCCTTCGTGGCCTTGCTCGCCCTGCTGCTGGTGGTGCTGGTGCTGCTTTCCCTGGCGCTCACGCGGCTGCGGCAGTCGCTGCTGGTGGGCTACTTCGTATGCGGGGTGGCGGCGGCAAATTCGGGCCTGCTGGGCTGGCTGGGTGGAACGCACCTGCACGAGCGGATGGACGGGCTGGCGGAGACGGGCGTGGTGCTGCTGATGTTTACCCTGGGCATCGAGTTTTCGTTCGGCGAATTGAAGCACCTGCGCCGGGCCGCGCTGCTGGGCGGCGGATTGCAGGTGGGGCTCACGGCCCTGGCCGTCGGCTGTATCGCCCTGGCGATGGGCCTGAACGCGCCTCACGCGGTCATCGTCGCGGTGGCGGTGGCGCTCAGTTCCACCGCCGTGAGCATGAAGACCTTCCAGGACCTGGGCATCCCGGCCAGCCCGGCGGCGCGCACCTCCCTGGGCATCGCCATTTTCCAGGACCTGCTGGTGATCGGCTTCATGCTGCTGCTGCCGGTGCTGACCGGCGAGAACGACGGCAGCAAAGGAGTCCTCGCCACGCTGGCCGGCACCGCCGGGTGGGCCTGCACTTTCATCGCCCTGTCATGGCTGCTGGGCCGCTACCTGATCCCGGAGCTGCTGCTGGCCGTGTCGCGATCCCGCAGCCGCGAGCTGTTCACGCTGACCGTGCTGGCCCTGTGCGTGGGCGTTGCCTGCCTGGCCAGCGCCATGGGGCTGAGCCCAGCGCTGGGCGCGTTCGTGGCGGGCCTGGTGGTGAGCGGCTCCATTTACAGCCACCGCGTGCTGTCCGACGTGCTGCCGTTCAAGGACCTGTTCCTCACGCTGTTCTTCGTCACCGTGGGTCTCTCCATCGACCTCGGCGTGCTCATCGACAACGGCTGGTGGGTGCTGGGCTGCACGCTGGGGCTGCTGCTGCTCAAGGGCCTGATCCTGGGCCTTGCCTGCCGGGTGCTGCACGTGCCCCTGCGCTCCGCCGCGCTGACCGTCTCCGCCCTGGCTTCGATGGGCGAGTTCTCACTCGTGCTGATGGCCCGGGCGCGCGAATCCATCGGCTGGAACGAGTCCTTTTACCAAGTGTTCGTGGTTTCCACCGCCGTTTCCATGGCGCTGGTGCCCACGCTCATGCGCGCCGCACCGAACGTGGCCGAATGGTTGGAAAAGCACCTGCATTTGAAGTCCTCCAAGCAGGCGCTGCCGGACCTGTCAATCACGCAGAAGACCAAGCGCCTGGCCGACCATGCCATCCTCTGCGGCTACGGATTCGTGGGCCGCAGCCTGCATGAGGCGCTGGCCAAGGCGGGCATCGACTGCCTGATCATCGAGCTCAATGTGGACACCGTGCGCCATTTGAAGCGCCAGGGGGTGCCCGTGCTGTTTGCCGATGCCACGCACCGCGAGACCTGGGACCTCGCCCGCGTGGCGGCGGCCCGCCTCGTCGCCTTTACCTTCCCCGACGCGACAACCTCCGCCAACGCCATGCCGCACCTGCGCGAACTCGCCCCCAACATCCCCGTGATGGCCCGGGTGAAATTCGCCACAGACGCCGAACGCCTGCGCGACTGCGGCATCGAATTCATCATCCGCGACGAACTCGAAAGCGCCGCCGCCATCGTGCGCACCGCCGAGGAGCTTTACCAGGTGCCGGACGGCGGGCGATGATGCTGGCGCACCGGCGCCCAATTTCAATCCGCCCAGCCGAATCCCTGACCGGCGGCGTACTGTACACCTCCGCCCCATTTTCTCCCATGTCCATCAGCACCCGCAACGGCGACCAAGGCACCACCGACCTGCTCTTTGGGCAGCGGGTGCCAAAACACCATCCGCGCATTCAGGCGCTGGGGGAGGTGGACGAACTGAACGCGGCGCTGGGCCTGCTGCGCCTCCATGCCGGCACTGCCGAATCGCGGGAAGTGGCGGCCCAGGTGCAGCTCTGGCTGATCGGCTTGATGGGCGAGCTCGCCACCCCTGCCGGCGGCGAGGAAAAGTATGGCCGCACCCACACGCAGCAGGTCACGCCCGAGCAGGTCGTCTGGCTCGATGGCTGGGTGGAAAAGATCGAGTGCGAAGGCTGCTTCAAATTCACCGGCTGGGTGCTGCCCGGCGCCGCCGGGGTGGCGGGCGGGGCCTACGCCGATTTCGCCCGCACCGTCTGCCGCCGCGCCGAACGCGGGGTCATGAACCTGGCCGCCACGGCGGACTCGCTGCCCAACGCCCAGCCCGTGCGCTTCCTCAACCGCCTGTCCGACGTGCTCTGGCTGCTCGCCCGCTGGGAGGAGAAACAGGCTTCTGCAAGCCCCGCGAGCTGACCCGCCCATTCTGCACGAGTCGGAAAGGATCGACTGGCTTCCTGCAAACGGTTAAGCTCACCACTTCAGCGCTTTTATTCTCATTCATGAATGCCCCGTCCTGCTGGTGCCCCTTGATCCGCTGCCAGTCTGTCATCACGCTGGTGCTGAGCCTGACGCAAGTTCTGCACGCACAAGTGGGGGTGGAGTGGCGGCTGCGCAGCCCCCTGCCCACGGCGGAAAACTTGTCGGCAGCCGTGTCCACCGGCTCCCTTCTGGTGGCAGCGGGTGACGCAGGCACAATCATCACCTCTGCGGACACCGGGGCGACCTGGACGGCCCGGCAGGTGTCGCCAAACCAGTTCCAGAGCGTGGCGTGGTCGGGCACGCAACTGCTGGCGGCCTGCGTGGGAAGCGACAGCACAAGCGTCTGGTCTTCCCCCGACGGACTGACGTGGACGCCGCTAACGACGGATTTCCAGGGGCAGATGTGCTACGCCATCTGGACGGGCACACAATGGGCGGGCGCGGTGACCTACCCGCTGCCGGGCGGCGGGGACAGCCTGAGCCTGATGACCTCAACCGACGGCAGCCACTGGAGCCTCCTGGGCACACTGCCCGATGCCGGGCAATACCACAGCGTGCGAGGCATGGTCTGGACCGGTGCACGCTACGTGCTCGCCGGCGAGGTGTCTTTCGTGAGCGCTGTGAGCTGGACCACCTCCACGGCGAACGGCAGCACCTGGGAATCGCATTCCTATCCCGACGGCACCGGTTTTTCCTCCGTGGTCTGGACCGGCTCGCAGGTGGTGGCGGGCGGCGACGGCAGGGCGGCGGTTTACACCTCGCCCACAGGCACGGGTGGCTGGACGACACAATCGCCCTCCGCCGCCTACGACACCCTGCTCTGGACCGGCAGCCAGTTGGTCGCGCTCGCGTCGAATTCGATCCAAACCTCGACCGATGGTGTGACGTGGACGGCGCAGACCGTCACCCTGCCCGATCTGTTCTACACCCTGGCCGCCGTGTGGACGGGGGGCCAGGCCCTGTGCACGGGCTATGGGGGGCACGTTTTCACCTCGCCCGACGGCATCACCTGGACCAGTGCCACGCCGGCAGGCAACACATCCGATCTCTACGCCGCAGCCTCCAACGGCAGCGGTGTCACCGTGGCGGTGGGGCAGAACGGCACGGCCCTCCAGACCACCGATGGCACCACGTGGACCGCAGGCACCGGAGGCACCACCTCCCAAAACCTCTATGGCGTAACCTGGGCAGGTGCGCAGTTCGTCGCAGTGGGCGGTGATCCAAACGGTGTCAATGCCCCAGCGGTCCAGACCTCCGCTGACGGCTCCGTGTGGGTTTCCACAGGCACCACCAGTTTCTCCACCACCGAAACGCTCTACGCGGTGGCCGCCTCTGCCGGAATGCTGGTGGCGGTGGGAGTGGACCAGGCATTGGGCCAAAATGGCGTGCTCGCGACATCCACCGATGGCGGCGTCACCTGGACACACGCTGCCGTGCCGGCAAGTGTGATCTCGCTCAATGACATCAACCCGAAGGGAACCCTGTGGGTGGCCGTGGGCACCTCCAGCTCCCTTTCAGCGGTGGTGATGACCTCCGCTGACGGCATGACCTGGACCCAGCGCGCCGTGCCTGCCAGCGCCGGCGAACTGACCGGCGTCGCCAGCAGCGGCACAACTCTGGTGGCGGTCGGCTCCTCGTTGCTGTCGTCCACCAACGGCACCACCTGGACCCTGCGCCAGCAGACCACGAACGCCGGCCACGTGGCGTGGACGGGCAGTGATTTCGTGTCGGTGGACAGGCAAGGAGGTGGAACCAGCACCTCCCTTGATGGGATCACCTGGACCTCCCATCCCTCCGGAACCAACAACAGCCTGAACGGGCTGGCTTGGGACGGCACCCAGATCCTGGCGGTGGGAACCAGCGGCGTCATTCTCAGCAGCGACACCATTCCTACAGCCACCATGGCGCAGACGGTGCAAAGCGGGGTGGGAGGCTCCGTAGTGGCGGTCACCGTGCAACTGTCCTTCCCCGCCCCGGGTCCGGTTTCGGTGCCGATCATCATCGGCGGGAACGCGCAGCCATCTTACTATTCCGGGGTGCCCGCGACAGTCTCGTTCGCGAAGGGCGAGTCCTCGCAGACCTTTCTCGTGTCAGTCACGAACGGCTTTGGCACCCCGGGTGTCGCGACTTTGACCCTCGGTCTGGGTCCAAGCACCACGGCCCGCACGGGCTCAAACAGCAGCACCACCCTTTCGCTGATTGGCAATGATGGCACGCCGCCGGTTTCCTTTGCGCAGGCCGCCATGACCGTCCCCGATAACGTCGGCACCGTCGGCGTCGCCGTTGACCTGGGCTGGGCCTGGCCATCCACGCCCGTCACCGTGCCGGTCACGGTTTCGGGCCCGGCTGCAGCGGTGTGCAGCGGCATCCCCGCATCGCTGAGCTTCCCTCTTGGGGTCACAAGCCAGACGATTTCAATTTCCGTGGCTGATGACAGCCTGATCACCACCGACCAAACGCTCACCCTCACCCTTGGCACCCCCACCAACGGAACCCTGGGCAGCCTGCCAAGCTTCACCCTCACCATCAAGAGCCACCATCCTGGCACCGATGTCGCCCGGCAGTGGACACTGCGCAATCCCCTGCCCGCAGCGGAAGGCCTGGAGTCGCTGGCAACCACCGGCCCGTGGCAGGTCATCGTCGGAGGCAAGGGGCTCATCCTCTTCTCGACAGATGCGGGCGCAACCTGGACACGCAGCTTCAGCGACGCACCTGACAGCGGCGGCATCGGCGACCTGCACAAGGTGATCTGGACGGGCAGCCAGTTCCTGGCGGTGGGCGACGGCGGCCAGATCCTGACCTCCGCCGACGGCATCGCCTGGGTGCGCCGCCTGATACCTGGCGCAGGGTCCATCAGCCTCCATTCGGTGGCCTGGAGCGGTTCGTTGGGCATCACCTGCGGCTGGGTGACTGGCACCGAGAACCCGGTCGTCTATTCTTCAACCGACGGCATCGTCTGGATGCCGCAAAGCCTGCCGCCAGGAACGACTGGTGAAGCAACCTCGGTCGTCTGGTCGGGATCAGCCTTCATCATCGTGGGTGCTGATTATGGGCCTGATGCGACAACGGGCGCGCGCAGCGCGCTGGCGAGCCTGATCCTCACCTCGCCGGACGGCTACGCCTGGGCGAACCAGAGCAGCGCCGTGATCCCCAGCCCGCAGGGGGGATTCAAAAATGTGATCGTTGCGGGCAGTCAGGTGGTGGCGTTCGATGGCAGCAGCACCGCCTGGACCTCGCCTGCCGGCAGCACCTGGACGGCGCGCAAGCTTGGCACTCTCGGGGGTGCAATCAATGGTGTGTATGTCGGCGGCCAGATCCTGGCCGTGGGCGGCGCTCTCTCCACTTCCCCCGATGGCAGCAAATGGACCCAGCGTGCCAGCCCCGCCAAGGTGACCCTCACAGATGTGGCATGGACCGGCGGCAACTACATCACCATCGGCGGCGACAGCTCGATCCTCACCTCGCCCGATGGCAAAACCTGGCCCCCATCCTCCAGCGGTGTGGACTCCTCCGGTGCGCCGCTCATCGGCGTGGTGTGGTCTGGCAGCCAGTTTGTCGCCGTAGGCGGCGATCCCAGCGGTCTGAGTTCCGCCCTGGTCATGACCTCGCCGGACGGCACTACCTGGACGCAACGCAGCACGCCAGTGAAGGCGGCGCTCACCGGTGTGGCATGGTCTGGCAGCACCTTCGTAGCCACCGGCTTAAGCGGCGTGATCCTCACCTCGCCCGACGGCATCACCTGGACGAAACGGACCAGCGGCACCGTGCTCGACCTGCGCAGTGTGATCTGGGCGGACGGCCAGTTTGTCGTGGTGGGCGGCAATGATGAGAACGAGGATTTCGACGGACAGGTCTCCGGCAGCCTGGTGCTCACCTCGCCCAACGGCACAACCTGGACGCTACGCACCCTGCCCACCAACCGTACGCTGCAAGGCATCGCCTTCAATGGCAGCACACTGGTCGCCACAGGCCGGAAGGGTGAGCTCCTCACCTCGCCCGATGGCATCGCCTGGACCCACCAGAACAGCGGCATCACCACCTCCGATCTCCATGACGTCACCTCGTCCGGCAAACTGTTTGTCGCAAGCGGCGATGGCGGCGCCATCCTCCGCTCCGCCGATGGCATCACCTGGACGCCCGCCTCGTCCGTGCCGGTTTCCCGCTCCGTCAGCCGTTCCACGGCAGGCGTGGTCTGGGCCGGCGACCGCTTCGTGACTGTGGGTGACAAAGGCAGCGTGCTAAGCTCCAGCGATGCCGATGTGTGGACCGAGCAGGATGCCGGCACGCACAACACCCTGAACCGTCTCGCCTGGAATGGTACGGTGCTGGTGGCCGTCGGTGACAATGCCGCAGTGCTCACCAGCACCGGCCCCACGACAGTGCCCACCGTGCAGCTCGCCAGCAGCAACCCGACCACGGTGAGCGAAGCAGCCGGGACCCTGCGCCTGCTCGTGCAGTTGAGTTCGCCCACCACCAGCACCTTTTCCGTACCCTTCACTTTTGGCGGCAGCGCCCAGCGAACCGGCCTCCTCGCGAACGTGACCGTGCCCGCCTCTCCTCTGGTCTTCAATGCAGGAGAGACGGGCAAGGTCATCACCGTCGCCATCAAGAACAACACGCTCGCCAGCAGCGGCACCACCCTGTCGATCACGCTGGGCGCCCCCACCAGCGGGGCGATGCTCGGCACGAACATCACCCAGACCGTCACCATCACCGACGACGACATCGCCCCTTTCTGCACGCAGCCTCCGCATCAGTTGCTCGCCCTGGGCGCGCCATTGATTCTCAGCACGACAGGCAGCGGCAGCGGGCTGCTCACCTATCAGTGGAAGAAAAACGGCGCTACCATCGCAGGCGCCACCCTGCCCACGTATTACCTGCCTGCGGTAACCCTAGCGAGCGCCGGAACCTACACCGTGACCGTGCAGAATTACGTCACCAGCTTCACTTCGACCGGCATTGAGGTGGGTGTGTACGATGGCGGCACCTACAGTTACGCCCCGGCAACGGGCGGCAAGCAGGTGCTCACCCAAACCACGGCCGGCAACGGCTTGAGCATCACCTGGACCAAGGGCGGCACCACCCTCGGTGATGCAACCGGGCACATCGCCGGCTCCGCAACGAAGGCCCTCACCATCACCGGCCTCACGGATGCTGCGGACACAGGCCTCTATCGGGGCGTGGTCACCCAGGCCGCCAGCAGCCTGGTGGACAATGCAGGTGTTTTCAATCTCGCGGTCGCAGGCGCGAAACCCACTCTCGCCGCCAGCATCTCCCTGCCGGCAGGAGTCGTCGGCCAGCCGTACGACTACCACACCACCCTTCTCGACAACGCATCCGCGCCCGCCGCCAGCTTCAGCGCCAGCGGCCTGCCCGCCGGGCTGAATTTCAACACCGCCACCGGGGCGATCAGCGGCTCCCCCACGGCGGTTGCAGCCGGGAAGATCGTGACCTTCACCGCCACCAACGCCCTGGGCGCGAGCACGGGCAGAACCGCCGCCATCACCGTCACCGCCCTGCCTCCCGGCCTGGCCGGAACCTGGGATGGTGTCACACAGTATCGCGGCACGCTGCTTGACGGCGGCCTGGGCGCACGGGTGGGGCTGACGGTGAGCTCCGCCGGCGCCTTCACCGGCAAGGTGACGATCGGCACAGTGGTGAGCTCGTTCCTGGGCGGCCAGTTGAATGTGAGCGGCAGCACCGCCGCCGGCAGCGTGGACCTGGTGCAGCCCGGCAACCGCGTCCTGCGCCTTGCCTTCACCCTTGACCCCACCCAGTTCAATGTGGGCGGCACCCTGTCGCTCGTCAGCCCTGCGGGTTCCGTCGTTGAGGCAATCAACTTCGACCTGGTGAGGGCCAAAACCACCGATGCCGCCAATTATCAAGGCGTGTACAGTTTTGCCCTCGATCTCGATGCCTCGTTCGCTGGCAATCCCGCGATTCCCCAGGGCACCGGCTTCGGCACCATCAACGCCACCCCGGCAGGCACCTACACGCTGGGCGGGCGTCTTGCCGACGGCACCGCCTTCACCTGCGCCAGCTTTGTGGGCGGCATCAACTACACCCCCAGCCAGCTCCTGATTTATGCGCCGCTCTACGGTGGCAAAGGGTCGCTGCACGGCGGCTGCAACGTGAGCTACGGCGGCGCCGCGCCCGCCTATGCGGACAGCGTCGTGGTCCCCCTTTCCTACATTGCCATCACCTGGTCAAAACCTGTGGACACCACGGCGGTGGGCGCGCGCACCTACCCGCAGGGATGGCAGCCCGTCACGCTGCACATTGACGGCAGCAAGTACAACCCGCCGGCCCTGCTTGATCCGCCGATGGGGCTGGATGGCAGCACCATCCCGAATGCCAGCCTGGGCTTCACCCAGGGCGGTGTGGATCTGGCACAGCTCTCGCCTGACAACAGCCTGTGGGTCCGGGCGGTGGGCTCGCCTTTGCCAACCGATGTCAATCCTTCCCACACCACCCTGGCGATAACTCGTGGCACCGGCGCCTTCAGCGGCGCCTTCACGCTGGCGGATATCATGCCCAACGGCGTCCAGCTCCTCCGGCCCGTCAGCTATCAGGGCCAGATCGTGCGCACCATCAGCAACGGAGTGTCCACCTATCGCGGGGTGGGCTGGTTCCTGCTGCCGCAACTGCCTCCCGGCAATGTGTCGCCCATGCCCCTGCCCACCACCACCCCGATCCTGTCGGGCCAGGTGCAGCTCCTGGCGCTGCCATAAGGAGTTGAGAGCTGAGTGCTGAAGGTTGAGAGCCTGATGCAGGCAGCCCGAAGGGCGAGCCACGCGAGGCAACCGTAGCCCGCCGCCGTTGGGCCGACGATCTTCGAAAGATGACCAAGATAAATGGAGCCTTCCGGCCTGCCATGACGGCGCTGTGGGGACACATCGCCCTACCCTGCGTGGGGTGCGAACAGCAGCACGGCGCACGCTCGATTTATCGCCCCCAAGGCGGGTAGGGCGGGCAACCGTAGCGAAGCGAAGATAGCCTGCCGCAGGCAGCCCGAAGGGCGAGC
>CAINXC010000566.1 GCA_903854655.1 uncultured Verrucomicrobiota bacterium | reverse complement strand
TCAAGTGGCGTTCAGCGCGGGCACGGCGGGCGGAGTGAGCGGGATCTGGAAGCAGGCGGCGGGCGGCGGGGCGCTGAGCCCGGTGCTGAAGGTGGGCGACATGATCACCAGCGCGGGGGTGAGCAAGACAGTTGCGGCCTTTGTGATGATCGGCACGGCGACCGCCGACCGGCTGAGCGAGGTGACCTCCGTTGACGCCGCCGGCCATGTCCTGGTGTTCGTGACCTACGACACGGGCGACACCGGCATCGTTCTCACCGCACCGTAGTCCACCCACCTCCGCTGCTTTGTCCTCTTCCACCCCAGGGTACGCTTGCTCCTCCCCAGAGGAGGACGTTGTCTTGGAGTCCCCTGCATGCTAGGGTATCACCCCATAGCCGGGGCAGGAGGTCTTCGGCGAAGCAGGAGGTGTAATGAAAGCAGTCTCTCTTTGTGCCAGCAGCCCCAAACCGTGCCTTTGTCTGTGTCGCGCAGCGGCCTGGGCGGTGGTCCTCCTCCTGCTCGTGCCTCCCGTGCGTGCGGAAAGCCCCCCCTCTCCTGCGGGCGACTTTGATGCCAACATGCAGCGGGTGTTCGCTGGGGATCAGCAGGCCGATGTGCGGGTGACCTTCGGCTACGACAACTGGACCGATTTCAAGGATCCCAATGATCCGGGACGCGCCCGGAACTTCATGCATTACCTGGCCGATCGCTCGTTTGTGCAGATCATCTGCACCGAAGTGATGGCCACCGAGCTTGGTGTTCCCCCTGAAGCACCGAACCTGCGGGTGTTCCAAGGTCCGGGCCAGACAGGCCAGACGATCAGGGTCGCTCTCATCTGGAGTGCCTGCACCTCCAGCACGGCCAAAAACATAGGCTCGGGCTACGCCAGGCAGCTTGTTTGCAGTGATCAGGCCCTCAAATTTATGCAAAAATCGGCCTCCGATTCGGATGTGATGGCCTATGTGGGGCATTCGCGTGGAGGCGGAGGTCCCGACACTTTCCCTCCCCAGACCGTGTTCGGCGCATCAGGTGACCGGCAAAAGGTGGATTTCTCTTACTACCGGCGGGAGCGGCCCGGCCTGTCCTCACTGAGTTCAGCGTTTTCAAAAGGCCCGGACGGTCCGCACTTCATTGTCTGGACCGGCTGCCTCTCCGAGCACTTCAGCGACTGGTTCTCTGACAGGCTGTCCAAAAGAACAGACCCTGTCAGCCTGATCCTGTCCACCCGGCTGACCCGGCAGAAGCCCTGGGAGGACGGAATCGAGGGGGTGGACGAAGGATTGATGGTGGTGGCCGCGCTGATCGAAGCCCTTCAACGGCATCAGTCAGGGGCGGATTTCCAGAGACGTCTTTTAACATGCGAAATAGCCGAACTGCGCGATCCTGAAAAACCGGAGTGGAAGATCGAGTCACTGCCGCATGCGGCCGCCAGAAGGCGGGCGGCGGAAAGCAAGCTGTCGCAGACGTTGAGAAACACCCAGCGGTGAACCTTTCCGGGTGCGCCCTCAAATTGCGTGCTCATGAGTGTTAGAAGTCGACCGTCCCGCTTGTGAGGGATAGGTTGATCCGGGCGCGGCGGGGTTCGGCGGTGATGAGCAGGGCCTGGAGGGCATTTCACCCTGCCAGGAGGGAGTGGATTGAGGGGAAGTGAAAAAAGAACAGAAAGGGGTTTG
>CAINXC010000565.1 GCA_903854655.1 uncultured Verrucomicrobiota bacterium | reverse complement strand
CCCCTCGGCGATCTTCTGGATGATGTTGCAGAGCTTGGCGTTTCGGTCCTCATACTTCTTGCCCAGCTTCGGAGACGTAAGATCAATTTCCGAAAACAGACCTTCAAATGCGCTCTGAAAGGATTCGTTCTGAATGTATTTGAAACCAGCCTGTAGGGTGTCTAGCAACTGACAGTTTTGCGTGCGGGCCAGATTGGCGATACTGGCCCACAGGTGGGGCGGTTGGATGACGTAATGCACCTTGCGGCGCATCTGTTTCTCAAATGCGGGCACGTCACGCTTGTTTTTGGCATACCAGAATTGAAGAGGAGTGAAGATTACCGGCACACGGGACACATCACGTCGCCTTTTTCTTTCCTAGTCTTCTCGATTTCGCTGGCGCATTTTTTTCGTTGTGCAGAGCAAGCCGTGACACTTCTTGAGCTACTGCTTCATCACTTGGGTATTCTTTACCTAGTTCCTTCTTCGCCGCCTTCTCGTAGTTGTCGGAAAGGTAGCGGAGGAAGAGAAAAGACAGCATGTAATCACGAAAGTCATCCGCATCCATGGCTCCTCTCAGTTGATCGGCGATGTTCCAGAGGGTCTTACCCAGTTGTTTTTGATTGGCCTCGGTCATTAATAATCTGTTTTGGAGAATTCGGGAACCTATCACCCTCGATCATCGAGGATATATAGTGGCGTCCGGTGCTCAGGCTTTGACTGCCTTTAAAGTTGGAAAAAGCTGCTGCATTAGCCCATTCTTTTGGACTTTTAGCATTTCGAGCTTTTGAGCTTCTGTGATGATAAGGGCATCGAGGCTGCTCAAACAGTCTGCAATGCGTTTTTGTTCGGGCGGATCGGGGCAGTTCAACTGAACGCGGGTGAAATCATCGTAATAAAGGCGAAGACGGTCTTTGGTGAGTCCTCTCGAATGTGAGAAGAGTTGCTGAAGTGTTCCTGGTAGCTTGAACAAGTATTGGAAGAACTTGGAGCAAGCTCCGTCTTTCGGCTCCAACACTACTTGCGGAGGAGATGGGCTGACCTTTGAGTGCTTGCGGCGGACAGGAGTGTCCGCGCTCCCTTAGGCGGTGGCTGCTGTTGCAGTGATGGGGGCAGGGGTCAGAAGCCGGAGCGATAGCCGTCCATGTAGCCGCGCTGGTATTCGGAGATAAAGGCGGGGTGGGTGGTGGGATGGCGGCCGGTGTGGGGGGAGTTGCCGACGCGGCGGTCGGCGCGGCCATCGCGGTAGCCTTCCTGGTAGGCGGCGGTGCTTTCGCCAATGCCGGGACCTCCGGGACGGCCTGGCTGCTGCCCCCAGGCTGAGCCGCCTGCGCCGCCATAGACGCTGTTATAGCCGTCCATGTAGCCCTGGCGGTATTCCGCGATAAAGGCTGGGTGGGTGGTGGGGTGGCGGCCTGCGTGGGCGGAATTGCCCACACGATGGTCGTTTTTGCCATCTCTAAATCCTTCCTGGTAGGCGGCGGTATTCTCGCCAGTGATCATGCCGCCGCCCTGAAAGCCGCGACGGTCACCGCCGGCTGCGAAGTTGGCACTGTTATAACCGTTGGTGTAGCCTTCGCCGTAGGCGGCCTCAAAACCCGGGTAGGTCGTTGGATGGCGGCCAGCATAGGGTGAGTTGCCCACTCGGCGATCATTTTGGCCGTCTCTGAAGCCTTCCTGGTAAGCGGCTTGTCTGGCGTCGATGCCGCCGCCTAACGGCTGCACATTCTGGAAGGTCTGTTGGCCTTGTGCGTGGCCCTGGGCGTAGCCATTGGCATAGCTGCCTTCGGTGAAGGGATTGAAGCGAAAAGCGCGCACGCGGTAGTTGCTGTTGCGGCCGTCGCGGGCATCGGACATGCCGTCATTGATGCCATCGTTGTACGCGGCTTCTTGGGCCTGCGCTTGGGGATTCTGCAAAAGCTGCGATTCATCCTGCCCGCGACGATTGTCGATGCGGGCATGTTCAAAGGCCATGCAAGGGGCCAATAGAAGGGTGAATGCAATCACCGAGATCGAAGAGGTGCGCACGGGGGCGGAGAAAAGGGGCAGCGTGTTCATGACCGCAGCTTAGACGACCCATGGCCGAGGAGCATTCAATCTTTCCAGTGGAATGAGGGCGCTCCTGATGAGGATGAGAGAGAATTTCTTGCCACTCAGTTTTTGAGCGAGACTGCGCCCATGGCGGGCACCATGATTTCGTCTCCGGCTTTCAGCACTGAGTCGGCGTTGAGGCGGTTCATCTCACGGATTTGAGTCGGTGTGGTGGTGAACTGAGTGGCGATGCTTTCGATGGTGTCGGAGCGATCGACGCGGTAGGCGAGAAT
>CAINXC010000564.1 GCA_903854655.1 uncultured Verrucomicrobiota bacterium | reverse complement strand
GCAGGCGTTGCACAGATTGTCACCATTGAGCAACGCTGTGCCTGGAGAGCGCGGCCCTCCGGCGTTCATCGCCTACTCTACTCAACGTTCTTCCGCGCCAACTTCCCGGATGAGCCCTGCGTTGTGAGGAAAAGGGCAGTGGCGATCCGCAGAACTCTTTGAACTGGGCAAGCGAATGGGAGGCGGACCGTCAAATCCGTTCACCCATTCGTTTGCCAAGTTACCGGCCATCGCAGCGGTGGCGCTGGCCGCACGGATGGCGGCATCCGCGCGCCGCCATCCGTATTCTGTCTCATGCACGCACAGCTTAGCCGCCTGGGTTGATCCGCTCTTTGGCGCATGCCAGTTCGAATAGTTTCAGGACGCCCAGGGCGAGGAGCGCGGGACGTCCCAGCGAGGAGGCCGCGCCAAGCACGGAACGGGCGACCACCTTTGCGGGAACAATATTGAGGAGCACCCCTGCGGCGCAGGCGGCGCCCAAAACCTGGGTCGGTTGCCGCCGTGCAAACTCCGCCGCCTTGCGCACCCACTGGTGAAAGGAGGCCCCGACGGGCTCAACTGGCTGTTCTTCGATCATGGTGAAGCAGGGGTTAATGGTGGCCGGTGAGGATGTAGATGATCAGCAGCACGGGCAGTGGAACGCCGAGAAGCCAAAGCAGCGCCCAGCCTATCTTGCCTTGGTTATACCTGGTTTGAATCTCCTTGGTCAGAGACTCCAGTTGTGTTTTCATATGTGAAATGGTGCTCGTTGTTTACCCGATGGTGGGATTTTCGATGCCAAGCGCGCCCGCCAGGTCGAGGAAGTGCTCCTGCTCCTGGGCGATGATCTTGCGCAAAACCTCGCTCAGGGCGAACTCGCCCATGGCTTCCGCCTGCCGGATGCGCTCCCGATAGCTGGCAATGGTGACCTTCTCATTCTCCAAATCGAAGCGCAGCATGTCCTCCGCCTTGTCGGAGGTTTTGACCTCCCTGGGCTGGGTTACGGGCCTTCCATTGAAGTAGTCGATTTGTTTGGCAATTTGCAGGGCGTGGCTCAGTTCCTCAGCCGCATGCAGCTCGAGTTCGCCGGCAATGTCGGTAAACTGGGCGCCCTTCATGGTCTGGCTGTAGATGATATAAGAAATGATGGCCTGATATTCACGGGCGAGGTCCTCATTGAGGAGCTTGATCATCTCCTCGCGGCTGGGCGGCACGACGTTTGAGTTCATAATGTGTTGGGATCCGGGAAAAGCTTGGTTAAGGAATCGTGAGGGTGGGCAAACGCGGGGAGCTCAGCGTCCAGTTTTGCCAGCACCCCCGCCACCTGCCCCGCCTGCGGAATTGGGAGAACTCGTTGCCCGGCTGCCGGTTGACGTGGTGCCTCCATTGGTAGTATTCGTGTTGGTGCCGGTGGCATTGGTGGTGGATCCGGTGGCGTTAGTAGTTGTGCCGTTGGCATTGGTTGCAGTGCCATTGGGATTGGCGGTGGTCGTTCCGCTGGCTTTTGTGGTCTTCCCGTTTGGGTAGGTGACCGTGCCGTCTGCATTGGTGACTGTGCCGTTCGGATTGGTGACCGTGGGAGTGGTTACCGCGCCATTGGGAGTGGTGACCGTCCGGGTCCCGTTCGGCAGCCCGCCCAGGTTGCCCCCATTGACAATAATGGTGTCGCCAGGGCCGTTTGGATCAACGAATGCGCCCGAGCCTCCCCCGTTATTGGAACTGGTCGCAGGAGCAGACCCCGCAGGAAAATCATTGCCGCCGGGGTTGTTGGGGCGGGCGTTTGATCGGTTGGCCGTGGAGCCTGGGGGCGGAGCGGGAACGCCCGACCCTTTGGGGGCAAGTGTTGTGTCCAGATTGGTTCGATCAGCAGCGGCGGCCGCCTCTCTTGCGTCCTCCTCGGCAGCAGGAGAGTGGGTGAAAACGACGGAGGCTGGAAGCCGGATGACTTTGCCCTCCAAGGTCAGCATCTGGCCGGGCTCCAAAGTCCTGGCAAACTGATCCAGATCGGAGATGCCGTGGCTTTTTGCGCGCTCCCGGACGGTCAGGTCGGGGCTGTCCGCGCGCCCTTGCTGCACAAAATAAAGCCTGTGATTGATTGAGACGAAGCCTTCCGGAACCGCCGGCAAGGAATCTATCGAGGAGCTGGGATTGGGATTGGTCTGGGCGGGCGCGATGGCAGGCGTAAAGCAAAAGATCCAGGCGAGGGTAATAACATTGAGAGATTGTTTCATGGCTGTGGGTGGTTCGCCTCCAGGACGGCAAACGGCTGTGAATTGCAGAGGCCTGCACCTCCGCTGCCCAGGGCGCGTGGGGGAAAGACCCCAGCCCTAAACCCATGCGCGGCCGCAGCCT
This sequence comes from uncultured Verrucomicrobiota bacterium, assembly GCA_903854655.1. Taxonomy (GTDB): domain Bacteria; phylum Verrucomicrobiota; class Verrucomicrobiia; order Verrucomicrobiales; family Verrucomicrobiaceae; genus CAINXC01. The sequence continues at coordinate 1,530 of CAINXC010000564.1, read as the reverse complement.
TTTCTCATCCGGCGTCCACGAGAGCCCTCAAAGGCGGGGGCTTGCTTCGAGGGCCGGGATTGGTGACTGATGCGGTGGGGGGGCTGGCAACAGAAAACACCTGACACCTTTCACAGAAAACACCTGACACCTTTCACCCCCTTGGAGGACCCCGTTTGCGGCACTGCAAACGTTGCGGGGTCAGTTGGAGTCAAGCAAAGGAACGCGCTTTGCGGTGTGGAACCGGGAGTGACAAAACCTGATGTTAGTCGGGAGCCTTTCAGTCGATCACCTTCTGGCGGCCACCAGCAATGCCTCGCGGAACCGGCGACGCACGGCCACGCTCAAGGGTGATCGCATGAATGCTCCCGACCAACATCAGGTTTAATGAGCCACTTGCAGAACCTCTGCGCCCTCTGCCTCTCCGCCCCTTTGCGGCCAAATGAGCCTCCGGGTGACTCCGCCTTGCCGCAGAGGGGCTGAGAGGCAGAGGACGCAGAGGTCATTCGGGGGACGTTTTGCAAGTGCTTCTAGTTACTCACGGTTCCACACCGCAAAGCGCGTTCCTTTGCTTGACTCCAACTCACCCTGGCTGGTGATGGCCGGACACGACTGCTCCACAGGGCAAGCAGCTTTTCCCTATCCATGGTTCCATGTGTTTCAGCACCTGGCGGTGGCGGAGCACTGGAGGGGAAGGAGGTTTGGCGCTGCGCGCGTTGGTTTTTGAACCCCGTCGAGGGCGACGGTTGCCACATTGTGGAGCGGCCCAGCCATAGTGGCTCATGCCGCCCCCGGCGTGAACCGAACACCTTGCGCGAAGCGCCTGACATCTGTCTCAGCGCCATCTGATGCCTGCGAAGCACCAGGCAGTGGCGGAGCACTGGAGCGGAAGGAGGTTTGGCGCTGCACGCGTTGGTTTTCGAACCCTGTCGAGGGCGACGGTTGCCACTTTGGGGGCGGGGCGCTGACGGGGTCAATGATTGTACAGGAACTCCTTGGTGTTGATGATGGCCCAGAGCAGGTCTTCGTAGCCCTGGCGCTTGGCGGTTTGGGAGTCGATGGGCAGGCCCTTGGCGTCGGTTCGCGGCCGGGCGACGTAGTTTTCGGCGATGCGCACCTCATCGGCCTTGGGTTCGCGGGAGAAGGCGGCGAGGTAGAGTTCGCGGATGCGCTTGGGCTCGGGCATTTCAGCCTTGGCGAGGTGTTCGGCGCGGCCGCCGGGGGTGGCGAGCTTGGCCTTCACGTCGGCGGCGTTCATGAGGTGGAGGCTCTGCCCGAGGCTGGCGGACTGCACGCGCTCGCATTCGCACACGCTGGCGCCTTCGGGACGGCCAAAGACCTTGAGGAAGGGCGAGGCGCGGTTGTAGCTGTTGTCCGGCAGGGAGATGGCGCGGGTGCCGGGCGGCAGGTCGGCAAAGTCGGACTTGGCGCCGCTGAGCTGGTCGATGGCATCGAGCAGCACCTCGGCCTGCATGCGCTTGGGCTCGGGCATTTCAGCCTTGGCGAGGTGTTCGGCGCGGCCGCCGGGGGTGGCGAGCTTGGCCTTCACGT
>CAINXC010000563.1 GCA_903854655.1 uncultured Verrucomicrobiota bacterium | reverse complement strand
GACGGCATCGCCAATTACGCTGGCAATCCGGACGTCGAGGCGCGCTGCCACGCCGCCACGGCCGGCATCGACGCCGCGATCGACGACATGCTGCCAGTGGTGCGTCTGCACCCCGGGCGCGACATGCTGAGCCTGATGCTCGTCGCCGGCACGATTTGGGCGCTGCTGACATACCCGGAACAACGGGCCAGCGACGTGTCCTGGCTACAGGTGTTCGAGGAATTCACCCGCTGGATCTCGGCTGAAGAGCCAGGGCGTCGCCTCGCCGACCACTGATTTCGTCATCGCCGCCTGTGCCATGCGGGTGCGGGCTACCGTGATCACGCTGGACAAGCATTTTGGGCAGATTCCTGGAGTGGCGGTGAGCACGGAATTGCCCGAATAAAGGGGGCTTGCTCCCGCCCGGCGTTTGGCTTTTGTTCGGGAAGCTTGCGGCGAAATCCTCCGCAAGCCCCGTTGACTGCATGTCAAAGTTCGTTCCCATGTCTGTTGTTGCCGCAGTGCTGTGCGCAGTCGCTGCCCGGTCTGCACGCGCATCGGCATGGTACGAAGTGCCGCCGGTCTGGCTGGACCATGGCGGCGCGCAGGCCGGTCAGTCACCAGAGTTCTTTTGGGTGCATGAGTTGATGAGGATTGCCGCCCCTTTCAAGCCTACTCAAGAGAGGGTCTTGCCAAAGGACAGAGCTATCTATGGGCAAGGTGAAAGCGAGAAGGAGCAATCGACCCGCATTGACATGAAGGACTTCCGTGAGGCGATGAAGGACACGCCAGGAAATCAAGGTGCCATCGCCGCACATAAGGCGGCCCGCGACGCCATTGCGGCTGTCAACGAAGCCAGCGCCTCACCTGCCCTGCCCCAAGAACCAGACTCGGAGTTCGCCGACTACGACCGTGGAGCCTTCGCATTCCATCGCGGTGAAAAGCACTACCAAGAGGCGGCTCTGGCCTGGGAGGCGTTGTTACAGCGCCCCCCGGAACAGCGACACTATCGCACGGTGTGGGCCGCTTTCATGCTGGGCAAATTGAAGCTATTCGCCCACGATCCAGAGGCGGTGAAATGGATGCGCAAGACCCGCCAACTGGCCAAGGAAGGTTTTGCCGATTCGCTGGGGCTCGCGGCGGACAGCTACGGATGGGAGGCAAAGAGCCAGTTGGAACAGGATCACCTGGAACGAGCGGCGCAGCTCTATCTCACCCAGCTTGCCCTGGACGATGACAGCGCCATTGTTTCGCTCAAGGCTTTGGTGCCGGATCGTGAGAACACCTTTTATATGGATTTCATCCCGCCGCCGCCCGCCAATGGGGACGCTGCCGCGATGAAATCCTACCAAGAGTTGTGCAAGCATTGGCAAGACGCCAAGCTTGTCGAGGTCGCCAAACTCGAACGTGCGGCACGCGATCCTTTGCTGCGCAGGATTGTCACCGCCCATATCCTGGCAATCAGCTCGGTTCCTCTGTGGAATGAATATGATGCTCCCGACGGCAACACTCGTGGAGATAGACGCTGCCTCCATTGGCTTGCCGCTCTTGAGAAAGCCAGCCTTGGCAAGGTGGGGGATGCTGATCGCCTCGCCTGGATCGCTTACGCTGCCGGGAGGTACGCAGAAGCGGAGCGCTGGCTGAAACTCAGCGAAGGTGAAACTTCACGCACGCTCTGGCTGAAATCAAAACTGCTGTTTCGCGCAGGCAAATTGGCAGAAGCCACCAAGGTCATGGAAGCCGCCAGAAATCACAAACCCGTCGACGAGGCTGACAACCCGTTGGACCGGGATGCGACTGGCTTTTTGGGCTCTTTGTATCTCGCCCAGGGAGACTTCAGAACGGCAGAGGAAATGTTTGAGAGCGGCGGAGCAGAAACCGATGTCTGGTACATCAAAACGCGCGTGCTCACCATTGATGAATTGAAAAAGCGTGTGGACAGGGCTTGTCCTTGGACAGCGACGGCCGATGCCGCGCTTGCAAAGCAGGATGCCGAGGGGCCGTCCCAAGAGGGCGCTGAGATTATCTACCCCGAAATGCGCTGGCTTCTGGGTCGCCGTCTGATGCGGGCCGACCGCTATGAGGAAGCCCCTGCCTATCTACCCCCTGCTATGCGCGCCCTGCTGGACAAGTATGTGGCGCTGCTAAAGGCTGGCGCGAATGAAAAACTGCCTCGGTTGCGCAGAGCCCGTGCCTGGTTCGATGCGGCCATGATCTTGCATCATTCTGGCACAGACCTTATGGGCATGGGATTTTCAAACATCGCCAGCGAGAGAGAAACCGGCACGCCGCAGTCCGTGATCGTGCCTGTGACCGCATCTGAAAAGAAACGCCTGGCAGGGAACCGCGATGGCCCTTATGCGCAAGACGATGTCCGTTTCATCGAGGCAGGCCTCGAATGGAAGGCCGCCGTCCTCCTGCCCGACGAAACAGACGAACTCGCTGATGTGCTCAACTGGGCGGGCATCTGGATCGACCGAAAAGCGGCGGAAAAGTTCTATGAAGCCATCGAGCGCCGTGCCTCGACCACCAGACTCGGCAAGCTGGTCCTGGCCCGGCATGGATTTGCGCAGGAAAATGACAAAGGTCCGTGGAGCCCCACTCCACAACAGGAGGAAGAATGGAGACTCGAACAGAGACAAGAGCGTCGAAGGCGTTAGCGCTTCTTCCCCTCCCCCTCACTTTCCCTTGGCCACTTCGTTGCGCAGCCGCTACAGTTTGGGCGTATTTGTCTGAATGAACGAACGCACCTCGCTCCCATTGCCGCCGGCGCTTGAAGCCAAGCTCGCGGATTTTCGTCGTCGGGTGTGGATCATCAAGCTGGCGGAGGGGCTGCTGGCGGCGGTGTTCGGGCTGGCGGTGAGCTACGTGCTGGTGTTCGGGCTCGACCGCTTTTTTGACACGCCTAGCTGGGTGCGGGGACTAATTTTGCTGGCGGGCGCCTCGGTGCTCGGGCTGGGGCTGCCTTTGAAATGGCATCGCTGGGTGTGGCGGCAGCGGCGCCTGGAGGATGCGGCACGGTTGCTGCGTCGGAAGATGCCGCGCTTGGGCGACCAGTTGCTGGGCATCGTCGAGCTGGCGCGGATGGACACGGAATCGGGCCGCAGCGAGCGGCTGGTGCAGGCGGCAATGGTGCAAGCAGCCGAGGCGGTGAAAGATGTGCCGTTTGAGGAAGCAGTGCCCGAGGACAGGCATCGGCCATGGGGCTGGGCTGCGGGTGCGGGTCTGGCGGTTTCGCTGCTGGCGTTTTTTTTGGTGCCGGCGGCGGCCTGGAATGCGATGGCGCGCTGGCTCACCCCCTGGCGGGAAGTGGAGCGCTACACCTTTGCCAAGCTGGAAGCCCTGCCAAAGCGTTTGGTCGTGCCGTTCGCCGAGCCGGTGGACTTGAAAGCCAGTCTTGCCAAGGACACCGAATGGTCGCCGAAATCCGGCACGGTGCAGGTGCCGGGGCAGCCGCAGGTCAAATCGCCCTTGGCGGCCAGCGGCTACGACTTCAAACTGCCCCCGCAGAAGCAAAATGCCCCGCTGGACGTGCGGGTGGGTGACGTTCGCAAGACCATCGCCCTGGCCCCCACCCAGCGGCCGGAATTGAAGACGTTGCAAGCCAAGCTCAAGCTGCCCGGCTATCTGCAATACACCACGGAGCCGGTGATCGAAGCGCGCGGCGGCACGGTGAGCATCGTCAAAGGCGCGCAAACCTCCTTCCTGCTGACCGCGAGCCGCGATCTCGCCAGCGCCGCCATGGATGGCAAGGCGCAGCGGATTGAGGGCGGCAGACTGGTGACCGACCCGACACCGATCAGCGAAAGCACACAACACAGTTTCACCTGGCAGGATGCCGACGGGCTCGCTGCACGCGATCCCTTGACGCTGAAGGTGCAGGCGGTGGAGGACGATCCGCCGCGTGTGCTGGCGCGCCGTGATTCGCAGGAGCAGGTGGTGCTGGAGAGCGAAGTCATCGCTTTTGACCTGGATGTCACGGATGATTTCGGCATCAAACGCACCGGACTCGAGTGGAAAGGCATCGTCGGCGAGGACCGAACCGAACCAGCCAAGGGCGACGCCGTTTCAGGAGCGGGCGGTCCTGAAAAGCGTGACCTCAGTGTGCGGGCAACGTTTTGTGCGCAGCGCGACGGTGTTGCCCCGCAGAGCCTGGAAATCAAAGCCTGGGCGGAAGATTACAAACCGGGTCGCGAGCGCTCACATTCGCCTGGCTTCGTGATCCACGTCCTGAGCAAGGACGACCACGCGATCTGGATGACCGAGCAATTCGGCAAATGGCTGCAGGCATCGCGCGAGACGTACGAGCACGAGCAGCGCCTGCACGAAGCCAATCGCGAGCTGCGCGAGATGAAGCCCGAGGATCTCGACCGGCCAGAGAACCGGCGCAAAATCGCCCAGCAGGCGGCGGCGGAATCGGCCAATGGCGAACGGCTCGACAGGCTCAATCAGGCAGGCAAAAAGCTCATCGAGCAGGCGGCGCGCAATGACGCCTTCGATGCCAAGCGGCTCGAAAGCTGGGCCTCCATGCTGAAGGCGCTCAAGGACATCGCAGGCAAGCGCATGCCGAGCGTGGCGGACATGCTGAAGCAAAGCTCCAATGCGGCAGCGAAGCCACCCTCACCCGGCCAGCAACCGCAGGGCAAGCCATCTGCCGAACAAGCCCAGGCCGGCAAACCTCCAGCGGAGCAGCCGCCCGGAAACCCTTCAAGCCCGCAGGAGCAAGGCAAGCCCGGGGAGCCGCAAAAGCCTGCCCCTGGCTCGAAGCCTCCGGCACCTGAAATCGCCCAAGGCGAGCAGCAAAAAGGTGGTCAGCCCAAGCCGCAGGACCCGAATGCCAAGCCCCCGCCGCCCGTGCCGAGCATGTCGGACAAGGCGGTCAGTTACTTCAAGCAGGCGCCGCCGCCGGACAAACCCGGCGAACCGCAGAAGCCCGCCCCCGGCAAATTCGGTCTGCCCCAGACCACGCTCGGCAGCCCGCCAGGGAAACCCAAGGACAAGCCCGAGACCGCCAAGGCGGCAACGCCTGCTCAGGAGAAACTGGACACTGCCATCGCGGAGCAGAAGGACCTTCTCGATGCCTTCGCGAAGGCAACCGACCAGCTTCGTGAACTGCTGGCCAGCCTGGAGGCCAGCACTTTCGTGAAGCGGCTGAAGCTCGCCTCGAAGAAGCAGATGGGCATCGCCAGCGACCTCAACACCGGCACGCTGACCGCCTTTGGTTTGGACAAGCGTAAGGTGGCCGAACTGGAGAAGCACAAGTCCGATGACATTGCCGACAAGGAAGTGGAGCAAAGCAATGTGGTGAAGCTGATCCAAAGCGATCTGGAGGCCTATTTCCAGCGCAAGCAGGACATGCGTTTCAAGAACATCCTGGAGCAGATGAAGAAGACCGAGGTGGTGTCCGCGCTGGCACGCATTGGCGACGAGGTGAAGACCAACTGGAGCGGTCGCGGCATCGCCTCCAGCGAGCTTTGGGCCGACACGCTGGACCGGTGGGCCGAGGAAATGGTCAGCGCCGCCGAGGCAGGCGACAGCAAAGGCGAGGCGAAGCCGCAAGACAGCTTGCCCCCCGAAATCGTGCTGAAGGTCATGCAAGCCCTGCATGACGAAATGGCCCTGCGCGATGAAACCCGCGAAGCCGAGAACGGCAAACCGGCCATGGATTCCAAAGCGTACTTCAAGCGGGGCACAAGTCTGTCGCTGAAGCAGGATGACATCGGGCGGCGCACCTTTCAAGCCGCCCAGGACATCTCCAAGCTGCCCAAGGCCCAGAGCTTCAAAAAAGAAATGAAACTGCTCACCCAGGTCACCGAGGTCATGGGCGATGCCTACAAGCTTCTGGACAAGCCTGAAACCGCCGGGCCCACCATCGCGGCTGAAACGGAAGCGATCGAACTGCTCCTTGAAGCACGTCGCCAGCCTCCGGGAGGGGGTGGCGGAGGCGGCAATTCTCCAGGTGGCGGCGGATCGGGCACGGCCTCCAGCGCAGCTCTGGCTGAAATCGGCCCCGGTACCGATCCCACCGCCCACGTGGGCGAGCGCGAAACAGGGCAGGCCACCGGCAAGGCAGGACGCGAATTCCCCGATGAGTTCAAGACGGGCCTTGATGCCTATTTCAATGCACTGGAGAAGGGAGGCGCGAAGTGAGGGCCACGCACCTGAGCATATTCTGGGAAATGCGAAGGTCTTCGCTTGCGGTCATTTCATTTTTTTCCTGTCTCCTGTCAGTTGTCCCCCGCCCTGCCGAGGCTGAAACGGAGTTCACCGAGAAGGTTCCTTTCATCGAGCAAACCCTCGAACGCTCCACGGATTTCTACGGAAACGGGATGAAGACCCTGGTGGAGGACGTGATCAAGGTCACCGGCTCGGCGGAGGAAAAGAAGGAAAAGCTGCTCAAGGCCGCCAGCGATGCCGTCGCCGACAAGATGGCGAAATCGAAGACAGGGCTTTGGAAGACCTGGAAGGAAATGTCCAAGGATGGCCAGGTGGACCAACTGCAGTTTTGGAATGCGTACCGCAAGCTGCCGGAAGCGATCCTCACCCCCGACCGCTCCCCGCTGTGGACGGAGGCGCTTCCACGCATCCTCACCCCGGATGAAGTGGCAAAGTGGACCAAGGAGGAAACCGTCCGCCGGGCACGCATCGAAAAGGCCATTCAAGACTACCTTACCCGCGGCCGCGATGACTGGAAGAACAAGCGCCTGGAGGCCCGCAGGGCAGAAATTGATGAGCTGGGGACGCAATGGAAACTGCCGGAGGCCACCACCAAAGCTTTGCGCGACGGGCTTGAGGGAGCAGTTGCCATGTCTCTCGGGAGCTGGGGCCAGGCCCTGGAAAAGCAGATTCGCGAGTACGTCAAAAGCGCTTTTCTTGGCGGGGCCGAGGATCGCATCCAGGCGCTGGAGGGCGGGCAGACCAACTTCGGCATGGCAAATGACACCGATGGCATGAAGGCTGAGATCGGCACCTGGCGGGAACTCTTGAGACAGCACCTCGACCCGCCCTCTTTTGCCGATTGGGAGGCACGGGAACAGAAGCGGGCGGACAGGCGGGTGGAGGCGCTGTCCATGATGACGGTCGCCGAGCTGGACCGAAAGCTGCGGCTGACTCCCGATCAACGTCAGCGCCTGGAGCCGATCGTGAGCAAGGCGGTGCGCGAATCCAAATCCAAACTCGATGCCTTCCTCACCCAGAACTACGCAAACTCCGAGCTGCTGATGATGGTGGTCAACGGCATTCCCGCCAGCGAGGTGAGCACCCTCATCGACGCTGACCAGATGGCAGGCTGGCGCGAGGTCAAGGAACGGTACAGCGGCTGGTGGAACCAGTTTCAGTAATGATGAAAAGCGCCCTTGCCATATTCCTGCTTCTGATCCTGACCGTCTCTTCGGAGGCGCAGCAGATCATCAAGGCAGAGGCCCCCGGATGGGACCTTCCGGTGCCGGCGGAACAGCTCACCGAGGCGGAGCTGATCCAGCAGACGATCTCGCTGCACCTGTCGCAAACGGACGCGGAGCAGGCGCAGCACCTGCGCCAGAGCATGGACATCGTGATCGGTGATGTGCGCCGGGTGGCCGGCCTTCCCAAAGAGCGCCTGCGCACGCTGGAGATCGCCGCCAAGGGGGCGGTGGACCGCAACATGGAGGCCTGGCGCACGGCGCAGGAGAACCAGGTGCGGCAGCAGGCCCAGGGCACCACCGCCAAGGCTGTGCGCCAGCGGCTGGAGGCCACGGGCATCATGAGCGTGGGCAACGAGCCCCCGGAGGAGAGCATCATGTGGAAAGAAACGCTCGCAAACGCCCTTACGCCCGAGGAGCGCAGCAAATGGACCCAGGCGGAAGAGGGCCGCAATGCCTACCGGTTGCAGGCCGTTTCGAAGCTTTTGGTGGCGGAGCTGGACCGCCAGCTTGGCCTCACCCTGACCCAGTGCGAAAAGATCGAACCACTGACCACGCAGGCCGTGCGCGACTACCTGCCCGACATGAGCGCCTACATTGACCGGGGCAACGGCATCGACTTCCGCATGCTCCTGCTCCTGCTCAACGCCGTGCCGCAGGCGGATACGCAGACCATTCTCACGCCCTCCCAGTACGGCAAGTGGAACCAGGTGATCGCCGATTACCGGGGTTGGTGGCAAAGCGTGGAACAATCCCATCGGTCACGCATTCAAAGTGGAGGTGCCCAGCCTCTGCCCAAAACCGGCGGGGGCCTGATCATCAATGGCCGGCGCCTGCCGATCATCATCAATGGTGGAAACCTGATCCTGAAGAAATGAAGACTTCGCCTCCACCAGCCCGCCCTTTGCGCTCATCCCTTTCCGCCTGCGCGGGGGGGCTCGCCATGCTCCTGGCGGCGATCCTGCCGCAGACGCACCTCCAGGCGCAATCCTCCGTCCTGCGTTTTGGCGGCGAGATCCCGCCGGATGTGGACCGCATCTACGAGCGTGGCCTCGCCTGGCTGGCCCAGAAGCAGTCGCCGGACGGCCAGTGGCAGGACGGCAACACGGGGGCGGGCCAGACGGGCATCTGCCTGATGGCCTTCCTCGCCAGTGGCGAAGATCCGAACTATGGCAAGTACGCGCCAAACATCCGGCGGGCCATCCGCTCGATCATCATCAGCCAGGACAAGACCACCGGCTACATGCCCAACAGCATGTACCACCACGGCTTCGCCATGCTGGCGCTGGCCGAGGCCTATGGCGCGGTGGACGAATCGCAGCTATGGGACGCTTCCACACCACCCGCCATGCAGCGCCCGCTGGGCCAGGTGCTGGATCTGGCGATCCGCTGCGCGGTCACTTCGTCCGCCAAGAACCCCTTCGGGGCCTGGCGCTATTCGCCCGACGCCACGGATGCTGACACCTCCGTCTCCGCAGCCGTGCTCATGGGGTTGCTGGCCTGCCGAAATGCCGGGCTGCCCGTGCCGGACGACACGATCAACAAGGGTGTGGAATACATCCGACGCAGCACGGCGAAAAACGGCTACGTGAACTACTCCGGCGGCTTTGGTGGCGGTGGCGAATCCTTTGCCCGCTCATCCCTGGCCACGCTTGTGTTTGCCGTGGCCAAGCACAAGGACTGGGAGGAGTTTGCCGCCACGCTGAAGAGCATTTCCGGCGATCTCGAACATCGCGAGGCTGGCCATCCCGAATACTACCGCTACTACGCCGCCCAGGCGCTCTTCCAAGGCGATTACGAGGCCTGGCAGAAATGGAACCGCTACACCGTCCGTTACTTCAAGGACACCCAGAACAGCGATGGCAGCTTCAACGGCGGCTCCTATCAAACCGGCATGTCGCTGCTGGCGCTGGGGCTGAACTATCGCTTCCTGCCGATCTATGAGCGCTGAGAAATCCCATCGCCCTTCTCACACCGCCAGGAGCCTCGCCCCGGGCTTTTGCGCTCTTCTCGTGCTCTGCGCGGGGGCTTTTGCCAACGCCCAGAATTTTGATCCCTTCCTCACCCTGCCAGGGGCATCCTCCGTCACTGACGACGGCCCCCTGAAAGAGCCCCGGCTGTATTGGAAGAGCGGCGAATCCATCGACGGCCAGCTCGTCTCAGCCGACGATCACGCCCTGTCCTGGAAGGCCGGGCTTTTCGCCGAACCCCTGCAACTGCGCGTTTCCAGCCTGCTGCGCGTGGAGTTTCCACCTTCTCCGGCCAAAGTTCCCTCGGGTCCGTTTTCGATCCTGTTCAGGAACGGCGACCGTGTGTATTCCGACATCACCGGTGTTGATACTGACGTTCTGACACTCACGAGCGAGCGCCACGGTGAAATCAAGGTGCCGCTCAGCGCAGTGCAGGCCGTGGAACGCCTGCATGGCGAGGGCATCGTTTACAGCGGCCCCACAGGAGCGGCAGGGTGGAAGCACTTTGGCCAGCGTGATCCGCTGGGCTTCCCGTGGATCGCAGGCGAGCGTGGGGCGATGCTCACTCGTGTCTGGAACCGCACCGCCACGCTCGACCTGTTCCTGCCCGACAAGATGGCGCTGGAAATCGTGCTCAGCGCCCCGCTTCGGCCCCAGTTCGCCCTGGGCTTCTCCACCAGCAGCGTGCCTGCGGCAACCATCGAAACCTGGGAGGACGAATTGGTCATCGACGAGCAAAACCGTTTCTCCCCCCTTCGCACCCTCACGCCGGAGGATCGCTGCGTGGCCCTGCGCGTGTTCTGGGACCGGCCGGCAAAAAAGATGCAGGTCTATGATTGGGAAGGCACCCTGCTGAGCGAGTTCGCCACCGAACAAAACGAACCAGGAAAGCCCGGCATCATGCTGCGCAACAAGGGCACGGCCCTCACGCTGGAGCACTTGAGCGTGCGCGCCTGGGATGGCAGCCCCTGCCCCAGGCACGACATCCGGCAAGGCTGGCTGCAACTCGTGGGCGGCGCCACGCTTGTAGGCAGGCTCAATTCCGTTCCCAGCGGCATCACCGTTACCTCCGCCAGCGGCACCCCCGCACAAACCGTGCCTCTGGCACAGATTGCCGCCTTCGATCTGGGACCGCTCGATCCGACCGGCGTGGATGCCCGCGAGATGCCATTGCCTCAAATGGCAATCAAAACGCCCGCCGCCGGTGCTCTGCCAACCCGGATTCGCTTTGGCGACGGCACTCTCCTGACCGGTTCGCTGGTCGAGGTCAAGGAAGGTGCCGCCCTGCTGCGCACCACCGCTTTCTCCCAACCCGTGGCGGCCAAACTGGAGGGCATGACCCGCATCGCCTTGAATGAACCCGTGCCCCTGAGCGAGCCCCCCGAGAAGCCGCTGGCGCAACTCGATGTCCTGCACG
>CAINXC010000562.1 GCA_903854655.1 uncultured Verrucomicrobiota bacterium | reverse complement strand
GCTCATGTTCTTGATCCCCATCGCGGCGGTCTTGTCGATGGCCTCGAAGATGGAGAACTTCTGGAAGGTGTAGGAATGGACAGCGAGTTTCCATCCCAGTTTCTCGGCGGGTGTTTGTTCCTGCGCCACGGCCCATGAGGCAACCGCCAGTGTGATAATCAGACAGAGAGAAGCTTTCATGATGCCGCCAGACTAGAGCTCCAGTCGGAAAATGTCCATACGCGATCTGAATGCCTCGCCGCGTGTCCCGCCTTGCTTTCGGAAGGTCCCGCTGTCACTTTGCGGGCATGCTGAAAATTGGCCTTGTCGGATGCGGAAAGATGGGCGGCGCGCTGCTGCGTGGCGTGGAGAAGACACTGGGCAAGGCCGGGCTGAGCGTGGCGCTGAGCGATGTGGTGCCGGAAGCCGTCGAGGCGCTGCGCAAGGACTTGAAATGCGCCGCCGCTGCGGGCACCCCGGTCGAGGTCGCTGCGAAATCGGACGTGGTGATCCTGGCCGTGAAACCTGCCGACATGAAGGCGCTTTGCGAAACCCTGGCGAAGGTCAAAGGCAGCCGTCTGTTTTTGTCCATCGCGGCCGGCCTTGCTCTGCCGGATCTGGAAACCTGGCTGGGGCCCAGGCAGCGGGTGATCCGTTCCATGCCCAACACCCCCGCACTGGTCAATGCCGGGGCCGCTGCCTTCGCACGCGGCAGCAAGGCCACCTCGGCAGATGCGGACACGGCGCGCGCCATCCTGGGCGCCGTGGGCACGGTGGATGAGGTTTCGGAAAAGCTCCTCGACGCGGTGACGGGCCTCAGCGGCAGCGGTCCGGCCTACGTGTACACGATCATTGAGGCCCTTGCCGATGGCGGCGTGCTCATGGGCCTGCCGCGCGCAGCCGCCGTCCGCCTCGCGGCCCAGACCGTGGCAGGTGCGGCGAAGATGGTGCTCGACACCGGCAAGCACACGGGCGCCCTGCGCGATGAAGTCACCAGCCCTGGCGGAACGACCATTGCCGGGCTGGAGCAACTCGAAGCCCACGGCCTGCGTAACGCCTTGATGCAGGCCGTGCGCAAGGCCACGGAGCGCGCCATGGAACTTGGAAAAAAGTAACCCCCCTCCCTCATGAACTACCTTGCCGCCCTCACTGATTTCTTCAAGAGTCCCAAGTGGGTGAACAGCCTGTTGCTGGGCGGCCTGTGCATTCTCATCCCCGTGGTGGGGCCCATCGTGGTGATCGGCTGGCACGTCTCGGGCTTTTGGGGGCGTAAGAACCCGGAGGACTTCGCCTCCTACCCGATCTTCGATTTTTCCAACTTCGTCAAGTACCTGGAGCGCGGTGTCTGGCCCTTCCTGGTGACCCTGGTGGTGCCCCTGCTCATGGCCCCGGTGAGCATGGTCATGATGCTCTCGTTCATTCCCGCTCAAATCGCGGCGGGCCAAAGCCATGGTCATGAGGCGGTGCAGGCCTTGTCCGCCATGAGTTTTATGGGCTTCGGGCTGCTGTGGGTTGTGCTCTTCCTGGTCATCCTGCTTGTGATGCAGCCCTTGATCATCGTGGCCTCCATCACCCAGGATTTCGCGAGCGCCTTCAACTGGCGCCGTCTGAAGAGCTTTGTCACATTGATGTGGCCGGAGACGCTGGTCTCCGTCTTGTTCATTTGGTTTGCCAGCTTCCTCCTGATGGTCGTGGGCATGGCGGCCTTTTGTGTCGGCATCTACTTCACCATGGCAGTCCTGTACTTCGTCAACGCCCACCTGGGCTGGCAGCTCTATCACCTCTACCTGGTACGCGGCGGTGAACCCATTCCGCTGAGCCCCAAGCTCAATGACAGCCCGCCGCCCCTGCCTCTGGCCTCGAACTGACCTCCCTTCATGCCCTTCCTCGAAGACCTCCTCGCTGACGAATCCCGGCGCCTGGCTGAATTCCCCATCGCCCGCGACCACGTTTTCATGGCCCATGCCGGGGTGACGATCCTGCCGCGCCGCGCCGTGAAGGCCATGCAGGACTACCTGGAAGGCTCCTGCGTGGCCCACCAGGAGTTTCCCGCCGCCTGGCGCGCGATGAATGAGACGCGCGCGCTGGCGGCAAGGCTGATCGGTGCCAGGCCCGGCGAGATCGCCCTGCTGGGGCCCACATCGCTGGGGCTCAGCCTCGTGGCGAACGGGCTGGACTGGCAGGCGGGAGATGAAGTGGTTTGCTATGCCGATGACTACCCGGCCAATGTGTATCCCTGGCTGGAGCTGCGCCGGCAGGGCGTCGTGGTCCGCTATCTGGAGCCCGCACAGCTTGGTGGCATCACCCCGGAAGTGGTGGAGCGCGCGCTGACTACGAAGACCAGGCTGGTCTCCCTGGCATCCTGCCATTTCCTCACCGGCAACCGCATCCAAATCGACGCCATTGGCCGCCTGCTGCGCGAGCGCGGCATTCTGTTCTGCCTGGACGCCATCCAGACCGTGGGTGCGTTTGAGACGCTGGTGGACCACGTCGATTTCCTGTCGGCCGACTCCCACAAGTGGATGCTGGGCCCGATGAGCGCCGGCATCGTGTACGTGAAGGAGGAGCTTCAGGAGCGACTCCGCCCCACCTTGCTCGGTGCCTGGAACGTCAAGTCCCCGAACTTCATTGCGCAGGATGAGATCGAATTTGAGGCGGGTGCGCGGCGCTACGAGCCCGGTGTGCTGAACATGACCGGCATTCTGGGCATGAAGGCGGCGATGGAACTGTTGCTGGAGGCGGGCATCGACAACATCAGCGCCCGTCTGCTTCACCTGCACGGTTACATTCAAGGGCGGCTTGCATCCCTCGGCTTTGAATTCGTTGCCCAGCCGGAAGGCTGCCTGCCCTCAGGCATAGTCACGACCGCGCACCCATCGCTCGATGTCGCCAAGCTCTTCGATCACCTCGCCGCCAACCGAGTGACGATCTCTCACCGCCATGATCGCGCGGGCAGGCCCTATTTGCGCTTCAGCCCGCACTTCTACAACACGGAGGCGGAAGTGGACCGCATCGTGGAGCTGATCGCAAGCCACAAGACCTGAGCGCGTGGCGGCCCGGTCAGGTCTTCCGTCCCCTAAACCGCCGTGGGGCAGCTCAGCCAGAAGGTTGTGGTGAAGTTCTCGGAGTGAACGCCCAGTTGCAGGTTCATCTGGTGCGCCAGCATTGCTGCAATGGTGAGGCCCAGGCCCAGGTGGTTGCTGTTCTTGCTGCCTGAGAACGGGCGGAACACTTCAAACAGCTTCTCCGGTGGCACCTGGGAACCGGTGTTGCTTACCAGGATGTCCACGCGCCGCTCGGCTGCCGGGGTGATAACTCCAGGGCCGCAGACGCGCAGCATGGCGCGGCCATTGCCCTTCGACGCCGCTTCCGCTGCATTCTTGAGCAGCTCGATCAGCACGTCCTTCAGCTTGGTGGGATCGACCATGACAGAGGGCAGCCCGGGCTGCACATCCAGCTCAAAGGGCACGCCAGCCTTCACAAAGGGATCGCGGATCGTCGCGTCCACCACGCTGATGTAGTCGCTCACGTTCAGCGGCTGCAGCGTGATTTTGGCGCAGCCCCCTGCCGAGCGGATGCGCTCGCTCAGGCTCGACATGTTCACCGAAGCCTCGCGGATGTGGCCCACATTCTCCAGCACGCCCGGATCGGTGTCCTCATTCATGAGGATCAGGCTGCTGAAACCCTGAATCACGGCTAGCAGGTTGTTCAGCTTGTGGGTGAGCCCACGCAGAAGTTCCTGATGGAAACCCTCGCTCGTCTCACGCGCGAGATTGAGATTGGTGGGAAAGGTAAACTGCATGGGAGTGGTGGTTCGGGCGAACTGACTGCAAGAAGCAGGGATAATGATAATAAGGCAAGGTTAAATTTAATGCCAAATTATGGCAATTCCAAACGTTTCGATTTTGCCAGGTTTTTCCGTGAATCCGCGTGGCCATGGTGAATGAATACCACCTTCCGATGCCTGCCACCCACCCACTTGTCACAGCCGCCCATACCTTGCGCGAGACCCTGCAGCCCCTGCGGTTTGGCGTGCCGATCACGCATGTTTACGATCCTCTCGATTACGCCTGGGCGCCACATGAGGTCTATCTGCGACGCTTTGGCAGCGGGCCAAAGAAAGTGGTGCTCCTGGGCATGAACCCCGGTCCCTGGGGCATGGCGCAGACGGGTGTGCCGTTTGGCGAGATCGCTGCGGTACGCGACTGGATGGGCATCACCGGTCCGGTGCAGCGCCCGGTCAACGAACACAAGAAGCGCCCCATCCTGGGCTTTGAAACGACCCAGTCTGAGGTCAGCGGGCGGCGGTTGTGGGGATTGTTTGCCGAGCGCTTCGGCTCCGCCGAGGCCTTTTTCAAGGATCACTACGTGGCCAACTATTGCCCGCTGGTGTTCATGGAGGAAAGCAGCCGCAATTTCACCCCGGACAAGCTGCCCGCCGCCGAACTGGCGAAGGTGGAGGCGGCCTGCGACGAACACCTGCGCGCCGTGGTGGCCGCGCTCCAGCCCGACTGGCTCATCGGCGTGGGCGGTTTAGCCGAGGCCCAGGCGCTCAAGCAGCAGAAGCACTTCCCCCGCCTCAAGATCGGCCGCATCCTGCACCCCAGCCCCGCAAGCCCCGCCGCCAATCGCGACTGGGCAGGGGTGGCGGCCAAACAGCTCACAGCGCTCGGCGTTTGGTAGCCGTCGCGTTTTGGCGAGCGCTCCTCGATTGTCGTTCACTTGCCGGGCGATGCCGAATACCAGGGCGTGTTGTCGACTTTCAAATAGTGTTCCACGACCTCGGGCGACGAGACATCGGGGAAGTTCTGCCTGGCACCCTTCATCATTACATCCACCAATACACGCCGGCCACCTTCAAGGAAGAGCTCGTTCCAGGTGTGCGGAAAGGATGGTGTCTTTCGGGCCTGCTGCGCCCAGTTGCCGCGCGTGAGCGCTGTTTTCAGGCCCGCCTCGTCCGCAAGCACCTTGAAAAGCAGTGCGCGGTGACGACAGACGCCATTGTGGGATTCATCGACCCAGTCGCCGAGCAGCACCGGCTGGTTCTGAAACTCGTGGACGAGGTCGCCATCCATCTTCTCGCTCCAACGTATGCCGCCGTAAGGCGTGGTGCGCTTGTCGATGTAAATCGCAATGCGCAGCGCCCGATCGAGGGATGACAGGCTCCGCAAGTCAGGTGATTGGGCAAACGCAATGTCTTCAGTGAGTTGAGCGTCCTTGCGCCGGTCCAAAACCAGAATCTCGCGACGCGATGTCGCCCGGCCCCCCTCCTCCAGCACCATTTCACGCCCGCCATCGAGATAGCCGTCGGGAATTCGTACGTCCGGTCCCAAAAAGTGCTGCTGCCGGTAGGCCGTCACCGATGTTCTCGTCAATGCCGTCACCAGCGGGAGGGGCAGCGGGGGAGGCTCCTGCTTCAGGGCCAGATCAAAGTACAAGTCACTGCTCGCCGGATTGCATTGATGCACCTCCACCGCGAGCACATTGCGCCCGGCTTTCAGGGCCTGCGGGGGGAGCACGAGCCGCTGGTAATACCCTTCGTCCGGATCGGACAAAGCCCGCAACGCGGGGGTGCCCGTCGTCACCGGGCCGGCCGGCATGTTGGTTCGACCGACCTCCCTGCCGTTGAGATAAACAACCGCTCCATCATCCACACAATACAGAATGGCAAACTGATCGGCGGGCTTTACTTCGCTCATCTCAAAGCTGCGCCGGAACCAGGTTGTCATCGGTTTGTGATTCGGATCTGTCCCCCACTTTAAAACCGTGCCCATCCCTGGGTCGCCGAAACCAAGCGGTGCAGGGCCCGCCCGCCACTGTGAATCGTCGAACTCCGCCTGCCGCCATCCGTTGCCTGGGTCGCGACCGTCCGCCACGTACTTCCACACCGTTGCACTGCCCGCATCGATGATGGAATGCGCGGCCAGCGGCAGGCCGTTGCACGCAGCAAAAAGAAGCAGAACCAGTGAGGATCGCAGGGAGCGGGAGATCATGGGGTTGTCGATGGGCGCGCTGCTGAAGCAGTCGCATTCTGTGGAGTCATGGTCAAACCCGCTTCCGCGAGGGTTTAACACAAAACTGGCGGACCCAAAGGTCCGCCAGTTCAAAAAACATGTACGGTAATGTTAGGCAAACAGGCTGGTCAGCGGCTGCCCCTTGTCGGCAATCGTGAACGGGCGCTTGCTGGGGGAGAAGACGATCTGATCCAGCGGCAGGCCCAGCCCGTAGGCGATGGTGGCGTTCACATCCGGCACTTCGACCTTGTTCTCGACCACTTCGCGGCCTTCGGGGTCCGTCTTGCCATAAGTCTGGCCGCCCTTGATGCCGCCGCCGGCCATGACGCAGGAGAAAGCCTTCGGGTAATGGTCGCGGCCCACGTTCTGATTGATCGTGGGGGTGCGGCCGAACTCGGAGGTCAGGACCACCATCGTGTCGTCCAGCAGGCCGCGGGAGTTCAGGTCTTGCAGAAGCGTGGCCATGGCCTTGTCCAGCGTGTCGCAGAGTTCGGGCACGCGCACGAAGTTGGCCTGATGGGTGTCCCAGCCGCCGAGACTGACTTCCACAAAGCGCACGCCGCGCTCAACGAGGCGGCGGGCCAGCAGGCAGCCCTGGCCGAAGGGTTCCTTGCCATAGGCGGCGCGGACCTCGGCGGGCTCCTCCGAAAGGTCGAAGGCCTTGAGGTCTTCGGACTTCATCATGGTCATCGCGTGGTCGTACATGTCCGCATAGGCCTTCACATTGCGGTGCTGGAAGGTGGAACGGAAGTCGGCGTCGAGTTCATCGGCAAGCTTCATGCGCGCCTGGAATTTCTCTTCGGTCAGGCCGGGCTGGCGCTTGATGTTCTTCAGGCCGTTGTCCGGATTGCTCACGTACAGCGGGCTGTTGACGGCGGGGAAGAAGCCCGCGCCGGGATGGCGGCTGTCGTTGCCCACAAACACGTAGTTAGGCAGGGTGCTGTTGCCGCCGCCCTGGAAGACATTGAGCCACGCACCCATGGCAGGATGGCGGATGGTGCCGCGCATGGTGTAGCTGGTGTGCATGATGTAGTTGCCCTGCTCGTGCGCGCCCTGGGTGGAGCTGACGGAGTTGAGCACGGCGGCGTGATGCATCTGCTTTGCCATCATTGGCAGGTACTCGGAGATGCGAACACCATCGGCGCTGGTCTTGATCGGCTTGGTGGGGCCGGCAGTGTCCACGCCTTCCTTTGGATCCCAGGTGTCCAGATGGCTCTGGCCCCCGCTCATGTACAGGTAGATGACATTCTTCGCCGTGGCCACCTGCTTGAGCTTCGACGAGCCCTCGAAGGCCGCGCGGGCGGTGCCGGACATATAGTTGCCCAGCAGACCCACGCCCAGGAGGGACGAGGCCGTCTTGGCGGCGAAATCGCGACGGCTGATGTCGCCGCGACGGAGGAGATTGGAGGCGAGTTCGTGGCTCATAGATGTGGGGGCTAAGCGCAGGGCGCAGGGCGCAGAGAGTATCCGCGTGCTACGATGCTGGATTGTTTGCTATTGTTGGGTTGATGAAAAAGAGATTCAGATTTCAAAGTGCGCTGGAAGCGATTGATCATGAATGCCGGATGCTTGAATCGTTTCGAAAGACACTGCGCATTGTTTAGCAAGGGCTCCCTGCCCTCTGCGCTTTGCGCCCTGCTACTGGATGAAAATGAACTGCTGGGTGTTGAGCAGTGAAAACACAAGGTCTTCCATGGTGCTCAGGCCCTTGTCCTGGGCTTGCAGCCAGAGGTCCTTTTCCTTGGCGGTGGGCTTGCGGGAAAGGATGGACATGTAAGCCGCCTCGATCTTGTCGTCAGGATACTGCGCCTTGCTCACGGTCAGCATGAGCTGGCTGTAGGCACCGGTGATCTGCGGCAGCAGCTCGCCGTTCATCATGGCCAGGGCCTGGGGCACGCTGGCTTCGCTGTTCGAGTTTTCGATGGTCTCACGGTCGCTCTGGCCAAACTCGCGCAGGTAATGGCCGCGTGGGGCGGGGCTCTCAATTTCAGCCGAACGCAGCCAGCGGCGGGCGAGCTGCTCGCGCGAAGAGATGTAGTACTTCACCTGTTTCTCCGGAATGCCGTAGTACTGGGCCTCTTCGGTCCACACCTTCACGTGGTCTGCCTTTTCGGCGGCTTCCTGCTCCTTGGTCTTCTTTTCCTTGTCGTAGCCGGGGATCATGATGCGGGTGGACTTGCCGTTGGGTCCGGCCATCATCATCATGTCACCGCCGCCGCCGTAGCTTGGGGCCTCCCCTTCGGTGGTCTTGAGCATGGCCAGCTCGAAAGGCTTGCCTGTCACCTTTTGATAGAGCTTCTTCTGGCCGGGGACCATGACGTTCTCCACCACGGCTTTGCGCGCATCATTCTGATAGCCGCTGAGTTCCTTGCTCAGGGACTTGGACTTTTCCTTCGCCTCGGTCGCCTTGGTCATGGCTTCTTCGCGCTCGGCGCCGGTGAGCTTGTCCGCCTTCTTTTCCAGCTCCTTGGCCTCGGCACGGGCGGCGGCGAATTCCTTCTGAAGCTCGCGCGTCTTGTCCATCGTGTGCTCGAACTTTTTCGCGGCGGTTTCCAGGCCCGCGAGCATTTCCTCGGGGGTGAGCATGTCCACGGAATCTGCGACCTTCTTGGCCTGGGTCACGCGCTGGTCCATCGCCTCACGGGCCTCCACGTTGATCATGTCCGGATTGGGGTTGATCAGGGTGACGAAGGAATCCCACATCTGCTCCGGCGTCATGCGGCGCAGGACCGGGCCGGTGAAGTGGTAAGCGACCCCGGCGGGGACTTCCTCACGGGAAACCTGGCGCTGATAGGCGGAAGTGTTGAACACCACGCGGAGGTAGCCCTTCATGTCGTAGTTCAGGTCCTGCATCAGCTTCTCCAGGCGCTTCTCGAGTTCCGGGTTCATCGCCACCGTGTTGTCCATCAGCTCGTCGAGCGGCTCGATGAGCGCCAGACCGAAAGCCTTCTTCCACAAGCGGTTCACGATCACGGTGGTGAAGCGCGGGTTTTCCTTGCTCGCCATCCACCGGGCATAGGCTTCAAGAGGCGTTTCGCCGGGCAGGCAGTTGCACTCATGCCCCATCATCGTGCCGGGATCGACCTTGGCGTTCGGCTTCGCGTCGTCGTACTTGTAGTCGTGCGGCAGCGTGGGCTTGCGGTCCTCCTTGAAGGTCACCGCCGTGTAGCGGTTGGCATCGCGAACTGGCTGGGTGGCGTCGGTGAGGCTGCGCTGCTTGAGGCGCATCTGTTCCTGGGCCTCCTGGCTCTTCTGCCTTATTTCGGCCCGGTCCGCCTGATATTTCTTGTCCAGGGCGGCAAATTCGTCCTGGGTCATTTCCTTCGTCCTTCTCGGAGCCTCGGGCTGCTTGAACTGCTCGCGCAGCGCCTTTTCCCTGTCGCGCAACAGCCCGCGCACGCCGCCGAGCGTGCCGCCTTCATAGTCCTGCGTCTGCACGCCGAAGGTGAAGGCCGCCATCTTGTAGAACTGCATCTGCGTCCACTTGTCGAAGGGGTGGTTGTGGCACTGGGCGCACTCGATGCGGGTGCCCAGGAAGACGCGCACCGTGTTAGCCATGTTGTCCAGCGGCATGCCGCGATCGCGCATGTAGTAGCCGATGGCGCCGTTTTCCCAGGCCTTGCCTTCAGCGGCGACCATGTCGCGCACAAAACGGTCATAGGGCTTGTTTTCGCGCAGGCTTTGCTTGATGAAGTTCGTGTACGCGGCGCCCGTCACCTGTCCGGTCTGCGGTCCGTTGGACTGCGCGCGCAGCACATCCGCCCAGTAGTTGAAAAGGTTTTGCACATAGCCTTCGGAGGCGAGCAGCTTGTCGATCAGCCTGGCGCGCTTGTCCTTTTCCTGCGAGCTGATGAACGCCTCCGCTTCGCGGGTCGTGGGAATGCGGCCGGTGATGTCAAGATAGAGGCGGCGGACGAAGGCGGAATCGTCCGCAGGGGCGTTGGGCTTCAGCTTGCTGGCCGCCCAGTCCTTCGCCAGGATCGCGTCGATTTCACTGGAGGCAGCGGCGACGTCAGAGTTGGCACGGACGGCGGCGCTGAAGCAAAAAGTGAGGATAAAAGAGCAAGCGAGAGCGCATTTCATGGGGCCTATAACGCGGGGTCAACTTCGCATATTGCAAAAATTGTGTCATACACCTCCTGGCACCTTAGGGAAAACCGGGTTTTGAGGGGTGCAGGGGGCCTTCGGCTGGAGATGCGATCACCCCGGCTTTCACTCCCTGCAGGCCCAGGCAAAGGGTTCCAACCAGGGTCGCGCAATGGGAGGCCCGGCAAGGGGCGTCAGTGCGTCTTTGCTTCCTTGATCTGCTTCAACTCATTCACTCCTGCACTCTTCAGAAAGCCCTTCCCAGTTTTCGCATACAGAGGTTCGGCGACAAAGCGGTCCTGGATGGCAAGGGCATCCTCCATCACTTCGAGGAACAGCGGATCCTTCGCGAACTGCGCGGGCGGCTTCGGCTTCATGCCTCGATTGCGCGTGAAGAGCGGCCACTGACAAGCGGCGTTCAAATTCCGCCAAAGGTGCCGGTGATCTCACCTGGTCGATGAGTGGCGATCTTTCGGCCCTTGATTCTTCGGCTGACCAGGCGGCCTCTTACTGCGGCTTCACCGAAAAATCACTGTCGTCTAGCGATCTGAGCACCAGCTCGCGAGCCACGCAATAGTCGTCCATTTCCAGCACCTTGACGATGGCATCCGCGATTTGGCCCGGGGTGAGGAACTTCTCCAGTGGCGCCTGCCGGGGCGAGGCATCGCTCCAGAACTCAGTGGCCACGCCGCCGGGCAGCACCGCCGTCACGCGAATGCGATGGGCGGCCGCTTCTTCCTGCAAGCCCTGGGTGAAGCCGCGCACGCCCCACTTGGCCGCGCAGTACACGGTTTCGCTGGGGATGCCGCGCAGGCTGGCGGTGGAGATGACATTGATGATGTGCCCGCGCTTCTGCGGAATCATGCGCCGCAAGGCGGATTGCGAGCCGAGGATGGTGCCTTTCAGATTCACCGCCAGCATCAGGTCGATCTCCGCCTCCGTGTAGTCGGGAATCCATCGGTGGCGGGCAAGCCCGGCGTTGTTGATCCACACGGCCAGCGGGCCAAAGGCCTGCTCCGCTGCGGCGGCAAGATGTTCGACATCCGCCGCCTTGGCCACGTCGCACACCACTTTGAGCGACCCGGGGACATCGGCGGCTTCAAGCGCCGCCGGATCGACATCTGCCAGCACCACCCGCGCACCTCTGGCGGCAAGGGATTGAGCAATGGCGAGCCCGATGCCGCGTGCGGCTCCGGTGATGACACAAGGTTGGTTTCGAATATTCATGAGAGGA
The DNA here is from genome assembly GCA_903854655.1 of uncultured Verrucomicrobiota bacterium. GTDB lineage: Bacteria > Verrucomicrobiota > Verrucomicrobiia > Verrucomicrobiales > Verrucomicrobiaceae > CAINXC01. The sequence continues at coordinate 139 of CAINXC010000562.1, read as the reverse complement.
CAGGGAATCAGCGAGTGGGCATCATTGGGTTGCGCGCCATTAAGTGACGAAATCCGAATGACGAATGAGCCACTGGCAAAACCTCTGCGTCCACTGCCTCTCCGCCCCTCTGCGGCAAGGCGAAGTCACCCAGATGCTC
>CAINXC010000561.1 GCA_903854655.1 uncultured Verrucomicrobiota bacterium | reverse complement strand
TTTTATATAATTCAATGTCATGGTTCTTGGATTGCCCACGCTGTCATAGAGGGTAATCTGTGTGCTTACCGAAGAGAGGGGCGCGCCGCTGACATCCTTGAGTGCTTGCAAATTTACGGCTGCCGAGGTCGAAGCCCCCAGATTTTCCGAGGAGGCCTGGGTTGCAAAATCCAAGGTTAGGTTTTGCGTAGGATTCCCCCCTTGAAACGGCGGTACACCAGGTTGTCCTGCCACTGCGGTCACGTCGTTGGCGCCGTTGTCGCTCCAATCAATCGACAGTTGACCGGGTGGCGACGTTGCCGACATTAAGGCCCCTGAGCTCGCATTAAAAACATACGTATCTGTCGGCAAGGTAAAGAAAGGTTGTGTTGTAAAGGCGGATGTGGTGCCATCACTTTCCACCAGTCGAGGATAACTCACGCCATTATTATCCACGGTCCCTGTCGGAGCCAATGTATACGAGTCCTGAGGAGGAACATAGGCAGGGTCTCCCGGCGTCCCCGATGCTGGCGTGCTGGATTTTTGAAAGACCACTTGGAGTGTTCTTTGAATTCCCAAGGAGTCAAAAAATGAAACATTTAAAGGTGCCGTGATGCCCGGTGTGGCAAACTGACTTGTGGCTACGGTTGTCGACAAGCTTCCTGGAAAATTCGCCTGAACTTGAATTGTTGAGCTGGCTGTTCCCGGCGCAACGCTGGCGGGAAAATTGGCGTTGTATTCGATTGTTGAGCTGGCTTGAGCCGGAAGCGATCCATAGACTTGGGGATCCACCTGAACCCCGGTCAATCCCGACAAAGAGGGCGGACTTGGAATGGTTCCAGAATAGGGCGTCGATTCCTTGATCCCCATCAAGTACTCACCCGCACTGTTGACAAGGTATCCGCTGGCGTTGACGCTAAAGTCTGTGGCCTGGGTGTAGTGCTGCAAGGCACCTGAAAAATTTGGCGTATTGTTTGAGCCAATTTCAGGAGACATTGTTGGAGCAAAGCCATTACCCCCCGCTATGGCAAATGATGTTGCATTGTTTGAACTAACAATGCTGCCAGTTGTTGTGTTATCATAGGTCGTTGTCGCGCGAACACCGCTGCCTTGGTAGGCAAACAGCTCTGATCCCGTGATAAGTGACTGAAAGTTTGTTTCAGATTGTTTAAATCCGACGGTGCCGGAATTCGAAATATTGTCTGATATGTTGCCCATTTGAAGAGCATAGGCGTTGAGACCACCAACGCCATTCATAAAGGCGGCTCCGATACCCATGACATCTCTCCTAGTGTCAACCTGAATTCAGGTGCGATCTTGCGCTCCCCTGCTCAAAGCAATCTTCATGCCATATCCATGAAAATTGCGGTAACGTTAATCAACAGGATGAATTGATTGAGAAATATCAACTTTGCTTTCGCCGCCTAAGAACTTTCCCCCGGTGAATCTTTTCTGGAACCGGGCAATTTTTTCCTGGCACTCTTTGCCGACGTCCATGACAAAATGAAGCTGGACTCTGCTATTTGGCAATGATGGGGCGGGATGAAGGAGAGCCTGCGGCAGAGTTGGCGAAGCGGTTGGCGGAGCTCTCTAGTGCAGGTCGGCGGAAAAGGCGACTCTCCAGGCACGCTGGGCAGTGAGTCCACTTTGCAACATCTTGTGTTTGAGAGCTTGTTTATCGCAAGGGGCATTGAGACAAGCGAAGAGATTTATGGCAAAGGAGATGAAACATCCCCTGTTGCAAGAGACTGCCATGCCGAGTACGATGGCTATTGAATTGACCCCGGATCAGAAGGCCGAGCTGGAATCGCTGGTTCGGGCACATTCGACACCGCAGCAGATTGCTCTTCGTGCCCGAATGATTTTGCGTTTGGCTGCCGGTGTTGGTCTTTGTGCTGTTGCGCAGGAGCATGAGGTGTGGCGCAAGACGGTTCGACGCTGGCGTAATCGGTGGATTGGAGCGGCTACGGGAGACAGTGTTGGCGCTCGACTTGCTGATTTGCCACGGCCAGGTGCCCCAGCGACATTCTCGCCGGAGCAGATTTGTGCGATGGTGGCGCTAGCCTGTGAGCCTCCCGAGGCCAGCGGGATTCCGATAACCCATTGGAGCCAAAGCGAATTAGCTCGTGAGGCTGTTAAACGAGGGATTGTCGAAACGATCTCCCACCGCACGGTGGGTCGTTTTTTAAAAGGAGGCCGACCTCAAACCGCACCGGGTACGAGGTTGGCTTAACGCCAAGCCTGACCCCGATTTTGACCAGAAGTGTGCCGATGTCTGCTCTGCCTATCATGATGCGGCAGAAGCGAATCCTGACAGGGTGCAGATTGTTTCGATCGACGAGATGACCGGCATCCAGGCCCTGGAACGGATAGCCGATTCCTTGCCGATGCAGCCGAGCGAAATGGTGGCATCAGAGTCCGGCGCGAAGGATATCAGCACGCCTGGCAAAGTTGAGCTGCGAGAATACGAATACAAACGGCACGGAACCCAAACTTTGATCGCCGCCCTCAATGTTACCACAGGTATAATTTCTGGAGTTATCGGAGAAACCAGAACTGAAAAAGACTTCGTATCCTTTCTTGATACTCTGTTTTCCTCGAAAAACGACGAGGTATTTTGGAGAATCATTTGCGACAATCTCAACACGCACGTTTCTGAAGGAGTGGTTCGGCTGGTCTCCCATCACTGTGGGTTGACGGATGATCTCGGTGAAAAAGGCAAATCAGGCATTTTAGAGTCCATGGAGACACGTGAAAAGTTTCTTAGAGATAGTAATCACAGGATTATATTTTCATTTACGCCAAAACACGCCTCATGGCTCAATCAGATCGAGATGTGGTTCTCCATTTTGGCACGAAAAGTAATTAGGCGTGGAAATTTTAAATCACAAGCAGACCTCGCGGCGAAAATTAGGAGCTTCATCGACTACTTTAACCAGACCATGGCCAAACCCTTCCGCTGGACTAAAACCGGCAAACCGCTCGCAGCCTGATGGGTCCTTATTTCCGCCGCACTGCACTAGCGTCGGTGCGCACCTACGCGCACGCAAAAAAATCACGCCCCAGGACGCCAAGCACCCCGCGACGCCAGTTGATGGCTGATTGGTCGAAGGTGCTTCGTCGTGCCCGCACCTTGAGGACTTTCTGAGGCTGCACCTGCAACGCCTTGGCGGCTTCGGTAATCGACATCGAGCCGCTGGCATTGGCGATCCGGTCGAAGGCATCGACCGTCCCTTGTGCTTCGTTCGCGATCTTCTCGGCGGTGATGGCGCGACGTTCGGCTTCGACCCGCTTGGCGACGTGATCGAGTCGTGCCGCGCTGGGCGTGGGGTCCCTCCGTCCCTCGTCGATCAGGCGGCGAAGTTCTCCGCCAAGCTGGCGTCGGCGACGGGCAAAGGGGGATGGGCCGACTACGTCATCGAGCTGTACGCCGCCCAGGGACGCCCCTGTCCGGCTGCGGTGACCGATGAACTCTACAACGCCATGCGCAAGG
>CAINXC010000560.1 GCA_903854655.1 uncultured Verrucomicrobiota bacterium | reverse complement strand
GCCTGCCGCTTCAGCCAGCATTGGGCCTGTAATGGGTTTGGCCATCGACGCAGCCGACGTCCTGTATTGGGCTGCAGGTGCGCTGGAGGGCGACAACGGTGTGTTTATGCTTTCAGGGCCGACCATTACGCGCTTGGCTGGCACTGGGATCTCAGGTTACAGCGGGGACCAAGGCGCCGCTACAAGCGCCATGCTGTCCAGCCCTTACGGACACCAAAATAAAGTCGGGAGCGGTGCTTTCGTTATCGAAAGCACTTCTAAACATCGCCTCAGTGTAGTTCGAGGTCTTTGGGTCGTCGGCTCCTTGTGCACGGAATAGAGATACAATCACAGCCATTGAGATGAGGCGAAGGAGTAGCCAATGAACTGAGTGCTGATTCTTCATCGCAATGGATTTGGTTCTTTGGGCGAACGACCCCAACCTCAGCGACTGCGAAGGCTGGCGCGATGCCTGCGTGGTGGTGGGAAGGCGGTGGCAAGAAGCAGCAAGTGTGAGAGCTGGAGCAGTTCGCTGCAGCGCATGGTTAGGCGACTTATCGACCATTCGGTTTGAGCTTGAAGGTGGTGACAATGAGCATGAACTCCGCAATGTCGGAGTCTTTGCGGATGTCAGCCCAGAAATTGGCCGGCGACTGCTGCATCTTGACAACGTCACCGATCGCAATGGTAATCCGCTGTCCATTGGCAATGGGCTCGATCCCGATCGAAGCGGGCAAGCCACCCACACGAATATTTCGGTAAAATGTGCATTTAGCCTTCTCGCCGTCATGCATGTGAATGCCAGCCATCCCGCCAACATCGAAGCTGATGATAAACCCGTCGGATTTCCGGGTTAGTCTGCCCAAGACGGAATCAGTGGCACCCTTCTCGAAGCCAAAATCCTCCGGTGCCTCGATTGTGCCAAGGCCCACGTCGTGTGTCCCGGCAAGCGCAGAGACGGCCAGGCAAAGTGTGATAACCGTGATGAGTGTTTTCATTGCTGGTTTGTGGAGAGGTGTTCAGACGCCTAACAGGTGGATCATGAACAAAATTATGGGAGTTGCCCTGCTGCGCGGCCAAGGCCGCCTGGGAGAAGCCCTTTTCTCTGCCAGCATGGGCGGCACCCCTGTGGATCTGGTGATTCGCGATTTAGAAGCGGAGGCCGCAGAGATTTTTTCTGGCAGGGCGCAGAAGCGTCTGCGCCAGGCTTTCCACTCCTACACGGAACACCTCGGCAGAAAGAAGGAAGCGCTGGTGAAACCGGAGGACTGGGAAGAGACCGAGCGCCTGCTGGGCGAGGTTATGCAACGCCTCTCCACGTTGCAGTCCCAACGGCAGGAACTGAGCAATCGCCAATCCTGGTTAGAGCGCTGCCGGGATGCACTGGTCATGGTGGGCAAGCTCCGTGATCACGAAGCGCAACTGGCCGCTCTGCCAAGGATTGACGGACTGCCCGCGTCCTTTGCCAAGGAACTGCTAGCTGCGCGTGCTGACAAGCTAGCCAAGGAGGGCGAGGTTCGCCGACTCACGGGTGAGCTTGAGCGGATAGGTGAGCAGATGGCCACATTCACTCCCAACCAGACCCTTCTGGAAAAGGCAGCGGCAATTCATCAAATCCACGCCAACCTGGGGGCCTACACTAGCGACAAAACTGCGCTGGCCAGAAAGCAGGGTGAAGCATCCACTGCCAAGGAAAACATTGGTAGGATGTGCCTGGATCTCGGCATCACCGAGGCTTTTGAGAACCTTGAACCGCTGCGGATCACCCAGCTTCAGTTTGCGGAAGCTGAGGATCAGGCGGCCCTGCTCAAGACAGAGGTTGAGAATGTCGAGAAAGCCGAAGCACGTCTGGAAGAACTGGCGCGGAACACCAAAAAGAGGGAAGCCGCCAAGACCGAAATTGATGAAGCGCGCCTCGCGAAACTCAAGGCACTGCGCGATCAGGCCACGCAAATTCAAGACAAGGCAGAAAGCCTTCCCGAGCGCCGGCGGGAGCTTGGTCAACTCGAAAGAAGCTTGGTGGAATTGCATCGGGAACTTTCCGGCGCACCAGCGGACCATCAACAGACCAGCGAACTCCCAGTGCCGCCCCATGCGACCTTGGAACACTTCCGTTTTCGTTGGGAGGAATCGGAAGGCAACCTCCGCCGGGCCAACGATGGCACCCGACAACTCCGGCAGCAGGTGGGTGATCAGAAGGCTGAGATTGAGGGCCTGATGCGCCTGAAAGATATTCCAGATTTACAGAAGCTTGCAGAGGCAAGGGAGTATCGTGACCGGGGTTGGCGTTTAGTTTTGGAAGACTGGAAAGGAGCGGGGGCCAAAGAAGAGTTGGAACCCGGCAAGCCGCTTCACGATGCCTACCCTGTGGCTGTAGCCGCAGCGGATGAGGTCGCCGACCGCCTGCGCTCGGAGGCAAGCGCAGTAGCCCAAATTACAGAAAAGCGTCTTCATCTCGGGAGACTGGAACAAAGGCTCACCGAGGATGAGGCAGCACTGACCCACTTGCAGCAGCAGTCCGAAGCGCTGCGGCAGGAGTGGGAAAAAGCCTGGGAGGCCT
>CAINXC010000559.1 GCA_903854655.1 uncultured Verrucomicrobiota bacterium | reverse complement strand
CGTGCGCTTTGACATCCATTTCGCCGGGCCCGGCAGCGACGAGGCCTCCTACCCGGAGGCCGGGCGAGCCGGGCGCGACGGCGAGCCGGGCTACTGCGAGCTGCTGTTCAATTTCGCCGACACCAAGACCCAGGAGTTCTTCATCGACGGCAGCAACCCCACCTTTGAAGTCATCCGCGATGTGTATCAGTCGTTGCTCAGCTCGGCCGATTCGCAGTATGAGGTGCAGAGCAGCATCGAGGACATTGCCAAAAGCGCCGGGCTGAAGAACGACATGTGCGTGAGCGCCGCCCTCGGCCACCTGTCCCGCTCCGGGTACATCGAGCGCTTCGACATTCCCGGCAAGCGCATCCGCGGCACGCGCCTGCTTCAGCCCAAGTCCCTCGCCCGCGATCTCAAGATCGACCGCAAGGCGCTGGAGGAGAAGGCGCGGCGCGACCGCTCCAAGCTGAAGTCGATGATCGACTTCTGCTACGCCGACAGGTGCCGCCAGGAACTGATCCTGGACTACTTCGGCGAAGCCGATGCCACGCCCTGCGGCACCTGCGACGCCTGTCGGAACCAGGGGGCCGCGCCGCCGCGCGAGGGCACGGTTGAGGAGATCACCATCATTCGTCAGGCGCTCAGCGGTGTGGCGCGCATGAGCCGCCGTCTGCCCGATGGCACGTGGGAGGGCCGCTTTGGCAAGGGCCGCGTCATCGCCATGCTCACCGGCAGCCGCAGCCGGGAGGTGCTGGAGGCCAAGCTGGACCAGCTCACCACCTACGGCATGCTCAAGTCCATGGGCAGCAGCGGCCTGCAACAGCTCTTCCAGGAAATGGAAAAGCACGGTCTGGTGCAGGTCAGCGGCGGCGAGTATCCGCTGCTGACGCTTACCACCAAGGGCAGCGAAGTCATGCGCACCGGCCTCGGCCCCAAGATGCGCTGGCCTGTGCTCAACCAGAAGTCCGATCCCTACAAGCCCGGCTCCGTGGTCGCCGAAGTCAGCGCCCAGGAGCTGGGGTTTGACGACGTTCTCTTCGACAAGCTCAAGCGCCTGCGCCTTGCCCTGGCCCAAAGCGAAGGCAAGCCCGCCTACTCCGTCTTCAGCAACCAGACCCTGGAGTTCTTCACCCGCCTGAAACCCACCACCCTCGACGCAGCGAAAAAGATCCGCGGGGTGGGGGAGATCAAGGCCTCCACCTACCTGCCCGAATTCGTTCGTCTCATTGCCGCGCACGAGAAGGGGCGGTAGAGCGAGCCGAAAGGCGAATGATGCCACTTTGTCAGCCGGGGGCCAGCTTGCAGGCCCGAGTGAGGATGGGCCGATTCGATGTTTTTCAACGTTTGCCGCGAACAGAGCCCTTTTTGTGTATCACGCAGCGGGCTGCGTGAGTCCCCTGCGCTTTCATCGGGCCACCTTTTTCGCCTTTGCTTTTGGCTTCGGTTTGGCTGCTTTTTTTGCAGCCTTCTTCGCGGCTCTTTTTGCAGCCGTTTTCTTCGAAGCCTTCTCTGGCTTCGCTGCCACGCCTGTCAGCGCCGCCTCCGCCTCGGGCGAGAGGGCGCCGCCCATGTCGATGCCGAACATGGCGGAGATGTCGTCATCCGCGATCACCACGGCATTGCCTGCCGCAGGCTCCTGGGCCACGGCGTCGGCGGCCTGGGAGACGAGGTCTTCGTAGTTCACGCCGCGCAGCTTGAAGAACAGCTCGGGCTCGGCGTCGAACCTCAACCCGATGGCATACAGCACGGCGGCGGCGTGCTTGCACAGATCGGCCCAGTCGAGGCAGTTGCAATTGATCTTGATCTCCTTCGGGCCGGGGAAGAGCCCCTGGTCGCGGTCTGTGATGACCTTGAGCACACTGTCTCCCACCTTGCCGCCGAGCAGGTCCAGCAGGCTGCCGATCTGGCCGGCGCACTGCTTTTGGATGTCCTGCCAATGGGCGGGCTTCAACGGGCTGATGCCGATGCTGACCTCGTACAGCGACTGGCCGGCCACCTGGGCGGTGACCGAGCCTTTGTCGATGTTCAAGTTGTACACGTTGCCCTTGCGCAGATACGAACGGCCTCGCGGCAGGCGGGATTCATAGTCCGCATAGCTCTCCAGGTGACGCTGCCAGGACTGGCCCCAGAACTTGACCGCGAGCTTGTTGCCCTTGGGCGCCTCCACCGCCACGAAGGTCTCGCCCTTCTTCTTGCGGTGCGCGATCTCGCGCTGGAGGTCATCCTTGCTGTCCTGATAATTGCTGTAGCTCCACCATGACATGGCTGGTCAGTGCTTGAAGGTTTGAGGTCAGGCGGCCGGCCAGTGGCACATCTCCCACACCGCCGCTTTCACGACGGGAAATACGACGGCCAGGCTTTCGTTGTCAAAGACGGCTTCATTGCCTTCCGCAAAGCTCGCGGCCTCGCCGCACAGCCACTGGCAGATGATGGGCTGCGGGCTCTCCTGCACATACTGCTCGAACGCCTCCTCGCCGGCCTCCTCCTCGATGATGCGGCTGGATTCGCGCAGCTCGTTGCCGAGCTGCCAGAGGAAGCGCAGCGGGTCCACGTTCTCGCGCACCGGCGGGCGGGGGTGCAGGACGCAGGCGGCCTTGGCCAGAAGGATGAGCACCACGCCGAAACCTTCGTCGCTGAGCACGCCCTCGGTCATCTGGTCCACGCCGCTGGCGAGGTCCTGCCAGGTGTTCTCGAACCATTGCACTGCCTGCTCCGGATCCTTGTGGCGGTGGAGGAAGGGCCCCAGGCGGTCGTCGATTTCCTGTTCGGCCACGACCCGCTGGCGCGGCATCGGGTCCTGGGAGAAATCGGGAAGCTCGGACCAGTCAAAGGAGGCGATCAAATCATCCACCCCCGGGGCTAGGTCCTCGTCGTCATCGGTGCCAACGAGTTCCTCCAGCGCGCGATAGACGTCGAGCGCATGCGTTTTGAGCCAGAGGCGAAGCTGGTCGGGTAGCGGCGGGCCGTCCAGGGTGCGGGCGATGTCGCGCAGGGCTTCCAGGGGATGGCCGGAATCATGCTCGGGCAGCTCGAAGGCCGGGCCGCTCAGGCGGGTGAACAGCGGGGCTTCGTAGATCCAGCCCAGCAGCGTGTCGCCTTCCATGGCGGGGTCCAGCTCCACATCCGAAACCAGCGCGAAAGGCTGCGGATCGGCCGAAAGCAGGTCCAGCGCCTCCATCGACAGCCCGTCGATCACGCGCTGGATCTGGATCAGCGCCGGGCGCTGGCTTTGCTGGGCCTTGAGCAGGGTGCGCTCATCGTTGTTCAGGCCGTCGAAATGATCCTTGGCCCAGCGGTCCACGAAGTCCGGACCCTCCACCTCGCCGGAGGCATGAACCGCCTGCATCAGCATCAGGAAGTGCTCCACTTCGTCCTCGGACTCGCGCAACTGCCGGCCCAGCTCGCGCGCCTGGTCGCCGCGCAGCTCGTCGAGCGCGCGCTTCTGCACTTTCTTGAGCAGCCGCTCCTCGACCGCCGCCAGGCTCCCGGCATTGGCCAGCGTGAAGGGATGAAACTCGCAGGTCTCCGGGCAGTTGATCTTCGAGATACGGTCCGAGCCGCACTCCTTCGGGGTGATGGTCCGGGCGAGGGCGGGGCAGTTGCGGGCGCTTTTGGGCAGTTTGTCGTTCACCACCGGAGTGGAGCAAGGAACGAGGCTTTCGCGAGGGAAAATCCAACGCTTCAGTTGCTTGCAAAACGTCTGCGGCCTCTCCCTTCCCGGCCCCTCATCGGCCAGCTCAAACCTCCGAATCCACTAATCCGACCGGCCCAAGTCATAGTCCGCCTCACCGTTGACCACCCGGTGAATGCTGTCCTTCAGGCGCTCAGTGTTGAAATTGATCAACAGACCCAGCCTGCGGTTGGCAAGTTTTAGGTAGGTGCGTAGCTGGGCTTTGTGCAATGGCAGCACCACTTCCACCACTTTGTTTTCGACGACGATGGCGTCGTTCACCAGGATGTCGATGCGAAAGGGGTCATCGAAGGTGATGCCGTCATACACAATCGGCTGCCGCTTCTGCCTCACACCTTGAAGGCCAGCCTTCTTCAGCTCGTGACAGAAACAGGTTTCATAAACGCTCTCGATGACACCCGGCCCGAAGAAGCGGTGAACAATCATCGCACATCCGATGATTTGCGTCGCGAGATCGTTCTCGAAGGGAGTGGGTTCGGTGAGTTGCCTGGTCATGGGTGATTCTGGTTAGCCGCAGAGGGGCAAAGGAGCAGAGAACGCAGAGATGATGAAGTTATTTTCTCTCTGCCCCCTCTGCCACTCGGCCCCTCTGCGGCCAATTGGAACGGCCGAAGAGACCGGGAGTATTGAGAGTCATGGTCATGGGTGATTCAGGGTAGCCGCAGAGGGGCAAAGGTGCAAAGAACGCAGAGATGATGAAGTTATTTTCTCTCTGTCCCCTCTGCCACTGCGCCCCTCTGCGGCCAATGCGAACGGCCCAAGGGAGTGGGAGCAGTGAGAGTCGTTGTCATGGGTGATTCTGGTTAGCCGCAGAGGGGCAAAGGAGCAGAGAACGCAGAGATGATGAAGTTATTTTCTCTCTGCCCCTCTGCCACTCGGCCCCTCTGCGGCCAATGCGAACGGCCCAAGAGAGTGGGAGCAGTGAGAGTCGTTGTCATGGGTGATTCGGGTCGGCGGCAGAGGAATCTGAGATCATTGACGAGTCTGTTCTATGGAATAAAACGGCCAGTTCTCCCGGAGCATTCCGAGGCTCTCCTGTTCGAAATCTCCGCGATCTCCTTGCTTCAGCATCATCTCCAGCTCAGCGCGGCAGTCTTGCAAGAGGGGGTGCTCGATCAACCGGGGCAGCAGGGTGAGGTCGTGCGCGGTGAGCGGCGAAGGTGCTGGCGCGGCCCTCCAGCGCATGTGCGAGGGCAGCACAGGGCGGGGCGATGCTTCCCGCAGCTTGAGCAGGATGTGCCAGCCTGAAGGATCGGTGTCGCCAAAGTGATAGTGGGGCAAGCTTGCGGGCAGCGCGGCGAGCAGCATTTTCAACGCCTCCGTGGGAAAGGAGCTGGCGACGATGAGTGTCGAGCGGTCGGTGTTGGCGGCGGTGAGGTCTTTGAAGGTGGCCTTCTGATTTTCCACCGTGAGCAGCCTTTGCGCCGTGGTGGTGAGGCTCTTGACGCGCAGCAGGTCCACATGGTCGATGGAATAGCGGCCATGGGTCGCCGCGTGGTCAACGCTGCTTCCATCCGCAAAGTGCAGCACCAGGGGACCCGCCAGCCAGACGTGGCTTGCGGAGCCCGTGATGCCTAACGATTGCAAGGATGTGGCATTGCCAAACAACGCGGCCAGCGCGCTTTCCACGGAGCCCTGGCGGCCCTCCAGCCCTTTGGAATCCAGGCCCACCTGCACGCTGGCGGTGCGGATGGAGATGCCGGGCGTCCACTCGGTTTCTGTGAGTTTTCGTATCACGGAAAGCATCTCCCGCACCTCCTCGGGCTGCTTCCAGTTCAGCGGCCGGAGGCTGCGGCCCTCAGTGAATGCGCTCTCCAGGCTGGCGCACCATTGCGTCCAGAGCTGCGGATAGCGCGCATGAGGAACCGCTTTGGCGGCCGCCACGTTTTCCAAGGACCGACGCTGAAGCTGCGCGGCATCGACGGTGCCAAACAGCTCTCGCAGCCAGGCTTCGGATTCCAGCGGCACCGTGATGCGCTCGATCAGGTAGGTGCGATAGCGATGGGTCTTCAGGTCCAGGTTGCCGGCCCTCTGGAAGGCAAGGGCCTCGCGGCCGGCTGTTGCCTGGTCTTCCGCGCTTTTGATTCCTGCGGAGTCCAGAAGTTCATCCCAACCGCGGCTGAAAACCCGGGCGCTGGCGCCGAGTCTGCCGCCTCTGGCGCTTTGCCATTGGCGGTGCAGTTCGGTGAGCCAGAGCGGAGGCTTCATCCCAGCGCCTCAGCCAGCCGGTCGCGGTCCACTTTCACCACCCAGTTTTCGATGGCGCTGACGGTGCCGGACTTGTCGTCGTAGGCGCGCTCCACGCGGCATTGCACGACCGTGTCGGCGTGCTGAACCATGGTGGGCAGGCGGTCTTCGGGGAAGGCCATGATGAGCTGGAGGCCGAAGTTCTGCGCCAGGGCCAGGCAGGAGTCAATGCGGTCGCCGGAGAGCTTGGAGAAGGCTTCGTCCATGATCACCACGCCGAGGTTGCGGCGCTCCTCGCGGCGGCCCAGGTCATAGACGCGCTGGAAGGCGGCGAGCATGGCGACAAAGAAGGGCGCCTGGTTCTCTCCGCCGCTCTGCTTTTTCGCGCTCTTGTTGAGCGAGATGGCGGCGGCCTCGCCCTTGCCGGTGGGCTGGGCCTGGATGTCCCAGTGGTGGTAGTAGCGGTAGTCGAGCGCGCGCTGATGGCGCGGGTCCTCGGCGTTCTCGATGGCGGCCATGAGCTCGGCCTTGGCCTTCTCAATTTCTTCCTTGGCTCCGGCGGCGAAGAGTTCGAGTCCGGGGTTGAGCCCCTTGTCCACCAGCATCCAGATGGCGCTGTGGGCGCGGTCGGCGCGCATGGTGAGCTGGTAGCGCCAGCCGCCGATGTCGTGATCCATGGCGCGGTTGAGCTCGCGCTTGGTGCGCTCGGCCTCTTCCAGGCGTTCCTTCAAAACGTCGAGCACCTGGTGCTGCAGGCGGTTTTCCCATTCCTTGCGCGCGTCTTCGGCGGCCTGTTTGAAACGGTCCAGCTCGTGGGTCGCCAGGTCGTCGCGACGGGCCTCGTAGCGGGCATTGTCGTCGTCGCTTGGGTCGAAGGCTTCGGCAACCTCGGGATGCGCTTCCGCCAGCGCACGGCGCTCGATGTCGCGCTGCTGGCCGGCTTTGTCCGCATCAAAGGAGCGGGTGCGCGCCACGGTGGCGGCGGCGTCGCAGCGCTGGTTCCACTTGGTGTACTGGCCCTTGGCGGCCTCAAGCTGCTCGTTGATTTCAGCTTCGCGAATGCCGTGCAACTGCGCAAGGCTGGCCTGGCGGGTGATGAAGGCGCTGCGCTCCTCCTCCTCCGCACCGGCGATGGATTCAAGCAGCTCGCGCTCCTGCTGCTGGAACTTTGACAAACGCTCGTTCAGGCGGCCCACGCGCTCCACCACGCCCATGAAGGTGGCTTCGAGATGGCGCAGCTTTTCCACCGTCTCCTCGCGCTCCGGCGTGGCCAGCAGGCGGATGGTTTCCTCCACGCCCTGCAGTTCCTTCAGCGCATCCGGCAGGCGCCACAGGCCGTCGGTGCCGGCGGGGCGGCCGGCATCGTCCAGCCGCCACTCGCGGCCGCGGTTCATCCAGGTGCGCCAGTCGTTGCGAATCTGGCGCTGCTCGGCGAGCTCCTTGTGCGTCTCGTCGAGCTCCGCCTGGCGCATCTCACGCAGGCGGCGCAGGCCTTCCTCGCCGATGGTGAGCTCCTTGTCCGGCTCCAGCTTCAGGCGCAGGGGCGGGTCTTTCAACCAGCCGTCCAGCGAGACGGCGCGTGCGTGCTTGTCGAGATGATTGGATTTCTCCACGGCGATCAGGTCGCCGTACTTGCCGTCCAGATAGGCGCGCGCATCGCCATGCTTGGTTTCAAAAAAGCCCGCCACGGCGCCTGGCTGGGCCTGGCCTTTGGCGGCACTCAGTTCCTTGGCGCTGATCAGCGGTTCGCTGGGGCTGTTGACGCGCTGGGCCTGCTCCCAGGCGGACTGAAAATCATCCGGCAGCACCGCCTGGCGATGGCTGCCGAGCAGGGATTCCAGCAGCGGCCACCAGGCCTCGGCTTCGGGCTTCACTTCAATCACACGGCCCAGGGCCACGGCGCGCTGACCGCGCGCCTTCAGCGCATCGAGCAGCGGTGAAGGCGCGGCGCGGCCTTCGTGCAGGCCGTCGAGGTCGCGTTGCAGGCGCTGCTCGCGCGCTTCCAGATCCTTGATGGCGGCCTCGATGGGGCGCAGGCGCTCCATGCCTTCGTGGCTTAACTGGTCGAACACACGAGCCAGGCGGCCGGCAGCATCCAGGCCGCGCGCCTCGTCTTTGTCGGCCATGATTTTGAGGCCTTCCGCGGCGTCTTCAGGCTCCTGCACGCCGAGTTCGGCACCGTGCTGGAGCCACACCTTCCAGTTCTGTGTGCGGTCGCGCAGGAACTGCCGTGCGGTCTTGCCCGCTTCGCGCAGCGCTTCCACTTCGCGCCGCAGTTCGTCGCGTCGCGAACGGTTCTCCGCGAGGCGGCCGATCTGGCCGTCGTTGCCCACCACGTGGCGCACCTCGTCGAGCTGATGCTGAAGCTCCGCGCGTTCCGCCAGCGCCGCCTTTTGATCGGCCTCATGACCGGCGTTCTGCTCGCGCAGTTGATCGAGCTTGCCGCGCTGGCCCGTGAGCCGTTCCTGCCGCTCCTCGTGCATCAAGGCATCGCGCAGGTGGTTGTAAATCGCCGCCTCGCGGCGTGCCTTCAAGTAGTCGGCATGGCGCGCGCAGATGCGGTCCAGCCGCTCGAACTGGTCGTGCATCTTCTCCAGCCGCGCCTGCGCGTTGCGATGGGCGTCCACGCTGGCGCGCACCGCCTTCACGTCCGGGAATCCGGGCTCCAGCAGGTACTCGCGGATGAATTTTTCGAAGCTCTCCACCGGCTGGAAGGCCATGGCGTTGGGCAGGGTCTTGTGCATCTGCTTCGAATCGAAGCCCAGGTGCGCACGCGAGGCCATTTCGCCGTGGTAGGTGGCGATGCGGTCAAACGCCTGCCCTTCCAGATCGCGGCTCACATGCACGCGGAACTCGTCCTCCGGCATGAAGGTCAGCAGGTTCGGGTCGAGATAGGAGGTGAGGAAATCCTCGTGCTCCAGCCGGCGCCCGGCCATGAACCACAAGGTGCGCGGCCGTGCCGTGGGGCCTTCGTATTCGATGCGCGCGCCCCAGGTTTCGCGGCGCGGTGTTTCTTCGCCCGGTTGCAGCGGCCAGGAAAACTCCAGGCCCGCGAGGGTGACGCTGCTGGGCCGCAGGAAGCGCTCCTGCCCGTCGCGGCCCACGGTGTTGGTGTCGCACAGGCAGTAGCCTTTCAACGTGCGCCCGCTGCCCGCGCCCGCCGCCGCCTTGTTGAAGCGGCTGAGCTGTTCGCCGAGCATGACGAACTGAATCAGGTCGAGCAGCGCGCTCTTGCCGGAGCCGTTCGCGCCGGTGATCAGCGAAAGGCCAGAGACGTCGATGAACTGGCGGTAGCCATACCAGTTCACGGCAATGATGCGGCTCAGGTGAACGCGCGTGGTGGGGAGCTTGGGATCTTCAGGCATCAAGAGGGGACGGGTGGCTAAAGCTGCTCGCTGACTTCGGCTTCGAGGCTGAGGGCGGTGGAGGCCTGGTAAAGGCCGGCACGCGCCAGCCATTCCTCGATGCTGTCGAAGGGAATGGCGCGCGGCAGGCTGGGCAGGATTTCGATCAGGGTTTCGCCGAGCTGGGTGGCGCCTTCCGGGCGGTTGGTGCGGATCAGGCGATGGCGCTTCAGGCGGGCGAGAAGCTGCTCCAGGTGGGTCTTTTCCGGCGCCTCGATCTTGTCGAAGGTGCTGCGGAAACGTGTCCACAGCTCGTCCACCGTGATGATCACGGAAGGGGTGGCCTGGGAGTTGCGAACGTCGTCCCAGGCACGCCAGAGCACGAGGATGAGCAGGGTTTCATCCTTGGTGAACTGCCCCAGCAGCAGGCAGGCCTCGGGGCGCGGGCGGGCTTGCAGCAGCGAGTAATCGTCGTCCACCACCAGCTCCAGGCCCAGCGGCGAAAGGTAGTCCGCCAGGTGCTCGCGGTAGTGGTCGCGGGCGAGAACGTAGAGGTCGCGGCCCGCACCATCAGTACCCAGAAGCGTGCCGCGCCCCAGCAGGTCGGCCAGGATCTCGCGCAGCGGCGCGCGGTCCTCTTCAGGGACATCGGCCCAGAAGCGGGGCCAGTGCGGGTCTCGTGGGGTGTCGGTCATGCGTCAAAAAGTAGCCCGGGTGCGCCGCAACTGGACGGCCTCGGTTTGGAAAAGGTCATGCGTTGCGGGTGATCGTGAATCGTTCCATGCGCCAGCCGGCCTGCTCGTCCTGCGGCACCTGCTCCGGGGTGAGGCCGAGCGCGCGGCGCTCGCCATCCACGCTCCAGCGCAGCGTTTTGCCCTGCATGGTGGGCGCGTGGTCGTAGGCGGCGATGGCCAGCAGATCGAGCATCTCGTCGATGGTGCCCACGGTGAAGCGGCTGGTGTCGGTGCTCGCGCCTTTCTCCGGCAGGAGCTTGGCCATCAGTCTCGCCGCGCGCTGCGGCGTCAAGGCGAGCCGCTGGCGCTCGCGCAAGGCGGCAAGCACATCCTCTTCATCCTGGTTGCTGGCACGGCCCTGATCAAAGGACAGGTCCACCGGCGAACGGGTGCGGCGGGCGCGGGCGAGCGATTCGATGCCGAAGAAGAATTTCACCTCCGGCACCAGCGGCGCGAAATCGGGAGCGGTGTCCTGCAAGGAACTGAAGCGGCCGTGGGCATGGGTCAAATTGATCGCGTCGCAGTACAGCTTCACGATCTCCGGACGGCGCCCGCGCAGCTCCGTCTGGTAGCGGTAGCGCTGCTGCGAGAGCTGGTTGAAGCCCGCCATGCGGCCGTCAATCGCATCCGCCACCAGGCGGATCGCGCCCAGCCGGTGCTCCAGGTCGCGCAACGCCTTCTCGGCCTTGGCGTAGGCCTCGGTGGTGTCCCAGCCATAGTGCTCCACAAAACCCACGGCGAGGCGCTCCTTCACCAGCGGATTGTCGCGCCGGTCCGCCACCATGGAACGCACGGCCTGGATGCGCGGCAGCAGGCCGCCGCGGCGCAGGGCGTCGTAGCAGACCATGTGCTGGCCGCTGCCGAACTCGGCGTACAGCAGCCGCAGCGTTTCGGCGGGCGAATCGCTCTGGCGCTGCCGCTGGTCGAACATGGAAATGAGCTTCTCTACGCCGTGAAGCTGGATCACGGCGTTCTCCAGCCGCACGTTCAGATCGGTGACAGTGCCGCGCAGCTCATCCGGGGTGCGGATGCGGGCGTCGAGAATCTCGGGGCGCTCCAGTGTTTCACAGACCCCGCGCACGCTGTCGGCGAAGGTCTTCAGCTCGGCGATCTCATCCTCCGCCATCTCGCGCAGCAGGCGCATCAGCGGCCGCAGCCCCGGCGAAATCAGCGCCCAGCGCTCGTGCAGGCCCAGTTGCTGGTCCTCCAGCCAGCGCGAGTCGCACAGGCGGTTGAAGAACTGTCCCGCGCGCTGCCGGGCATCGCGCAGGGATGCGCCCTCGTCCTCATCCAGCACCACGCCGGGATGCAGCGCCAGCACTTCACGAATGACCGCCACCGCCTCCTGCTGCGGCAGCCGGCCGGCATCGCCCGCCGCCTCGACCAGGCGCTCCGCGCAGTCGATGTACACGGGCGCAGAACGCCGTGCCAGGGGACGGAAAAAGTCCCTCGACACGGAGCCGAGCAAACGCGCGCTGAGAGAAGCCTGGGGCATCGGGGTCCTAGAAAGGCATCGGACGCGCGAAGTAGAAGGACAGGCCCAGGTACGCGGCGAAGCCCAACAGCAGGAACGCCAGCAGCACCGTCACCGGCCGCGACAGCACGTGGCGCTTCGCCAGCACCGGAATGAAGCCCAGCACCAGCCACAGCACGATTTTCACGATCACCCATGTCGGCATGTGGGCGGACATGTTCAGCTTGGCAAGCTGGCCGAAGCCCGACACGAACACGATGACCATGCCGATGCCATGGAACATCATGCCCTTTTTGGCGCTTTTGGCCGACAGCAGGGCAAGAAAGCCAATGATCAGAAAAGCGGCGCCTACGATGTGGAGGATGTTGTAAACGGTGATGGACATGGGCCGATCATTCCACGGGGTGAGGGCAGGCTCAAGAATTGATTCGGATTCCTGGAGTGGCAGCGCCCGCCGCAGCCCCCGTAGTGTCAACGGTCGTTTGCCGGGCCGGCTTCCGCTCGCGATCCAAGGAGCGAGCGGCGTCCCGCCGTCGTTCGGCGCAGCCGAGGTGTGCGGCCCATCGCTCGTGGCATCTTTGCTTGCCTTGGCCTCCCGTGCGGTCTTTACCCCAGTGGGAAACCACTTTTTGTGGGGCACTGTGCCCCATGAAAACCTTGATTGTTTGCGCCGCCGCCATGGCCGGCTGGCTTGCGCTGGAGGTGCCAAACGCAGCGGGCCAGACTCTTCCCCCAAACACCTCCCCGGCAGCCGTGCCATCCGCCACCGCCGGCCCCGATGGCTTCATTGTCGTGAAGGGAGTCATTTACTCGCTGCGACAAGGCCTGGCAACCGTGCTCCCCGACAGCCTGCGCTGGACCGGAACCGCCCAGGGCGTGCCCGGGTTTCCCAGCGCCATCCAAGGGCTCCAACCCGGTTTCATGCTGACGACCGAAGGCAAAATGGTTTCAGCACCGCAAAATGTCGTGTTTGCCAGCAATGCGGTGGGAACCATCGCACCGTCCAGCGACACCAGCAATGCCACGGACAACAGCTCCACACGGAGGACGGACAACGCCACCGACAGCAGCACCACACGCAGCACGGACAATTCCGTGGACAACCGCACCACACGAGCCACCAGCAACACCACTGACCACAGGACAACCCGAAGCACCAGCAATGCCGTGGACAATCGCACCACCAACGGTTCGCCTCGGTAGGCCTGTGAAAGACTGGATGCTGAGAGATCACGATCCTTCGATGTCAGTGCGTCAGGGGTGTCCACGGCTGCTTGCCTGGCATCAGTGCCCTGAGCGGCCCACGATCCAAGGAGCGACCGGCGTCCCGCCGTCGTTCGGCGCAGCCGAGGTGTGCGGCCCATCGCTTCTGCGCAGCCCTGGGTTCCTGGGAGACGACGAGACGTCGTCACTCCTTGGACCGTCGATCCTTCGACGTCATTGGCGTTGCACCGGCCTCGGAACGCTCCACTTACTTCTATCTGCCCAGCGCCGACAAGGGGTGTCAACGGCTGTTTGCCTGGCATCAGTGCCTGTTTTCGAGCTGAAGGGCACTGTGGAGTCAACGATCCTGCTTTCTGGCGGTTGCCGGGCCGGCTTCGCCGCGTTCCCTGAGCGGCCCATGATCCAAGGAGCGACCGGCGTCCCGCCGTCGTTCGGCGCAGCCGAGATACGCGGCCCATCGCTTCTTCGCAGCCCTGGGCTCCTGAGGGACGACGAGACGTCGTCACTCCTTGGATCGTCGATCCTTCAGCGTCAGTGGGGTTGCAACAGCCTTGGGGGCGTTCCACTTCCACCAACCCCGGCTCCAACAAGGGGACTACTGCTGTTTGCCTGGCATCTTTGCGGAGGTATCTTCACAAATTCCCCGCCACATCCATCGCCGCCGGGATCGGCTCACTGTCCAGCAAATGCCCGACCAAGCGGCGGGAGAAGTGGGGTGAGAGGAGGGTGCCTTTGCTGCCGAGGCCGTTGAAGAAGAGCACTCTCGGTCTGGCGGGGTGGCGGCCGATGAGGGTGCGCTGGCCGGCGATGGCGGGGCGGACGGCGGTTTGCTGGTCGAGCAGGGTCACTGGCACTTTGACGAAGCTGCGGATCTGCGCCTGCAGGGCGGCGAGCTTGGCGGGGTCGGCTTCGTGGGGGTGGGTGAACTTGGTTTCGAAGGTGGAGCCGATGCGCAGCGTGCCATCCTCTCGGGCCACGAGCCAGCAGCCGCAGTGGAGGATGCGGCGCTCGCCGGGCAGATCGGCGCGGGCGGTGAGGATGGTGCCACGGGCGGGGGCGAAGGGCACCCAGTCGAACCAGGGGTTCCGCATGGCCTCCCAGCCGGTGCAGAAGATCACTTCGCGAAAAGGACCGCCCTGCCAGCGAACCTGGTCGGGAGTAATGGCGAGGTCGGCGAGATCGAATTCGGCAGCCTGCCAGCGGTCGTGGCGGGCGAAGAAGGCGCGGCTGGCGGCGAGGTAGGCGGCGGTGTCGAGATACCCCGCGTGCTTCATTTGAAAGCCGCCGTGGGGCGCATTGAACAGCTGGGGATCAACCAGGGGCTGGCGCGGGCGCTGGTGAACGAAGGCCTGCACGGCGGGATCGGGCGCCCGACGCTCCCATTTCCTGGGCTCCTGGTGGTCCTTGAACAGCCGCACCGCCGGCCGCGCGTACAGAAAGCGCTGGCCGAGCAGGCGTTCCTTGTGGCGGTAGAAGGGCACGGCCTCCGCCAGGCGGGCGCCGTAGTCCTCGTTCAAGGTGAGCCTCATGCCTGTGATCGGGGTGAGCAGCCCGGCGGCGACCTTGGAGCAGGTCACCGGTTCATCGCGGTCCACCACCAGAAACGGCAGGCCGCGCTCCCATAGCCGCCAGGCCACCGCCGTGCCAGCGAGGCCCTGGCCTATGATGAGAACGGGCAGCATGGGAGGCTAAACGGCCACTGGTTTAGCCGGCACCACCGGCAGCCCATTTTCGCCAGGCGGGAGGTGGTGCTGAAGGTGTTCGTGGCAGTCACGGTTGCGAAGACGCATGAGTGTAACCAGATCCCGTGGACTGGCAAGCGCGCGCAGGTGCGGGGAATGGCAGGCTCCGGCGGCGCGCCTCACGGGCTGCGCGTCACCAGCAGGCGCATGAAGCGTTGCGCGGCCTGCGAGGTGGGCACGTTGTCACGGTAGGTGAGGGTCTGCGTGCCGTCGCCATTGGTCACCGGGGAGCCCACCTGCATGAGCGCGCTGCTCCAGGAGGTCATGCTGGGGCCGCACTGCGGGTTGTAGGTCAGGTCCGTCGCGGTGGGAACATAGCGGAAGCTCAGGGTCAGGTAGTTGGTGCCGTTGACGGACTGGATCGCGACCGTCTGATAAGGAGTGCTGTTGGCGATCTTGGGATCGAAACCGAAGGCATATTCGAGCAGGTTCGGAATGCCGTCGTGATCCGGGTCGGCGAGGTCGCCGCTGATGCTGGGGTCGAGCAGGTCGGAAGGGCTGAACTTGCTGTTTTGCCACTGCACGTAGGGGGGCGTGGAGGTGGTGACCGTCACCGTTGCCGTGCCTGGGCTGCCGGGAATGACGGCGCCGACGGGGATCCCCAGGTTGAGCGAAAACGTCTGATCCGGCTCGATGATGCCGTCGTTGACCAAGGGCACGGTGAAGGTCTTGCTGGCCGCGTCGCCATCCGCCCAGGAAAGGGTGCCGCTCACGGGCGTGTAGCGGGTGCTGGCGGCGGTGCCCGCCTGGGTGCCGTAGTTGATCGAAACCGCGCCGTAGCTGCCGCCCTGGCGCGTGGCGGTGACGGACAGGGACGAGCCTTCGCCCCCCGTGTACGTCGGGGCGCTGAACTGCACGCTGCCGGGAAGCCCGGGCAGGCCGGTGAAGAGCCGGGCCACGGTGACGTTCGCCACGCCCTGAATGGTCGCATAGTCGCCGCAGAGGATGACCTTGCCATCCGCCTGCATGGCGAAGTCGTACACGTAGCGTGTGCTGCCAGTGCCGGAGCCGAAAATCGTGTCCAGCGAGCCGTCACCGTTGATCCTGCCGAAGCTGTTGCGGACCGCGCTGTTGAGGTGGCCGAAGCCGCCGCCGGCGAGGACCTTGCCATCGCCCTGAAGCAGGGTCGTGTACACGGTGTCGTCAGCGCTGGGATTGAAGGTGGAGTCAACCGCGCCCGTCGAGCTGACACGCGCCAGATGGTTGTGCGTGGCGCCGCCGAAGCCGGTGAAATCGCCGCCCATGACCACGCTGCCATCCCGCTGCAAGGAAATCGAGCGCACGATGGAGAGGTTGCTGGTGTTGCCCGTGAGGTGGGCGCCATCCCCGGTGTCAAACGAGGTGTCCACGCCGCCGCTGCTGGTCACGCGGATCATGCCGCTGCGGAATTTCGAGCCCGCGAAGGGGCCGCCGGAGAAGTAGAAGGTGCCGCCCACCAGGATTTTGCCATCCGGCTGCAAAGCGAGCGCATAGACCTGCCAGCCGCCGGTGCCTCCAAAACTGGGGCCCACGAAGCTGGTGTCCAGCGTGCCGTCGGCATTCAGCCGGGCGATGTACACGCGCGCGGTTCCGGCAACGCTGGTGAAGGCCCCGCCAATGAGGATCCTGCCATCGGGCTGGATTTGGATGGTGCTCACGGTGTCGTTGGGCCCGACCCCGGGATCGAAGCTGGTGTCGAGACTGCCATCGCTGTTGAGGCGGGCGATGCTGTTGCGCGCAACACCATGCACTTTGGCGAAGTTTCCGCCAATGAGCACCCGGCCGTCCGGCTGAAGCGCCATCGCGTACACCGGCACGGGTGAAGCCGCCGCCACGGAATCGACTCCTGAACCGTTGCCAAATCCGGTGTCCACCGTGCCATTCGCGTTCAGCCGCCCGAAGCCGTTGCGCGTGTAATCCACAAAGCCGGAGTCCTGCATCGAGGTGAGCCACCCGGCGACGAGCACCTTGCCATCGGGCTGCACCAGCGTCTGCAGGAGGGTGTTGTCCACGAAGTCGGAAGTAAAGCCGGGATCGTTCGCGCCTGCGGAGGCGATGTTCACCGTGGCGACCGGGCTGTTGCCGATGACGCCGCCGCTGATGCCGCTGAGCGTGACGGTGAAGGCCTTCATGCCCGTGAATGCAGCAGTGGTGACGATGGGGATCGAGACCGTCTTGGCGGCGCTGTCGCCGCTCGCCCAGGAGACGCTGCCGCTTTGGGTGGCATAGTTCGCCGGTGTGGTGGCGGTGCCGTCGCTCGTGGCGTAGTTCACGCTCACCGCGCCGGTGCTGTTGGAACTGCGGGTGAGGGTCAGCGTTGCCGAGCCAAGCTGCTCGTCCACGCTGAAAACCGAGGACTGCCACTGGATGCGCGGGTCCAGGCCCACCTGCACGTCCAGGTATTCGTTCGGGGTGGTGCCGCCTTTGTCCAGCGTCGTCAGGGTGACGCCCGCCACGGTGTCGTGAAACGTTGCGCCCACGGCCAGCGCCGCGTCCTGGGCGCTGCTGCCGGGGGTGGTCATGTCCAGCAGATTGCCCTGCACCACCGTGTTGTAGCCCCACAGGATGTAGGCGCCGTTCATGAGCGAGGTGTTGGTGGTGAAGAGCTGCCTCATGCCGATCCAGTAGTCCTGCGTCGAATTGCGCACGATCTTCAGCGCCAGGGTGTTCGCCGTGCTGGCGCTGGCGTGGTCAAAGCGGTACACGCGGTAAGTGCCCGAGGCGCTGACCGTGGTCACGCTGGTGTCCGGAATCCAGTGAAGGATGCTTTTTTCCCACATGTCGAAGTGGTAGCGGATGTCGGAGCTGGCCTGGCCCATCACCCCGAACGGATCGCCGTACTCGGTGCTTGATCCGTTGGGAGAGACGGGATTGCCATCGCTCACCTGCCACAGGTTGCAGTGCTGCAAGCCGAAGGTGTGGCCGATCTCGTGGGCGCAGTCGCGGAAATCGAAGTAGCCGTTGATCCAGAACTGGTTGCCCTGGATGTCTCCCAGCCCGCCATAGTTGATCTGCGAACCGCTGATGTTGTGAAGATTGGCAAACACCACGCCGAGCCGGTCATAGTTCGCCAGGTTGAAGCCTGCGCTGGTGGCCGCCGCCTCGGCGTCCGTGTGCAAGGTGTCATTCAGGCCGCCCTGGGCGTAGTAGGCGGCGGTGTGCGGCATGCGCAGCACGCCCGTCACGTCGGAGGTGCTGATCGAGAGGGCCGCCTGGCCGTAGGAGGCCTGCGAGTAGTAGTCGTTGATGCCGTTGGTCTGGGTGAAGACGTTCACCACGTACGCCGGATCGATCACCGTGGAAGGCGAGCCTGGGTAGGTGGGGGCGCCGGGAAGGTCGGAGAAATCCACGCGGATGACGATGACCTTTTTCGTGCCCGTGCTCCAGGCCAGCGGCGGCCGGCCGACGACCCCGGAGGTGCCCGGCTGCCCGTCCGCCGCTGTCAGCACGGAGCTCAGCGCTCCCGGATAGGGACCGGCGGCGTCCTCGGCATTGATCAACTGCTGCTCGAAGGCCGCCACGTGCACCAGGTGGCAGAGGTGATAGATCACGCCCCCCACTTCCACCACGTTGGAGAGCGTGGTGTTCTGCGGCGCGTTCGCGGCGGTGGGCGTGGCTGCGCCGGAAATCGGGCAGATGGGAACGATTCGGGCCTGGGCGGGCGGCACCTCGCCCGGGTCCAGCACCCGCAGCGGACTCTCCGAAACGGCCAGCGCGCCACCCACCGCCACCCCGGCAATGGAAATGTCCACCTTGGTCGCCTGATCCGTCCGCCGCCCATAGACATAGGCGCGATACTCCTGCCCGTCCACGAAAGCGGAGCGAAACGTGGGCTCTGGCACGGTGCCGCCCGGCGAGGCCATGACGCCGAGCAGGCTCAGCTTGCCTGCGCCCGCCACCCGTTGCTCCAGTTGCGCCTCGATGTCCGCCGGAAGCTGCGCCCGCACGGTCATCGGCACGGTGGAGGCGATGGCCTGGCGCGGATCGGTCTTGATCAGCTCTTGCAGCACCGCCATGCGCTGGGCGAGCAGCGCCAGCCCCTCCGGCAGCAGCCGTGCACGATCGGCGGGGCTGGCGGCCAGGTAGCGCTTCGCCCAGTCGTCGAACGCCTGCAGTTCCGGCCTGGGCTCATGCCCCCAGGCGCTGCCAAACAGGAGCCGCGCCGGGGTGTTCCCGTCCAGCCCGGCGGGCAGGGGAGCGCCGGGGCGCTGCTTTCGCACCTCCCGCAGCGGTGGCACCGGCTGGGTGGATCGCTGCGAAGCCGTCGCGCGCTGCCCCTGCGCCACCACCTGCCTGGCCACTGGCGGTGGCGGCGACACCAGACAAATCCAGGTGCCTGTGGCGGCCAGCAGGAGCGCAGTGAGCAGGGCAATGAAACGGTGTCGGCGGGAATTCACGGTGAGGGACGCGGGTGATATTGGCGCTAAAATAACACAGCAAGGCCGCGCTGCACAGGGCAAGCGGTTTAGGCGGCCCCCAGTGCAGAGGCAATGCCACAGACTTTTCGTGCGCGTGGCATGAGACGCGTGTACTTCCTGCATACGCCTGCCACCCCTTCCTCATGCACCTCTCCGAACTCGCCTCCTACCTCGACACGGAACTGCGCATCGCCCAGATCGCTGATTACAGCAACGCGCTCAACGGCCTGCAAATGGAGAACGGCAAGGGCGAGGTGACCAAGGTTGTCGCCGCGGTGGACGCCTGCCTGCCGGTGATCCGCGCCGCCGTGGAGCGCGGGGCGGACCTGCTGCTGGTGCATCACGGGCTGTTCTGGAGCGGTCTGCAGCCGGTGACCAGAAGCGTGTTTGAGAAGACCCGGCTGTGCATCGAAAACAACCTCGCCATCTACAGCGCCCACCTGCCGCTCGACGCCCACGCCACGCTGGGCAACAACGCCGTGCTGATGCGCGCGCTGGGGCTCGAACCTGCGGCTTCGTTTCACCCCTACAAGGGCACCGACATCGGCCTGATCGCCGAGGCGGCGCTGCCCCGCGATGAGCTTGTCTCCCGGCTAAAACAGGCCACCGGCGCGGCGGTGCACCTGTGCCCAGGCGGGCCTGCGGTCACCCAACGCATCGGCCTGGTCACCGGCGGTGCGGGGTCGGAGGTCGCGGCGGCGCTGGCGGCGGGCGTGGACACCTTCATCACCGGCGAGGGGCCGCACTGGAGCTACACGCTGGCCGAGGAGCTGGGTGTGAACCTGATCTATGCCGGGCACTACGCGACGGAAACCTTTGGCGTGAAGGCCCTGGCGCAGCACCTGCAGGACAAGTTCGGCCTGCCCTGGGAGTTCGTGGACCATCCCACCGGGCTGTGAGGCGGCGCCAGGGCTTCTGAGATGCTGTAGGACAGTGTTTTCACGCCCCGCCCCGTGCTCGGGCTTGTGCGCCGGGCCTTGAGGATGTATTAATCGTGTCGGATGGGCCCGGCCCTGTCCGCCCGTCGCATTGCCAGACGAGTCCTTCTTTCCGCTTATGACCCACGTTCCTTTTCCTTCGATTCTCCTGGGCGGACGCCGGTCCTGCTCCCGCCTGCGACTGGCTGCCGGGATGATTGCCGCCGTGCTGGGCTGGTCCGCAGCCTGCCCTGCGGCAGTCCTCACCGTGACCAGCGCGTCTGACAGCGGCGCCGGGACGCTGCGGCAGGCGCTTCTCAGTGCTGCGGCGGGCGACACGATCAGCTTTGCCGCGAATGTTTCGACGATCACCCTCACGAGTGCGGAGCTGTTGCTGAGCAAAAATGTGACCATCAGCGGGCCCGGCCCGAAATTGCTGACCGTGCAGACCCCTGCGAACAATTTCCGCATCTTCGACATTGCTTCCGCAACTGTCACCGCCTCGATTTCCGGCCTGACGATTGCCAATGGCGGCGCCTACGACAGTGACAACTACGGCGGTGGCGGCATTCACAACAGCGGTGTCCTGACCCTCACAAATTGCGCCCTCTCCAACAACTACTCAGGCAATGGCTCCCACGGTGGCGGCGATGGCGGCGGGATCATCAACGTTGGCGTGCTGACCGTGACCGACAGCACCTTCTCCGGCAACAGGGCCGACTGGTATGGTGGCGGGTTGTACAACTACGGCATGGCGACCCTGACCAACTGCACCTTCTCTGGCAACCAGGGCGTGGGCGCGGCCATCAACAACGCGGGTGGCAGCACGACCCTGACCAACTGCACCATCTCCGGCAACTCCGCCGGCCAGAACTCCGGCGGTGGCATTGCCAACAACATCGCTGGCGGCGTCACGGCGAAAAACTGCATCATTGCCCTGAACACCTCCGGCGTTTTCATTCAGGGCGCCACCCCGACGGGTTTTGACATCAATGGCTCGCTCACCTCGCAAGGTAACAACCTGATTGGCAAAAATACGGGCGCCAGCATCACGCCCGCGCAGACCTCGGACCAGATCGGCACGTCCGCCTCGCCGCTCAATCCGCTGCTGGGCCCGTTGCAGGACAATGGCGGGAAGGTTTTCACCTGCGCCCTGCTCACCGGCAGCCCGGCGATTGACGCGGGCGATGACTCGGTGCTCACCTCGGGGCCGAAGCTCACGACGGATGAACGCGGCACGGGCTTTGGGCGCAAGGTGGGCGCGCACGTGGACATTGGTGCGTATGAGTTCGGCGCCGGGATTCTGCCGCCCGTGGTCACGACGGTGGCGGCCGGCGGCGTGACCTTTGATGGAGCAACGCTCAAAGGGACCGTGAACGCCAGCAACAGCAGCACCACCGTCTCCTTCGATTATGGCACCAGTTTGTCCTACGGCACCCATGTGACCGCCACGCCTTCGCCCGTGACCGGCGGGGGCGCCAACGCAGTCAGTTACGCATTGACCGGCCTGTCGCCGAACACGATCTACCACTACCGCGTCAATGGCACGGCCAGCTTCGTCGGCACCGTCAATGGCAAGGACCTGACCTTCACGACCCTGGATGAACCTCCGAACACCGTGGCCGACTCCGTCGCCGCGCTGCCTTCCGCCAAGGTGAGCATTGATGTGCTGGCCAACGACACCGGCGCAGGCGGCGCCGCGCTGAGCATTTACTCCTTCACGCAGCCAGGGGCGGCGGTGGGCACGGTGGCCAAGGTGGGCTCGCTGCTGGTGTTCACACCCTCGGCGGCGTTCACGGGCGGTCATTTCACGTACGTCGTCGCCGATGCCTTTGGCGGCAGGAGCCCGGCCACGGGAGTGACACTCAATCCCGGCACCTGCTCGTGTGCCTCGTTTCTCAATGCCGCTTCGGACCAGGGTGCCGAGACGTTTGCAGTCACGGCCTCGGCGCCCTTCTCAGTGAGTGGAAAACCGACGTGGCTGGGCTTCAATCCCATCCTTCCGGGTGATACACAGGTGACCTTTGTGTTCGCTCCGAACGCCTCGTTGAACAGCCGCATGGCCACGGTCCTGGTCGGCGGGAATCCTGTGACCGTCACCCAGTCCGGCGTCACCGCCGTGCCGGTGCTGACCCTTCCCACCTTGGTTCCGAGCGCAGCGATCAGCGCGAGCTATGACCTGGCGATCCCCACGCAGAACGGTCCGGTGACTTACACCGCCACCCACCTGCCGCCGGGGCTGACGCTCTCCAACACCACCGGCCATATCACCGGCATGCCGACCACGGCGAACGCCTACCCTGTGACCGTGCTGGCGAAGAACGCGAAGGGGCCTTCCAACATGATTCAATTCGACCTCACCGTGCTGCCTTTCCCTGTTTCGCTGGTGGGCGGCTGGTCCGCCACGGTGGCACGGGATGCAACGGTCACGGCCGGTCTGGGCGGCCTTCTCAGTTTCACGGTGGCCGCGAACGGACCCGTCACCGGCACATTGAAAAATGGAGCTGCCAGCTACGCTTTCACC
Source organism: uncultured Verrucomicrobiota bacterium (assembly GCA_903854655.1). Lineage (GTDB taxonomy): Bacteria > Verrucomicrobiota > Verrucomicrobiia > Verrucomicrobiales > Verrucomicrobiaceae > CAINXC01. The sequence goes on along the minus strand of CAINXC010000559.1, from coordinate 1,301 downwards.
GGCCGCCTCAACACCGCGCCAAACCCCTCCAACCCTGTGCCGTTGAACGCCAGTCTGACGGTGGCGATCCCGAAAACCTCGCTCGTGCTGGTGGTGAATCTGAACACCCCCGGCACCGGCTATCTCAGTGGAACGGTCAGCCTGGGCGCAAGTTCCACCACCCTTTCAGGCGCCCAGCAGGTGTGGAGCCTGGCGGGCCATGCCCTGGCCACGGACTACTCCGGGGCCTTCACCACCGCCTTGCAACCCACCACCGCCGATGCCTCCATCCCGCAGGGCGATGGCTTTTTAACATTCACGGTCAGCACCAAAGGGGTGGTTTCCTGGAGCGGCCAGCTTGCGGATGGCACGGTGATCGCCACCGGCAGCTCGGCCTTGTGGCCGGGCGGCGAGGTGCCGCTGTTTGCCCCGTTGTACACCGGCAAGGGGTCGCTTCTGGGGGCACCGGTCATCACCGCCGTCACACGTGTGCTCACGGGCAGCCTGAGCTGGAGCAAGAGCGCCCAGCCCACCACGGTCCGCGCCTACGGGGCCGGTTTTGGCGCCCTGAATCCCGTGAGCCTCTCCCTTCTTGGCGGTGGCTACATCCCTCCCACAGGTGCTGCGGTGCTCACGGGCGTCACGCCTCCCACAGGCAGTGCTCAGATTACTTTTGCCGATGGCGGCATTGCCAGCGTGAACATGGCTGGAGCCCTCACCCAGATCTTGACCATCAGCACGGCGAATGTCGCCACCCTGCCTTCCCTTTTCTCCGGCAACAGCGCGAACATCAAGATCACCGCGATCAATGCCGCCAGCGGCACCTTTGCCGGCAACCTGACCTTGAAGGACCCCAATCCCTGGGATGCCAACCTGGCGCCTGTGGTGCGACCTGTGAATTTCAGCGGCGTCTTTCTGCAAGGACCCCAGAACAACTTCGGCACCGGCTACTTCCTGCTGCCCGCCATCACCGGGCCGCCGGCGAATGTGACGACCTCGGCGGAGACCAGCGGGCAGGTGATGATCACGCCGAGGTAGCTGCGGGTGATTCCATAGTAGCCGTCATCGCTCCGCGTGACGAGCATTGTGCATGGCTGGCTGGACAGGCATCGGATTGTTCGAGGCTTGCTTTGGCGAATCATGCACAGTGCTCATCACGCGGAGCTTGATGGCTGCTTTCCTGAAACGGCGCTTCGCGCTCGCGTGAAAGGACTGTTGGATTTGTGAGGTGCAACGCCTTTTTGGACCACTTGTCGCTTAGTTGAGGTTGAGTTGCTGGGTTTCGAACTGGTTGGGGGTGAGGTATCCGATGGCGGAGTGCT
>CAINXC010000558.1 GCA_903854655.1 uncultured Verrucomicrobiota bacterium | reverse complement strand
GTCTCGCGCATCGCCCAGGGCTGTCCCATGTGCACCAGCGTGGGATAGATCACGGCTTCGCCATGCGGATGGTAGTTCCCCGAGGTGTCGCCGCAGATCTTGGCGCACTTCATCTGCTTCTTCGGCGGATAAAGACCCAGCTCATGCATCGCGTAGAGAATGCGCCGCTGCGAAGGTTTCAGCCCATCCCGCACATCCGGCAGCGCGCGCGAGATGATGACGGACATGGAGTAGTCGAGAAACGAGTTCTTGACCTCGTCAGCGACTGAGATGGAACGGATGGTGGGGTCTTGCATGGGCGGAAAAGAAAGCAGTGTGCGGTGAGGTGGCTTTTGAAGGGGCAATCGCAGTTGCGTGGTCAGTCTTGGGCAAGTTTTTGGCGGAGGTGGTCTATGTCGCCGATGAGGGTGATGAGGCTGCGGGTCTTGTAGATAAATGCCTTGGTTGGAACGGGGCCGATGGCCATTTGAACCATAGTGCTGCTGAAATAAGGCGCGAAAGTCACCGTGCTCTCCCCTGAAAGGGTTCCTGGATGAAGTGGCCCGGCGCAACTCGGGCAGTGGGCTGGGGATGTCATAGGGTCGCCACCGCCCCCAAGTTTTTCAAAATGAGTTCGCAAGTCGCGTCATCCGGCGCGTGCTTTAGGATGAAAGCTTCAACCTCGCCAAGTTGGTAGGCCCCAGAGGCGAGGCCTTCGCTCATGAAGTCGAGGTCCTTGTCACGTCCGGCCTCCAGTTTGTTGTAAGCGAGATCGAGAGGATGGAGCACGATGGCGGTTATGTCGTCGATAGCAAAACGCAAGGCACGGTCGCGCCAGCCGGAGGGCTGCGTGAGGAGGGTCCAATCGCCAACACGCTGTACGTAGAATCCATGCTCAGCGAAAAAACTGGAGTGGACGCCCAGATCAACATCTTTAGCAGCCCACAACGCCGTCTTGGACGAGTCAGGAGGAGGATAGAGGTCAATATCCTCGGTGGATCGAAGTAACGGGCTGCCTTGTGGCATCGAGGCCGAGAGCGATCCACGACCAACGACAACGAACTCCTTTTCACCATAAGCTTGCGACGCTGCGCGGATTGCTGCGCAGAATTCATCAAATCCTATGGGGTGGGGGGAAGTCATGGCGGGATCAGGAGTCGGCAGGGCCGAAGTAAGGTGGGCTCTCGCGCAGAGCCCGGGTATCTTCTGTTTCACTCCGGAAGACAGCGGCCACCTCCGCTAGCGTGGCTGAATTCAAAAGATGCTGCCACCGACTCAAAATCCAATGCAAACGAGAATGCGCCGGACTCGACAGGAAGCGGGCGACATGGTGCCTTGCCGTGTCGAGGCAGCAGGGATGTGATTCGACATAATCCGCCAAGGCGAGTTGCTGCTGGCGGCGCTGTTTCTCAAAGGCACGGACATGCTCCGCTTTTCTGGCTCGGGTCTCTCGAAATTCTTCAGGTGACGCTGAGTGGATCGATGCAGGTGCTGACGCTAGTTCTGTCATATCTATGTGCAGCTCTTAGTTGTCGGTCCTTTCGGTGATCAAAAACCTTGAGGTCGGAAGCTCCAATGACTCAAAGCCATCTGGATTGCCGCCATAACAAAACCTGTCCTTCAACTCAATGGCTTCTTCTCGCGTCTCAGCTTTGAATACCAACATGAGCGTAGCACCTGGTTCATTCATGACCAAGCCACGCTGCGGATACTGCCCTTCAATCAAGGTACAGGAATCGTTGTCTCTCCAAAGCTCGTAAGTCTGGCTCATCACACATCCAAATTCCGCACGTTCAGCGCGTTCTCTTCGATGAAGTGCTTTCGCGGCTCAACGACATCGCCCATGAGGATGGTGAACATCCGTTCGGCTTCGTAGGCGTTGGTTTCATCGAGCTGGATTTGCAGCATGGTGCGCTTGTTCGGGTCCATGGTGGTCTCGAAGAGCTGCTTGGCGTTCATTTCACCCAGGCCCTTGAAGCGCTTGATTTCCATGCCGCGCTTGCCGATTTCCATGACCTTGTCGAGGATGCCGGGGATGCTGAAGACGGGGTGGACCTTGGCATGGTCGCCCTCGCCTTCGACGACCTCGAACAGGGGCTTGTCCTGGCTGCTGAAGTGATCCACATGCAGGCCCAGCTCGTCGAGCTGCTGGAAGCGGCGCTTCATGCCGTGGGCCTCGTGAATCTCGATCAGGCGGGCGCGGCGGTGCGCTTTCGGCGTGGCCACGGCCCCGTTGGTTTCAACAGCGGCATCGGGTTTGGCGAAGAGGTGCAGGTCGGTGTTGTCGCGGGCGAAAGCGGCGAGCTGCTCGTTGGTCACGAAGTAGTGGACGCTCACCTCGTTGCCGTGGCGGATCATCACAAGGTAATGCGGCAGGTTGCCGGTAGCCTCGTCGCGGGCCTGGAGATAGGCCTCGAAATCGCCGCCGTGGCGGCGGATGATGTCGGCAAATTTGGCCACGGGCACCAGCAGGTCGAGGATCGCCTTCAGGCGTTCATCGGCGACCACGCTGCCGTCGGCGATGTTGCGCAGGCTGATTTCTCCGGAACCCATTTCAAGCAGCATGGCGTTCATTTCGGCGTCGCTCTGCACGTATTCCTCGCGTTTTTTGCGGGTGACCTGGTAGAGCGGCGGCTGGGCAACATAGATGTGGCCGCGCTTCACCAGCTCCGGCATCTGGCGGAAGAAGAAGGTGAGCAGGAGGGTGCGGATGTGGGAGCCGTCCACATCGGCATCGGTCATGATGACGATCTTGTGGTAGCGCAGCTTGTCGATGTTGAAGGAGCCCTCCACCTCGCTGTCGCCGCCGATGCCGGTGCCGATGGCGGTGATCATGGTCTGCACTTCCTTGTTTTGCAGCACCTTTTCGAGGCGGGCTTTCTCGGTGTTGATGAGCTTGCCGCGCAGGGGCAGGATGGCCTGGTTGTGGCGGTTACGGCCCATCTTGGCGGAGCCGCCGGCGGAGTCACCTTCGACGATGAACAACTCGGTCTTGGCGGGATCGCGCTCTGAGCAGTCGGCCAGCTTGCCGGGCAGGCCGCCGCTGCTCATGGCGTCCTTGCGGATGGCCTCGCGCGCCTTGCGGGCGGCCTCGCGGGAGCGGGCGGCAATGATGATGTTGTTGATGACGGTGACTGTCGTCTCCGGGTTCTCGTCGAAGAAGCGCATGAGCCCCTCGTAAACGATGGAGTTCACCACGCCCTCGACTTCGCCGTTGACGAGCTTGACCTTGGTCTGGGAGTTGAAGCGGGGGTTGGGCAGCTTGACGCTGAGCACGCAGATGAGGCCCTCGCGGCAGTCATCGCTCTCGATGTCCGGCAGCTTCTCCTTGAAGCTTTTGGGATTGGCGTTGATGTAGGCCTTGACGGTCTTGGTCAGCGCTGCTTTGAGGCCGCTGTAATGGGTGCCACCGTCGGGGTTGGGGATGGCATTGGCGAAGCACAGGGTCTGTTCATTGAGGCCCTTGTTCCACTGCAGGACGCAGTCCACCAGGATGAATTTCTTCTTGTCGTCGATCAGCACCTCGCGGCGGCCGGCAAGAGCGATGGGCTCGGGGTGGATCTTGTCCTTGTCCGCGCCCATTTCGCGCACGAACTGCTTCACGCCCTCGCTGTAGAACAGCACGTCCTGGCGCACCGGTTCGGCCCGTTCGTCGGTAAGGGTGATCTTGATGCCGGGGTTGAGGAAGGCCAGCTCGCGCAGGCGCACCAGGAGACGATCAAAGTTGAACGTGGTGGTGATGGTGAAGATCGTGGCATCCGGGAAGAAAGAAATCTTGGTGCCGGTGGCGGTGGGGTCGTCGAGATCGCCGAGCACCGTGAGCGGCTCGGTGGTCTTGCCGCGTTCGAAGCCGATGGCGTAGATCTTGCCGTCGCGGAAGACTTCGCATTTGAACCAGTCGGAGAGGGCGTTGGTGCACTTCGCGCCCACGCCGTGCAGGCCGCCGGAGAATTCATATGCGCCGTCGCCGAACTTGCCGCCGGCATGCAGGCTGGTGAGGACGAGCTCCACGGTGGGAATGCCTTCCTCCGGGTGCATCTCGACAGGGATGCCGCGTCCATCGTCCTGAATGCTGATGGAACCGTCGGTGTGAATGGTGATCCAGACATTCTTGCAGTAACCGGCGAGGTGCTCGTCAATCGAGTTGTCCACGACCTCGAAGACGCAGTGGTGCAGGCCACGTTCATCGGGGTCGCCGATGTACATGCCAGGACGCAGGCGGACTGCTTCAAGGCCCTTCAGTGCTTGGATCTGGTCGGCACCGTAGGCCTGGTCGCTGGACACGGCGGTGAAGGAGGCGTTGTTTTCGGTTTGGTCTTGCGACATAAAGGGCGCTGTTTCGGGTCCTGAATCTTGTCCCAAACGAGCGGCTTTTCTGGCCGCTTCGGGAGCACTCATGACGGGGTCAAAAAAGGGTGCTCGGAGGGGAGAAAATGAAGATAGAGAGAACAGGCTCCAAGCCAAGACTTTTCTAGCGTTCCAAGCACATTTTCGGGGGTGTTTTTCAGGGGTGCAAACGGGTGTTTTTCGAGGGGCTGTTCGGCGGGGCGAAAACACCGGTTTCCGGGAGGCTTGGAGGGCGAATATCTGGAACTGGCTGCGCTTCGCGGGTTCCACCAGTCGGCAGCCATGGCCGCCGGGTGCTGATGCAACTTTTTCGTTCACTGCTTGCCCCTGCCGCTCGCGGCTGCTACCATCGCCCCATTCGCGGGACCGGACCGGTCTGCGTGGATTCTTTGACAAATCCTTTCGCGTGAAGGCACAGCGGTGCCGCACGCCATCCCTTTCCTGCGGTGTTCGTTCTGCGGGTTCAAGTGGCCCGGCCCGATAATATTACCCGGGGACTGCGCACTGGAGCAAAAAGTGTCATGCCTTCACTGGAAGACACGGTTCCATCATGCGGGTCCCCACCTCGAAAGAGAGGGGATACGTGAGCCCTCGGCCCCGACGGCACAGGTGGGAATATCAAAAGCACTCTG
>CAINXC010000557.1 GCA_903854655.1 uncultured Verrucomicrobiota bacterium | reverse complement strand
TACATGGGTTTTGGCCGGATCATGCCGCAGCTTCAGATCAACGGCCGCATTGCCGGTCGGGACACGGGCCTGCAGTCGGACAATTTTGATACCGGCGGCTCCCTTGTCTATGTGAGTCCGGGAGTGGCGGTGGACATCAGCGAGACCGCCTCCGCCTATGCCTTTGTGCAGATCCCGGTGTACCAGAACGTCAATGGCTACCAGCTTTCGCCGACCTGGACCCTGACGGTGGGGATGCGCATCTCGTTTTAATCCGGTGCCGGGGCAGCGCGACGGGCTTCCTTCTCCATGAAAACCCTTCTCATCATTCTTCCCATTGCGCTTGTTTCCGTGGCTGCGGGCTGGATCGCCGCTATGTCCATGCACGATGCCGCTCTGGCGATGAAACCCGCCGCCGGCGAGCGCAAGGTGCTGTTTTATCAAAGCCCCATGCACCCGTGGGTGAAATCGGACAAGCCGGGCCAGTGCACGGTTTGCGGGATGGCCCTGGTGCCGGTGTATGACGGTGGGAAAAGCTTTGATACGGCTGCTGCGGACATCGTGATGCTTCCCCAGGGCAGCCCCAATGTGGTGGGTGTCAAGACCGGGGAAGTGAAGCGGCAGAAGCTGGTGCGCACGCTGCGCGTGGCTGGATTGATCGAGGGCGATGATTCAAAGAACCGTGTGCTCAGCGCCTACACCCAGGGGCGCATCGACCGCCTGTACGTGAACTACGAGGGGGCGGAGGTGAAGGAGGGCCAGCCGCTGGCCAGCTTCTTCAGCCGGCCGCTGCTGGCGGCCGCCAGCGAGTACAGGCTGTCCCTGAAGCAGGGCGGCGCGGTTCTGGCGGCGGCAAGCAACCGCTTGATGCAATTCGGCCTCACCCCCGGCCAGATTGCCAGTATTCCGGACCGCAAAGAGGACGACATCCACTTCGAGCTTTCCTCTCCCGTCACCGGCACGGTGATCAAGCGCCATGTGTATGAGGGCCAGAGCGTGATGGAAGGGGAGCGCTTGTTTGAATTCGCCGTCTTCTCGACGATGTGGTTTCAATTCGTCGCCTATGAGCAGGACCTGCCGTTCATTGCACTGGACCAGAAAGTGGTGATCACCGTGCCGGCGCTGCCGGGCCGGACGTTCGCGGCGACGGTGAAATTCATCAATCCCAACCTCGACGACATGACCCGCTCGGCCCGCGTCCGGGTGGAGGTGGACAACGCCGACCGTTTGCTGCGGCGCAAGCTTTACGCCCATGCCACCGTCGCGCTTGAGGCTCCCGAGGTGCTCGCCGTGCCGCGCAGCGCGGTGCTCTGGCCCGGCCGCAGCCCGCGCGTCTTTGTGGAGAAAGAAGGCGGCGCCTATCAGCACCGCTCGTTGCAGCTTGGCCGGGCGGGGGATGATGCATGGGAGGTGCTGAACGGCCTGCGCGAAGGCGAGCGGGTGGTGACCAGCGGCAACATGCTGATCGACGGCCAGGCGCAGTTGAACAACAACATGACCCCGCCTGCGGACGAGCCCGTGATGCTTGCGAACGAGGCCGTAAAACACTATCTCGACGCCGTCGCGGTGCTCACTGACGCCCTCGCAGGCGACAATTTGAAGGCTTATCTTGCGGCGGTGAAGAAGCTGCCAGCCGCCCCGGCCGAGCTGCCGGTGAAAGCGAGGCTCGGCGCCGCAGCGTCTGACTTGCTGGCCGCACGGAAGGCCTTCCTGCCCTTCAGCCAGGAGGTTTCAGCCCTTGCTCTGCCGCTCAGATCGCAGATGCCGGAATTGAAGGTCCTTCATTGCCCGATGACAGGTGACCTCTGGCCCGGCGCGCCCAGCAACGCCAGGTGGATCCAGTTCTCCGCCGCGCTGCGCAATCCCTACTGGGGCAAGGACATGCTGGACTGCGGGGCGGAGGTGAAGGAATGATTTCAGGCCTCATCGACTGGTCGCTGAAGAACCGTTTCCTGGTGGTGTGCGCCACGCTGGTCATCGTGGGATGGGGCGTGCGGGCGGTGGTGCAGACACCCGTGGACGCCATTCCTGACCTCAGCGAAAACCAGGTCATCGTGTTTGCCGACTGGATGGGCCGCAGCCCGCAGGAGGTCGAGGATCAGGTCACGTATCCGTTGAGCGTGAACCTGCAAGGGCTCGCAGGCGTGAAGACGGTGCGCGCCACCAGCATGTTTGGCTTCTCGTTGATCACGATCATCTTCAAGGATGAGGTGGACAATGGCTTTGCCCGGCAGCGCGTGCTGGAGCGCTTGAACTACCTTGGCGGCACCCTTCCTCCAGGTGTGGAGGCCAAGCTCGGCCCGGATGCCACGGGCCTTGGCTGGGTGTATCAGTACTATCTCGCCGTCGATCCCGCCCTGGCGCCCGACTATCGCTATGACCTGGGCCAGTTGCGCTCGCTTCAGGACTGGTTCATCCGCTACCAGCTCAACAGCGTGCCGGGGGTCGCGGAAGTCGCGAGCGTGGGTGGTTTTGTGAAGCAGTATCAAATCGAGGTCGATTCCGACAAGATGCGGTCGGTGGGCGTGTCGCTGGACATGGTGATGATGGCCGTGTCGCAGAGCAACCTCAATGTCGGCGGCAAGACCATCGAGGAAAACGGCATGGAGTTCGTGGTGCGCGGCATCGGCCTGGTGAAAAGCGTGGCGGACATCGAGCAGATCGTGCTCATGGAAAAGGAGGGCACGCCGGTGTACCTGCGCGACGTGGCGCGGGTGGAAATCGGGGGCGACTTCCGTCGCGGCGCGCTGGATGTCGATGGCAAGGAGGTCGTCGGCGGCACCGTGGTGATGCGCACCGGCGAGAACGCCCGCGATGTGATTGAGCGCGTGAAGGAGCGCATCGCAGTGGTGCAGGCAAGCCTGCCGCCGGGAGTCACGATCAAGGCGTTCTATGACCGCAGCGAACTGATTGACCGGACCATCGACACGCTGAAGCACGCTTTGAGCGAGGAGATTGTGCTCGTGATCATCGCGCACATCATTTTCCTCTTTCACTTCCGCAGCATCCTGATCGTCACCTTCCCGCTGCCGGTTTCCATCCTGATCAGCTTCATCCTCATGAAGCAGACGGGCATGACCTCCAACATCATGTCGCTTTCAGGCATCGCCATTGCCATCGGCGTTCTGGTCGATGCGGCGATTGTGCTCACAGAGAATGTGCTGCGGCACTGCGAACATGCCGAGAAGCACAAGGGCGCCCGGCTCACGCCGCAGGAGACGCTTTATTTGGTGGGCGAGGCATCGAAGCAGGTGGGGCGCCCCATCTTTTTCGCCATGGCCATCATCATCCTGGCCTTCGTTCCGGTGTTCGCGCTCACTGGGCAGGAGGGCAAGCTGTTCCATCCGCTCGCCTTCACCAAGACCTTTGCCATGATCGGCTCCACGCTGCTGGCGGTGACCATTGTGCCGGTCCTTTGCAGCGTGCTGGTGCGCGGTCCGTTTCATTCGGAAGACCGCAACATATTGATGCGCCTGCTGCTGGCGATATACGATCCGGTGCTGAGCTTTGCCTTGAGCCATCGGCGGACCGTGATGACCATGGCGGGCATGATCCTGGCGACGGCCATGGTCATCGCCTTCGGCCTGCCGCGCCAGTACAACGAACGGCTGGCCGCGTACCCGGCCTTGCAGAATTTGACCCGCGGCATGGGCCGTGAATTCATGCCGCCGCTCAACGAGGGCAGCCTCCTGCTCATGCCCACGCTGGTGCCCAGCACTTCGCTCAGCGAGATCAAGCGCGTGATGGCCTGGCAGGACCGCGTCATCGCCGCCATGCCGGAGGTCGCCTCCGCCGCCGGCAAGCTGGGACGCGCCGACAGCGCCACCGATCCCGCGCCCACCGAGATGATCGAGACCACCATCATGCTCAGGCCGCCGGGCGAATGGCGCGCGGGCATGACCACGCAGAAGCTTATCGACGAGCTGATCACCAAGCTTCAGGAGGTGCCCGGATGCGTGCCCGGCTTTTTGCAGCCCATCGAAAACCGCATCCTCATGATCGCCACCGGCATCCGCGCGCAGGTGGGCATCAAATTGTTAGGTGACGACCTGGGCCAGCTCCAGCACTGGGCCTTTGAAGTGGAAAAGGTGGTCAAGCAGGTCCGTGGCGCCACCGGTGTTGCCGCCAGCCGTGTGCAGGGCAAACCCTACTTCACTGTGGAGGTGGATCGCGAGGCGATGGCCCGCTACGGCCTGCGCGCCCAGAACGTGCTCGATGTGGTGGAGGCCGGTCTCGGCGGCAAGAATGTCGCCACCACCATCGAGGGCCGTCAGCGCTTTCCGATCCAGGTGAGGCTGCAACGCAGTGAGCGCGAGGACCTGGAGCGGTTGAAGGACGTGCTGGTGACGAGCCCTTCAGGCAAGGTGGTGCCGCTGGGCCAGGTCGCCACGCTCACCCGTGTGGAAGGGCCCAATGAAATCGCCAGCGAGAACGGCCGCCTGCGCGTTTATGTGCAGGCCAATGTCGATCCCCAGGTCCGGGATTTGGGCGGCTTTGTGGAGGACATCAAGGCGAGTGTGGAGGCCAACATTGCGCCGCGTCTGCCCAAAGGCATCATCGTTGACTACAGCGGCGAATACGAGAACCAGCTTCGCGCGGCGAAGACGCTGCGTGTGATCGTGCCCACGGTTTTGTTCATCATTTTCCTCTTGTTGTTCATGGTCTATCACAATGCCAAGGAGGCGGCCCACGTGATCCTGGCCGTTCCTTTCGCGCTGAGCGGCGGCGTGTTCCTGCAATACGCGCTTGGCTTCCCCTTCAGTGTCGCCGTCTGGGTGGGCTACATCGCGTTGTTCGGCACCGCCATCCAGACCGGGGTGGTGATGGTGGTGTACCTGGAGGAGGCACTGGAGCACAAGCGGCATGAGCGCGGCGCCGCCTTCAATTTCAACGACTTGGTGCAGGCGGTGACTCATGGTGCCCGGTTGCGCCTGCGGCCCAAGGTGATGACGGTGGCCACCATCGTTGCCAGCCTGCTGCCGCTGCTGTGGAGCACCCGCACAGGGGCGGAAGTGATGAAGCCGCTGGCCGCTCCGGTGATCGGCGGGATGGTCAGCAGCCTGATCCACATTCTAATTGTCACGCCGGTGATCTTTGTGTGGCTGCGGAAGAAGGAGATGGGGCTGGTCGAGCAAGCGGGGCACATTTATGCGCCGGACATGCGGGAGGTGAGGGCATGAGCGGCTTCGAACAAGGGAGCGCCGACACTCCTGTCGGCTTTCGCAAACAAGGCGGCGAAGCCGCGAAGGTTCATGAGACCGACAAGAGTGTCGGTGCTCCCTTCTTTGGCCGTGCGCTTGTCTTGGGGGCTGCCCTGTTTGCCACGGTGGCCCAAGCCGGCGATTTCACTCTGGAATCGGCAGTGCGCTATGCTCACGAGCATAACCCCGATCTCGCCGCCGCCCGGATGCGCATCGAGGAGGCCAGGGGTCGCCGGACGAACGCCGGGCGCCTGATGAATCCTGAGCTGCAAATCGGCGCTTCGAACATGCCTGGAACCAGTGCCGGCAGCCTGGGGGTTGCCTTCATGCAGAAGTTCCCCGTCACCAACCGGCTGCGGTTGGAAAAATCGATCTCTGATGCTGAACTGGCAGCCGCAGAAGAGGAAGCTCAAGACAAGGCTCGCATGCTCAGCGCCGAGGTGCGCGTCATTGCCATCAAGCTGCTCTACACGGATGCCGTGCGCGAGCTCACGGAGCGCCAGATCGCCAACAGCAAGAACCTCGCGGAGATTGCCACCGGCATGTCGGCGGCAGGCGAAGGCAATGCAACTGAGGTCGCGCGCATGGAATTGGAAGCCGGCGAGCTGCATCTCAACAACCTCAAACTCGACAGCGATGTGGCGGAGATGACGGGCATGCTCCGTCCCATGCTTGGGCTTGCGCCCGACGAGCTACTGCACTTCACGGGGGGCCTTATGACTTCGGTTTCACTGCCCGTGGCGCCGCCTGATCCTGCCGATCGCGCCGACTATCGTGCCGCCGGGCACATGGAGAACGCCGCCCGCCATGGCATCGCCCTGGAAAGAGCGAAGAAATATGAGGACATCTCAGTTGGTGCGATGGCGTCGCGCGATCGAGTGATGGATCTGCCCGCAGGTATTCAGAACCGCAACATGGTCGGCATCCAGGTCAGTATTCCGCTGCCGTTCTGGAATCGCAACGAGGGCAAGGTCCAGGAGGCGGGAGCCATGGCGGAGAGGGCGCAAAAGGAGAAGTTCGCTCTCGGCGCACGCATCCAGGCTGAAGCCGCCACCGCACGTGCCGGCATGGCCGCCTTTGCCAAGGTGGCGCGTGAAACCCAGGATGTTCTCATCCCCAAGGCCGGCGAGATTGAAGATCGCTTGCGTGAACAGTATCGGCAGGGCCATGCCACCCTGGAGGACCTGCTGCGCGCCCGCGACAAGCACCTGCAGTTGGAGCACGAGTACCTTGATGCCCAGCGTGACTACTACCTCGCGAAAGCGAAGTGGCTGGTGGCGGCGGGGAAATGAGCGGCAATACGAGAGATGCCGCTCGTTTCGGGCAAAGAACATTCGGCGTCGTGGCGTTCATATCCGCCCTCTGAAGCCGATTTTGCAGGACATTCGCTGACTCATGAAAAACTTCCTCCTTGTTCTTGCTGCCGCCCTGTTCACCTCTGCAGCCCCTTGCTCCGCTCTGCCCCCCGCCTCCGGGCGGATTGTTGTGCTCATCAGCCTGGACGGGCTGGCGCACTACTACCTGGATGATCCGAAAGCGGAAATGCCGACGATCCGGCGTTTGGCCGCCGAAGGGGCGCGGGCGCAGATGATGAAGGCTTCGATGCCGACCGTGACGTGGCCGAATCACACGACGCTGGTCACCGGAGTAAACCCCGCCAGGCATGGCGTGCTGGGCAACACGTATCTGGACCGAAGCAAGAATGCCGTCGTGATGCTGCTCACGGACCCGCTTTTTAACAAGGATGAGATAGTCAATAGCCCTACCATTTATGATGTCGCGAAGGCGGCGGGATTGAAAACGGCGGGCATCACGTGGCCGGCCAGCCGAGGGGCCCCGACTCTTGACTGGGCGGTTCCCGATGTGGGCACCCAGGCGCTTTATCAGCAGTTCATCACTCCGCAGTTGCTCACCGAATTCAGCGATGCGGGCATTCCTTGGGAATCCCAGGAGCAGTGGTGCAAGGATGGCAAGGGCCGCAACCGCGATCGCATGTACACGCAGATGTTCACTCACGTGATCCGCCGCCATCGGCCGAATGTGGCTGTGCTGCATCTGGTGGAAATCGATCACGTGGAGCACTCCTTTGGGCCACAGTCGCCTGAAGCCGATGCGGCGGTGAAGTTCGAGGATGACCGCGTGGCAGAGATCCAGGACGAATTGGAAAAGAGCTTCCCCGGCGCGGCGACCCTCATCGTCTCGGCCGACCACGGGTTCTTCCCGTACCGGCAGCAAATCCTGCCCAACGTGCTGCTGCGCCAGCAGAATCTGCTGATGGCGGTGGCGGGCCGCATCACTGGCGGCCAGGTGCGCGCTGTCGGCCAGGGTGGAAGCTCCTTCCTTTACGTGCTCGATCAGGCCAACCGCGAGGCGTTGATCACCAAGGTGGCATCGCTTTTCAAGGGTGTGGAAGGGGTTAAGCTCGTCATTGCTCCAAAGGACTTCCCACAATACGGCCTTGCTGATCCGCTCAAGAACCCGCAGATGGCTGACATGGTGCTTTCGGCCAGCACGGGCTACACGTTTACGGATGCGGCGGCAGGCGATCTCGTCGTGACGGAGAAGTCGGCGGACGTCAAGGGAAGCCACGGTTATGATCCCAATGAGCCGGGCATGCACGCGACCTTCGTGGCGTGGGGCGCAGGCATTCAGCCGGGGGTGAAACTGGGCACCATTAGCAACACGGATGTGGCGCCGACGATGGCGGCCCTTCTGGGCCTGACAATGAAGGACGTGGATGGCAAGGTGCTGGACACGATTTTAAAGAAGTGACCCCACCTCTGCGCTCAATCACAGCCCCAGTTCCCTCTTCATGATCAAAAAGCTTTTTGTCCTCACTGTCATTGCCTTTGGCACCTTCTCTCAAGTCCGGGCCGCTCCCCCGAAATTGGTCCTCGCCATCCTGGTGGACCAGTTGCGGTACGACTACATGGAGCGCTTCCATGACCAGTTCACCGAGGGTGGATTCCGGCTGTTGACGGACAAGGGAGCCTTCATGACCTTCGCTCGCTACGATTACTGCCCGACGATCACCGGGCCGGGTCACGCCAGCTTCTTCAGCGGCGCGACGCCTTCCATGCACGGCATCATCGCCAACGACTGGTTCGACAAGCGCACGGGGCAGGTGATGTACTGCGTTGCCGACCCCTCGGTGGAGGGCGTGGGCACGAACACGGCGGCGGGCAAGATGTCGCCGCGCAATTTCATCGGTGCGAATTTCTCCGATCAGATGCGGCTGCACTACCAGTCGAAGGTGGTGGGGCTCTCCATGAAGGATCGCGGGGCCATCCTGCCTGCGGGCAAGAAGCCCGCAGGGGCCTACTGGTTTGAAGCCGCCAGCGGCAACTTCATCACCAGCAGCTACTACAAGACTGCGCTGCCGGCCTGGGCGCAGCAGTTCAACGGGCGCAAGAGGGCGGCGCAGTTCATCGGCCAGACCTGGAGCCGGCTGCTGGACCCCAAGCTCTACCTTTGGCCTGACGAAGCCGCAGGCGAGGGCGTGCTGGAGGGCGAGAAAAAGGCGACCTTTGACCACGTCATCGCCGGGTCCAAGACCGAGGGCTATGAAACCATCATGCCCACACCCTTCGGCAACCAGATCCTGCTGGAATTCGCCGAGGCGGCCATTGATGGCGAAAAGCTGGGGCAGGGGGCGCAGCCGGACGTGCTGTCCGTGTCGTTCTCATCGGTCGATTACGCCGGGCACAAGTTCGGGCCGTATTCTCAGGAGGTGCAGGACGTGGTGCTGCGCCTGGACCGGCAGTTGGAGGAGCTGTTCCGCTACCTCGACAAGAAGATCGGCCTTGCCAACATTGACATCGTGATGACCGCCGATCACGGCGTGGCACCGACGCCAGAGTTTGCCGCAGAGCAGGGGCTGGACGGGCGGCGCGCCGATGGCAACGAGCTGATGAAGGACCTGGTGGGCAAGCTCAACGAGCGCTTTGGCCCGGGCCGCTATTTGCTCACGCTCCCAGGCAAGCTGCTGCCACGAATGTTCGAGGGCAATCTGTACTTCAACCAGGACACACTGAAAGAGAAGCAACTCGTGCCTGAGACCCTGGTCGCCTTCATCCGTGAGTGGGCGCTCTCCACCGGCCAGTTCCATGCCGTGTACGGGCGCGATCAGTTGCTCGACGGGCGCGCACCAGGGATCATCGGGCAGCGGGTGATGAATGGCTTCAACGCCGAGCGCAGCGGTGATGTTGTGCTGATCTTCAAGCCCTTCATCATTCCCGTGCCTGGCAAAACAGGCACCACCCACGGCTCACCGTTCAGCTACGACACCCATGTGCCGGTGATGTTTTACGGCGCACCTTTCATTGCCGGCCGGTTCGCCGACGAGTTCGCCATCACCGACATTGTACCGACGCTCAGTGCGGCCCTGCACATCGAGGAGCCACCCTGTTCGATGGGCAAGCCCTTCACCAAGGCCCTGCGGGATGAACGGCACTTTGGTGACAAGTGAGCGCCGCCGATGCTTCAAGGAACAAAAAAGCACAGGCTGCCAAGCCTGTGCTGTACTTGTATCCAACGGAAAACGAAAGGAGGCGGAAGGCCAGGGGGACTGGCCTTCCGCAATGAAGGAGGGACTCCTTGTTACTTCACGTGTCCTGAGACGAGCTTGGTCATCTCGAACATGGTCACCTGGCCCTTGCCGTTGAAGACCTTCTTCAGCGCTTCATCAGCATTGATCAGGGTCTTCTTGGCCGGGTCTTGCAGGCCATGCTTCTTGATGTAGTCCCAAAGCTTCTTGGTGAGTTCGCCACGGGGAAGCGGGGTCGCGCCAACGATGGCGGACAGCGCTTCATCAGGCTGGACGGGTTTCATCAGAGCCGCGTTGGGCTTACGTGGGGTAGGTGTTTCGGATTTGGCCATCCTTATCCTTCGTTGCAGGCTGCCGTCATGTCAATGCGACGGATTCGTTTGATTGCACCTCGGCTGCAAGGCCGGAACACCCTGTCGCAGGGACCGCGCCAACCCCCTGTGTGAAGTGGTGGAGGTAAAGAGAATCGAACTCCTACTTGTTCGTTCTTTGCAGAACAGACCGCTCTACCAATTGAGCTATACCCCCGAATTCTTGTGAAAGTTTAGCCAGATTGGGCTCTAAAAGGCAAAGCAAAAAAAATGTTTTGGAGAGTTTTTTTGGGCTCCCGGGCCAGCAGGATGACTGGTTTTGGGACTTGGATTCATTCAGCTATTATGGATAAACGGTCTAAACACAACCATGGGTGATAAATAAGACGAACGGCAGGGCAAGCTTCCTGCGGTGTATTGGTCGCTGGCAGCGGAATTTGAACATGCCAGGGCCTGGCCTGTCTCAATGAGCCTTCCCATCAGAGAAAACATCCCAAACTGCCTATGACGAAATTACGCCTGATCCTGTTGGCCGCGCTTTGCGCGGGTTCCGTTGCCTGTGAAAGCAGCTCCACCTCCCAACGCACCAGGAAAATTTCCAGCATTGATGCCAGTGGCGTCATCCACGACGTCAAGACCACCGCCTACACACACACGGAGAGCGATCACATCGCTTATGGGGCCAAAAGCGCCGTGGGGAACACGCTGAAGTATGGCAACGTGCGCAGTGCGGCTGCGGACTGGTCCGTTTACCCGGTCGGCACGAGCTTCAAGATCGAAGGGGAGCCCTACGTCTATGAAGTGGACGACTACGGCTCCGCGTTGGTGGGCACAAAAACCATCGACTTGTACCGGCCGTCAAAAGCCTCGATGAACAGTTGGGGTGCCAGGCATGTGAACATTCACGTGCTGAAGTGGGGCTCTTTTGCCGAAAGCCTGGCCATCATGAAGCCGCGCGAAAACAAAAAGCCTCACATCCACGTCATGATCAGTGAAATTGAGCAGGGTGCCTCGCCCTCCAGCTAGCGGTCGCCGCCTTGGTCAACAGCATCAGAAAGACATGCAGGTTGCCTTCTGCTGAATGCTGAGAAGCAATAGGGGGGCAGGTGCATTGTGGAACATCACGAAGGGGCGTTCTTCAACCCGGGAGGTTGTGCCAGCCTCGCGGCCCTATGGTTCGCGGAATCCTGCATGATCCCTCGATCAGTCATGTCGAAACGCTGCTGTATCTAGCGGTGGTTCGACGTCCATGCCACTGCAGCAACCCATGAAAACGATCATCAAACACTGTGCTCCCGTGATTCTCGCGCTTGGATTGTGCGTCAGCTCGGCCCAGGCCAAGGGCAAGGGCACGCCGAAGAAGACCAATCCAGTGGATGCCTACATGAAGGCTCATGACAAGGACAAGAACGGCACCATTGAGCCCACGGAGTTTCCGGGAGCCAGGGCTGAGTTTGACAAGTGGGACAAGAACAAGGATGGCAAGCTCGACCGCACTGAGGTCACGGCTATGCTCGGCAAGAAGTAGGCTAATCTTGAGCCGAGGTGTCCGGGTTTCGGGCCAGCCAGTCTGCCAGCGTTTCCATGGGCAGGCCGATAACATTGCTCATGGAGCCCTCGACCCGCTCCACGATCAGGTGTCCATGTTCCTGCACGGCATAGCCACCGGCTTTGTCGAAGACGTGGACCAGGTCGAGATAGCGGTAAATCGCGCCTTTGTCGATCGACTTGAAAGTGACGTCGGTGATGACGGCGAATGTATCGACCCGGGCCCCGGCTTCCGTGGCCAGCGCCACGCCGGTGCAGACTTGATGACGGCGTCCCGAAAGCCTTCGCAGCATGTCGCGGGCCTCGGCGAGGTCGGCCGGCTTGCCCAGCGGGTGCTGATCGACGTAAACCAGGGTGTCGGCTCCAATGACGAGGGCATCGGGACGCAGAAGCGCTCCGGCAACAGCCTTGCGGCGCGCATTCTCCATGGTCAGAGCTTCGCAGGTGAGGGCAGGATCGTGGGCTTCCTCCACCTCGGGCGCCACGACAGCAAAGGCATATCCCGCTTCGCGCATCAGCTGCACACGCCGGGGTGAAGAGGACGCGAGAACGAGGGGGCGTGCCATGCTATTGTTGCTCGATGAGCAGCACTTCATCTGCGCGCAGCAGAGCGTCTTTGCCCTGAAGATTCCGATAGCGGTAGTAGCCGGTTTTAGCCTGGAATTCGGGTTTGGACTTGGACAGGTATTCGTGGCCGTCCTTGAGCTGGATCTTCCAGAGGGTGGAGCCGCAACCACTCAGCAGCAGAGCGGCGGCGACGGTGGTGAGGGTGTGGCGGCTGAACATGAAGGTTAAGACTCTCAAACCTCGAAAAGTGTTCGCGTCAACTCCCTTCGATGTTAAGGAACCGCCGCATGTCCGCCTCAACCTTTGTCCGCGAGTTCTTTAGAAGCTGGAAGACCACCGGGGCCATCCTGCCCTCGTCGGTGGCTCTTGCCCACCGCATCATCGAATCTGCGAACGTGCCGCGCGCCCGGCGCGTGCTGGAGCTGGGGCCTGGCACCGGGGCGTTCACAGAGGTGATCAAGGACTGCCTGCCGCACACGGCCAACTACCTGGGCCTGGAATTGAACGAGCGTTTCGTGGAAACGCTTCAGAGCCGGTTCCCTGGATTTGATTTTGTGGCTGCGGCGGCACAGCAGTTTGATTTTGACCAGTATCTGCGACCGGGCGAGGAGGGGTTCGATGCCATCGTCAGCGGACTGCCTTGGACGGCGTTTCCAGAACAGTTGCAGATTGAAATTCTCAACAATGTCCTGCCCAAACTGGTGCCGGGAGGGTGCTTCGCCACCTTCGCCTACTGGGGGTTTCACCGCCTGCCTCGCGGGCGTCACTTTCGTGAGCTGCTGAAGCAGCAGCCAGGGCGCCTGCGCGTGACCTCGGTGGTGTGGGGCAATGTGCCGCCTGCCTTTGTGTATGTGGTGCAGCGCGACGAGTGAGAAGGGCTATCCTGGCCCAAGAACTTCGCCGGTGGTTTTGAAATGCATCTTCGCCACGGAACTGAGGGCTGCCTGGCCATGCATGGCCACCAGTTCGCGGGCACAGGCCTTGACTTCCGCTGAAGCGCCTTTGGGCAGGCGGCACCCAAGGCGGGCTTCGGCTTCGCTGAGCCAGGAAACGAAGCCTGCCCGGGCGAGGATGGAGGCGGCGGCCACGGCGGGATCGCTTTCCGCCTTGGTGCGCTGTTCAAGCTCAATGTTCTTGCCGCGCTCCTGGAGCGCCCGCTTGAGCACGGCTGGATTGGCGAATTGATCGGAAAGGGCTCGCGGGCAGTCAGGGCGCTGGACGAGAAGCTGTTCAATGACCCTGGCATGGCCCCAGGCCAGCAGGCGGTTGAGATTGCCAAAGGAGGCGTACATCTCGTTGTAACGCTGGGGGCCGATGACGATGACTTCAAACGCGATGCCTGGCAGGGCGCGGATGGCTCGCGCCAGGGTGTGGATGCGGGCATCGCTGCTGATGCGCTTGCTGTCCATCACGCCTGCGGCCTGCAAGGCACGGGCCACATCGGCATCCACATAAGCGCCCGCTATCACCAGCGGACCAAAGAAGTCACCCTTGCCGCTTTCGTCCACGCCGATGTGGGGGGCGAACATGGCAGGGTTGATGACTTCTTCGTAGCCGAGCTCCGCTTTGCCGAGAATGAGCGGCTCCAGGGTGTTGAGCACGAAGTCTTCGGTGTGCTTGCCCTGCACCACCACCTTGGGGCCCTTTTCATAGACCAGCACGTTGAGCCCCGGCTTCGTGGCGGCATAGAGGCAGTAGGGCTTCGTCTCAAAGGTGAAGCCCCGGTCGCTGATTTCTCCGCGCAGCTTGCGGGCCTGTTCGCTGGTCAGCGGCTTGGTGTAGGTGGTGACGGCGGCCATGGAATGGAAGATTTCAAATTTGAGATTCGAGATCCGCGAGCTAGCCTGCGGCCTTGCAATCCGCAATCCCAAATCTGCAGTCCGAAATGACCCGGCTCCGATGAACCCGGCACCCGCCAGCCCTCCGGAGGAGTTCGCCAGCGCTTTGGAGCGCTGGTTTGCCCGGCATCGCAAGGACTATCCCTGGCGGCAAACCCGTGATCCTTATGCCATTCTGGTGGCGGAGGTGATGTTGCAACAGACCCAGATCGCCACGGTGCTGGACCGGGGGTTCTACGCGCGCTGGCTCGCACGGTTCCCCGACTTTGCCACTTTGGCCGGGGCAGGTGAGGAGGATGTGCTGCGCACCTGGGAAGGGCTGGGCTACTACCGACGTGCCCGCAACCTGCAAAAACTGGCGCAGGTGATCGTGGCGGAGCATGGCGGCGAGATGCCTCGCGATCCCGTGCAGATCCTGGCGCTGCCGGGCATCGGGCCCTACACGGCGGGTGCGGTGGCCAGCTTTGCCTTCGAACTGCCCGAGCCCATCGTCGATGGCAATGTGGCGCGCGTGCTGTCGCGCGTTTTCAATGATGCCACCCCGGTGGATTCGACCGAAGGGCAAAGGCTTCTCTGGCAGCGCGCCACGGTTCTGGTGCGGGCAGCGGCACGCCCAGGCGATTTCAATTCCGCGCTCATGGAGCTGGGCCAGACCCATTGCCGCGTGGGACTGCCGGAATGCGCCCGCTGTCCGGTCAGCGGTTTTTGCCGCGCCACAGAACCCGCTTCACTGCCAGTGAAAGGCAGACGCACCGCAATCACGGAGGTGACGGAGCGCGTGTATTTTCTCCGGCAGAATCGATCCGTGCTGCTGGAGCAGGAGATGGGCAAGCGCCGCACCGGCCTGTGGAAGCTCCCCGTCCTGCCGGAAGACCTCAACAAGCTCCCACCCGTGCTGCACAAGATGACGTATGGCATTACCCGTTACAGGGTGACGTTATGGATTCATGCCGCACCAGCAGCGCAATCGCTGCTGGCCGCGCATCGCTTCGTCACCGAAACCGAGTTGCCCGGCCTGCCAATGCCTGCGCCCTACCGCAAGGCGCTGAACATTGTGATGGGACAGGGTGAGTTTCGACTGGGAGAGTAAGCTCCGGGCATGAATGCCCTCCACAATGATTTCAAACAATCCGGCCTGAGCGTCTCCTTTTCAGGGCCTGAATCCTGTGAGCCGCGGCAACTGATCGGGATCAAAAAACGCATCCGGGCTGCGCCCGCCCTTCACCCCACTCAAGGACACCTCTGCAATGCCGCCTTGATCTTCGATGCGCAGTGCGACGGCCCGCTCCGCTCCCAGCACGATGGAGTACTTGGTGAAGAGCACGCTGCGGAACACCTTCTTGCTCGCGGTGTAGTACTCGGTCTTCCACGACCGTCCGGCGGCATCGATCCAGCAGCGCACCAATGGGGACCGGTTCTTGACTCCGGGTTTGGGAGTAAAGTCCAGCACCGTGCAGGCATGTGCCTCGCCGGCGATGATGACAGGTTCTTGTCCGGCCAGTTTGTGATCGAAATCATCGACAAACCGCCAGTTCATCAAGTCCGCCACCAAGGCTTGCGCCGCCACTTGCTGGGCTGGCACGCGCGTGGCGCGTTTCGCATGGGGATCAAAAAACCAGCAGGCGTCCGCCAGGAACAGGATCATTTTTCCTGCATCCCCCTCGGGTGCGGAGCAGACCAGCAGCGAATCCAGCACGGCTTGGCCGTCCGTGTCAGCGCGCCTTCGCGAGAACTGGCGATAATTCGACTCCTTGGCCGCCGAATCACCGGCTTTCGTTTTGCGAATGGCGACTCTTGCGGTGAAATCCTCCGAAGGCATGCGCATGGCGTCGAGCTTTCGCACAAGCACCACATGCGTATTGAGCTCTTGCGCGCAAGCGGCGGACAGCATCAGGCAGGAAAGCGGGAGGACGATGAGTTTCATGGGGCTCAATGCCGCAATGCTTCGGCAATTTCCAACAGGCTGGCGCGGCGGGCTGGGAAATACGCGGCAACCAGGGCGATGAGGAAG
>CAINXC010000556.1 GCA_903854655.1 uncultured Verrucomicrobiota bacterium | reverse complement strand
CAGCGACCGCCTCAACGAAGTGACCTCCGTGAACGCCGCCGGCCAGATCCTGGTCTATGTCACCTACGACGACGGAGCCACCAGCATCTTGCTCACCTCGCCATAACCGGAAGCGCCCCTTTCGCATTCCAGCCGGCTTTCGTCATGCTGGACGAGAGCCGGCTGGCAACAACCTCTTGAGCCTGGGGCAATAATGCTGCAATGGCGGTCGTTCCTTCTCGCCATGCCTTGCTCCAAACTCCGACTTGTTGCCCCTGTTCTTGCGTTTGTCTGTTGCGGCGCGGCTGCGGTTTGTGCCGCCGATGCCCTGTCGCCCAAAGAGGCTGAATTGCTGAAGAACGCGCTGGCAGGCAAACCGGCGGTTGCACCAGACCCGAACGTCAAGCCTTTCAATCCTGGGACAGCGGTGGCCGACCACCTGGAGCCCTCCATGTTCCAGGTGCCTGAAGGGCTGGAGGTCACGCTCTGGGCGACCTCGCCGATGCTCTACAACCCGGCCAACATGGACATTGATGCCAAAGGGCGCATCTGGATTTCCGAAGGAGTGAACTACCGCAGCAAGGCGGGCCGCCGCCCCGAAGGTGACCGCATCATGGTGCTGGAAGACACCAGCGGCGAAGGCAGGGCCACCAGCTCGCATGTGTTTGTGCAGGAACCGGAGCTGGCCTGCGCCATGGGCGTGGCGGTGTTCGACAACGTGGTGGTGGTGTCCAACACACCGGACCTGATCGTCTACACGGACGTGAATCGCGACGGCATCTTTGATCCCAAGGTGGACAGGCGCGAGGTGCTGCTCACCGGCTTCCTGCAGAAGCAGCACGATCACAGTCTGCACTCCGTGTTTGGCGGGCCCGATGGGCGCTGGTACTTCAGCAACGGCAATTGCGGGGCCCAGTTCACGGACCGCAGCGGCCATCAGTTCAACATAGGCGGGGCCTACCTTCATAATCCGTGGGCCGGGCAGCCGAGCTACGACGGGCACGTTTATGTGGGCGGTTTCTCTGCAAGCATGTATCCCGATGGCAGCAATGCATGCATCCTCGCCTTTGGCTTCCGCAACAGCTACGAACAAATGAAGACCTCCTTCGGCGACCTGTTTCAGAGCGACAATGATGATCCGCCCGCTTGTCGTGTCACACCCTTGATCGAAGGCGGCAACGTGGGCTTTTTCAGTCCCGATGGCCAGCGCTCCTGGCAGGCGGACAAGCGTCCCGGACAAAGCGTTGCCACGGCCGAATGGCGCCAGGAAGATCCCGACACGATTCCGGCCGGTGATGTCTATGGGGGCGGCGCACCCACGGGCATGGCATTTTATGAGAACGGGGCTTTGGGCGACAAATGGAAGGGCCTGCTGCTGAGCTGCGAAACCGGGCGCAACGTGGTTTTTGGTTACAAGCCGCAGCCGAAGGGCGCGGGCTGGCAACTGGACCGCTTCGATTTCTTCACCAGCAACACCTCTGGCAAGTTTGCCGGCTCTGACTTCGTCGGCGGTTCCAAGAATTTGAGCGATGAGCGGTACGTGCAGTTCCGCCCGTCCGATGTATGCGTGGGGCCGGATGGCGCCGTGTACGTCTGCGATTGGTTTGACAAGCGCACAGGCGGTCACTCCACGCTTGATGATTCGTGCAGCGGCAGCATCTACCGCATTGCGCCGACGGGCTTTAAACCCCATGTGCCAGCGATTGATTTCAATACCACTGAAGGTCAGTTGACCGCCCTGCAATCCCCGGCTGTGAATACTCGTTTTGTTGGCTTCACGAAGCTCAAGGCTCAGGGGCCGAAGATCATCCCCGAGTTGTTGAAGCTGCAGAGCGACAACGAATATGTAGCCGCCCGCAAGATCTGGCTGCTGGCCCAACTTGGGGATGGAGGCCGCAAGGCTGTGACTCAAATGCTGGACGATGCCAATGCAACGACCAGACTGGTGGCCTTGCGAGCGCTGCTGGCGGCAGGTGTGAACCCCATGGTCAATGCGGCCAAGCTCGCCAAAGACGAATCGCCGGCAGTGCGCCGCGACTTTGCGGCGAGTCTGCGCGATGTGGCCGCCGATCAGGCCGTGCCTGCGCTGGTGGAACTGGCCAGGGGCTTTGATGGCGCTGACCGCAGCTACCTTGCCGCATGGGGCATCGGCTGCACGGGCAAGGAATCTGTTGTGTGGACTGCCTTGTCAAAGTCGATGGAATGGGGCGACAAGCTGGCATGGCTCACCTGGAGAGTGCATCCCAAGGAGGCGGTCAGCGCGGTGAAGGCCCGCACGATGAATGCGAACCTAACACCCGCCCAGCGCAAGCTGGCGGTTGATACACTGGCTTTCACCAAGGACGTCGAAGCCGCGAAAGCGCTTGTTGAGGCGGCGAAGGACAAGCAGTCCCCCGTGGCCGCGGACATGCTGTGGTGGTTGATCAACCGCAGCACCAACGACTGGTCTGCTTTCGGGGTGCCGGCCATGCTGAAGAGCGAGGGCATCATTGATCCAGACAAGATCAAGCTGACCGCCGTGATTTCACCCGAGCCGCCGTCCGAAGACAAGGTCCCCAAGCTGGAGGATGTGCTCAAACTTTCCGGCAACGCCAGGAACGGCGCCACGGTGGTGCAGCGCTGCTACATGTGCCACCAGATCAACGGCCAGGGCGTTGACTTCGGCCCCGGCCTCACCGGCTGGGGGGCGACGCAGCCCACGGAGGTGATCACCGACGCGATCCTGCATCCCAGCAAGGACATCGCCCATGGTTATGAAGGCACGACCCTCATCACCAAGGACGATGTTCGCATCGACGGCCTTGTGCTGACCGACGGTGAATTTGTCATGATCAAATCCATGGCCGGGCTCACGCAGATTGTCCCCAAGGAGAAGATCAAATCCAAGAAGAAGATGACACGCTCCCTCATGATGGGCGCTGTGCAACTGGGCCTGACCCCGCAGGAGGTGGCGGATGTGGTAGCTTACTTGCGCACCGGCAAATAAGGTGGAAGTGCGGAGTGCTTGGTGCTCAGTGCGGAGTACTGGCAGTTTGCGTTTTCTCTTTTTGCTTCAGACTGGGCACTGCGCACTAAGCACTAGGTACTCCGCACTTTTAGTTTCATGCCCATCCTTCGCCACACGCTCATCTCGGCTTCCGCCGGTTCGGGCAAGACTTATCAGCTTGTGCAGCGTTACCTGCACCTGCTGGCCTGCGGCGAAAAGCCCTCGCGCATTGCTGCGATGACGTTTACCCGCAAGGCGGCGGGGGAATTTGTCAGCCGCATTCTGCGCGCGTTGTCAGAACTGGCAGAGGATGGCCGACTGGCGCGGGAGTTTGTGGCCAAGCTTAATCCGCAACCGGAACACACGGTCGATTTTGCCAAGATTTTGCGGGAGGTTCTGCGAGGATTGCCCCGGCTCCGGCTGGGAACGATTGACAGTTTTTTTGCCACGGTCGCCGCCTGCTTTCCCATGGAACTTGGCCTCCCCGTGGGAGCCGCCGTCATGTCCGAGGAGGAGTCGAAACAGGCCGCCAACGAGGTGATCGAGCGCCTCATGGGCCGCCTCTATCGTGATGATGACAAGGCGGCGGCGCGCGCGCTGCTGGAAGCCTTCAAGCAGGCGACCTTCGGCCACGAGGAGAAGAAGGTGATGGCCACGCTCACCGAATGGCTGCTGCAATGCCACGATCTCTGGCATGAATGCGAGGACGGTTCCCGCTGGGGAATGCCGGAGGCGATCTGGCCCCGCGATTGTTATCCAAACGCTGCGATTTGGAATGCCGGGAAGCCCTTGTCTGAAGCACTGGGGGAACTGGTCGAAACCTTCTCCACCAGCGGTTTCAAGGACAAGGCGCTCGACGCCTGGGCGAAGATTCAGGCTCAGGCTGCGGCCCATCAGGCTGGACGCAAGCCCGACGATGCCCTGGCAACCTTCATCGAACGGCTCGCCCCGCTGATGGCAGAGCTTCGCCAGGGCGACGCCACCTTCGAGTACCATCGTGTGAAGTGGAATTTCAGCGGGCCGAGCGCCAGGGCGGCGCTTGTGTTCATGGCCTCCCTGGTGGGACAGGAGCTGCTCACGCGCTGCCGCCGCACCCAGGGCATCCGGCAGGTGATTGATGCCTATGAAGCGGACTATGCCTCGACTGTGCGGGGCAGGGGACGCCTTTCCTTTGCTGATCTGGCAAGGCTGCTGGCCAAGGCCCAGGGCGACGGCTCCTGGGCCGATGAGGAGAGCGCGGCGGAACTGTGGTATCGCATGGACGGCCGGGTGGATCACTGGCTTTTTGATGAGTTTCAGGACACCAGCGCGCAGCAGTGGAGCATCATGCGCGGGCTTGTGGATGAGGTGCTGCAGGATGCCCAGCAGCGCCGCAGCTTCTTCGCCGTGGGCGATGTGAAGCAATCCATCTACCTCTGGCGCAAGGCCGAGCCGCAGCTTTTCGGGCGGGTGCTCAAGGATTACCCCGACAGAGGGGGGAGGGGCATTGCCAAGACATCGCTCGCCAAATCCTACCGCTCCTGCCAGGAAGTGCTGGACTTGGTCAACGGCGTTTACCGCAACACCGCCAAACTCAGCGAACTGCTGGGCGATGGCTGCCTGAAATACTGGGAGTTCTCGCCGCACACCTCGGCCTGTCAGGATCCGCATGGTGTCGGGGCATTCGTACAGCCGACGCAGGCCGGTGAAGGCGAAGAGCAGCCGGATGCCCGGGACGTGACCGCCGCCTTGCTG
>CAINXC010000555.1 GCA_903854655.1 uncultured Verrucomicrobiota bacterium | reverse complement strand
TTCGGCGGCGAGCACTTTGGCGTGGGCTACCGGGCGAACCCCACCAACATTGTTTACAACTGGCTGATCGACAACGGCGCCGGTGTGCTCGTGCATGGCGGCACCGTCAGCATCTCGACTCCGGTCTTCGTTCCCGTGGCACCAGCCGCTGGCGCGGCCGTGGCCATTCAAGCCGTCATTGTGCCACCTCCACCGCCTGCGCCACCGCCGATTGTTTATGAGTTCGGCCACCCCACCTGGGTGAAGGAGATCCGCACCACGAGCCACAACAACAATGTGGTTCCACTGCGCGACTTGGTGTCCGATGACCCCAACAACCCACCGGTGAAAAGCTGGAAAAATGGCGAGCCCGACGAAGTGGAAATGGAATGGCAGATCTTGCAGACCGATTCTGGAAACCCCGCCGGGGCCAACAACCAGTTGGATGGGGCGGCTGAAAATCTCAACCAAGGCGATGATGTCGTCACCCGGCGTTACGAGTTCTATGAATACACTGGGCCCCTTGACCCGGAAACCCACGAAATCCTGGATGAAACCGTCGCGGCCGACGGCATCCACGGCACCGGTACTTACGCCAATGTGGCTGTGGTTGGCAAGTACCTCGGAGCCCAGATGGCCGCCGCTGCTGCTGCCGCTCCTGTTGGCTTGATTGACCATGTGCCCGATGGCGTGCTCAACGAAAAATACACCGATCGCACCGTCGTCATCGTCGGCGGCAACCCCTTCGTGGCCACCACCTCCGGTGTGCTGCCCAACGGCATGTCGTTCGATCCGTTCCTCGGCGTCCTCTCCGGCACGCCCACGGAGGCGGGTGCCTTCACCTTCACCGTGAATGCCAACGCTGGAACCGATCCCGCCGTTACGAAGAACTACACGTTCAACATCGCGGCAGCCGGTGTCGCTTTGCCCCCGCACAGCATTATCGACACCCTCGTCTTGCCCGCCAACGCCGGCACCGCCACCGGCGACGGCTCCTACAACAACAACGGCTCGAACATTACCGTCACCGCCACACCCAGCGCTGGAAGCACGTTTGTGAGC
Organism: uncultured Verrucomicrobiota bacterium; assembly: GCA_903854655.1. Classification (GTDB taxonomy): domain Bacteria; phylum Verrucomicrobiota; class Verrucomicrobiia; order Verrucomicrobiales; family Verrucomicrobiaceae; genus CAINXC01. The sequence continues at coordinate 26,092 of CAINXC010000555.1, read as the reverse complement.
TGGATGGACAACGGTGCCGTGGTCAGCAACTCGGCCAGCTACACCTTCACCACTGATGTGAACCGGACGTTGACCGCCAACTTCGCGGTCGGCTTTGCCGTCACCGTCACCGCCGTGGGCGGCACCGTGGTCAAATCGCCGGACCAGGCGGGCTACGCCACGGGCAGCACCGTTACCCTCACCGCCACGCCCGACGCAGGCAACACCTTCACCGGCTGGAGCGGCGACGCCAGCGGCACCACCAACCCGCTACAGGTCACGGTGGACGCGGCCAAGAACATCACAGCAAACTTCGCTCCCGCCTACACCTTGAACATCACCGCCGTGGGCGGCACCGTGACCAAATCGCCTGACCAGGCCAGCTATGCTACCGGCACGGTGGTAACGCTCACTGCCACTGCGGCCGCCGGGAACATCTTCAACGGTTGGGGTGGCGACGCCACCGGCATGACCAACCCGCTGCAGGTGACGGTCAACGCCAACAAGTATATCACCGCCGCCTTCCCGTTGTACATCCCGGTGATCGTCACGCCCTCGGCCGGTGCGGGCGGCACAATCTCGCCCAACAAGGTCCAGACCATCGAAAGCGGCGATAGCATCACGTTCACTGCGGCGGCCACCATCGCCAGCTATGGCGTGGACAAATGGACGGTCAATGGCAGCGCCGTGCAGACCGGTGGCACCTCGCTGACCCTGACAAACGTCACCGCAAGCACCACTGTGAGCGTGACCTTCAAGAAGATGTTGCCGGTGATCCACACGTTTGCGCCAGGCCCGTGGACTCCGGGAGCCGCCGTCACCGATCTGATCGTGGCCGACTACAATCCCACGAAGTTCACCGTCTCCGGTCTTCCTGCCGGTGTCACGGTGAATGCCACCACCGGTCGGCTCAGCGGGCGGCCCACAGCCGCCGTCACCAAGGCCGCGACTTACAACCTTTCCATCTCGGTTACCAATGCCAACGGCACTACCGGCCCGGTTAAGGTGAGCGTGCAGGTGCAGCCGCTGGCCACGCCGTTGGTGGGCACCTTCAACGGCCTCGTGGACCGCGATCCAGGGCTGGGCGGCGGATTCGGTGGCACGATCAATCTGGTGAGCACCTCCGCGAGCACCTACACCGGCAAGCTCACGCTCGGCGGTGCCAGCTATCCCTTCACCGGCGGCCTGTTGATCGCACCCTTGGGGGGCAACGCCAGTTCCACTCTTGTGATCACACGCACCAAACAACCGTCCTTGACGCTGACGTTGCATATCGACAGCTCCACCGGTGAGCTCACCGGAACGGTCACGGATGGTGTCATCGCCAACCCGGTCAACATCGACGCTTGGAGACAGACGGCCCAGACGAGCAAAGTGGCCACCACTTACACGACTGCGCTCCAGCTTGATCCAAACCTTGTCGGCACCGGCACGACAGCCACCAACGTGACCTACCCGCAAGGCGAAGGTTTCGGCACGCTCACCATCACCACAGGAGGCTTGGCCACGTGGGCAGGCCAGATGGCGGATGGTTCCGTCGCCACCGCCTCCACCACCGCCGGAGTGAACGGCGATGTGCCGCTGCACTTCATGCTCTATTCAAACACCGGCGCGGCGCATGGCTGGGTCACGGTCACCGCCGACAGCACCACGGCTCCGACGAATGGCGGCCACGCCCTGCTCGACGGCTCGATTGACTGGAACAAGAACTCCGAGACCGTTGCCACACGGCTCTACAAGAGCGGCTTCCCGCTGCACCAGCTTACCGCTGTGGGCGGCGAATACACCAAGCCTGCCGTCGGCCAGACGGTTCTCGGCCTGTTGAAAACCACAACGGCGAACAACGCCAAGTTTGTCTTCAGCGAAGGCGGCCTGAGCGGTCCCTCGCCGGTCGTGCCCGCCTCAGGCGCGGCGGGGCTCAACCTGTCCTTCCGCATCGGCTCCACCACCACTGCGGCAACGGCGGTCGTCGCCCTGCCCTCCGGAGCCTTGAATCCCGGCCTGCTCACGGTCAGCAGCTTGAGCACCAAGACCGGTGCGTTCAGCGGGTCGTTCACCCTCAAGGATACCGATCCCCTCAAAGCCACAGTCAAAGATACGCGGTCGGCGAGCTTCAACGGTCTGCTGGTGCCCCGCCTGGGCGTGCAGCAGGGTGTGGGTTACTTCCTGCTCGGCGAGCTGCCCTCCGCCGGGCCTCCTGCCACCACCCTCACCACCTCGCCCCTGCTGTCGGGCCAGGTGTTGATTGAGGCGGGTCCTTAAACCCGGCGGGCACGTACCCCATTTTGATGGAATAACTGCCCGGGCCGGTCATCCAATGGTTGACCAGCGCCCGGGCTTCTTCATCGTGGCAAACTCTCTCCCCGACCCCTCATCATGGAAAACGTCATCATCATCGGTTCCGGCTGTGCCGGTTGGACAGCAGCCCTCTATTCAGGTCGCGCGGATCTGGCCCCGCTCCTGGTCACCGGGACCATGCCTGGCGGCCTGCTCACCACCACCAGCATCGTGGAGAATTTCCCAGGCTTCCCCGAAGGCATCGATGGCTACCAGCTCATGGTGAACATGCAGCAGCAGGCGGAGCGCTTCGGCACGAAGACCAAGTTCGGCAGCGTGGTCGATAAGGTGGACCTGTCGGGCCGGCCCTTCAAAGTGACCATTGATGGCGAAGTGGTGGAAACCAAATCCTTGATCATCGCCACGGGCGCCGGGCATCGTCATTTGGACCTGGAGAGCGAGCACCTGCTCGACAACAAGGGCGTGACCTACTGCGCCACCTGCGATGGTGCGCTGCCGATGTTCCGCAACAAGCCGCTGATCGTGGTCGGCGGTGGCGACACGGCCTGCGAGGAGGCGCTGTACCTCACCCGCTTCGCGAGCATGGTGTACCTCGTGCATCGTCGCGACTCCCTGCGCGCCTCCAAGATCATGGCGGACCGCGTGCTGGCCCACGAAAAGATCACCCCCATCTGGGACAGCGCCGTGGAAGAGATTCTCGGAGTGCCGGAGGACCAGGTCACCGGCGTGCGCCTGAAGAACCTCAAGACCGGGGAAGAATCCAAGATGGATTGTGCGGGCGTTTTTGTGGCAATCGGCCTGGTGCCAAACACCCAGCTTTTCCAGGGCATCATCGACACCGATGAGTCCGGCTATATCGTGCCCAAGCATGGCGTGCGCACCAACATCGAGGGCGTGTTCGTCGCCGGTGACGTGGCGGACAAGCACTATCGCCAGGCGATCACCGCCGCCGCCATGGGCTGCATGGCGGCGATTGAAGTGGAACGCTTCCTCCAGGGCGAGGAGGCCTAGCCGTTTAAGCACCCGCAATGATCGTGTTCAGCCGCTGGCGGAACTCCGGCAGCGTCAGGCCGCCGTCCTCGATGGTGAGCCAGCCGTTGTAGCCGATGTCGTCGAGCGCCTGGCGGACCGCCGGCCAGTTCATGCTGCCATCGCGCAGGTGCACGAACTTGCCGCTGTGCTGGTCTGGAGCCAGTGCGTAGTCCTTGATGTGGATCTTCGCCACCAGCGGGCCGAGTTTGCGCACCCACTCTTCCATGGGGACCAGGTACTTCACATGGTTGCCCACATCGAGGTAGCTCTTCACCCAGGGATTGTCGAAGGAGGCGACGAAGTTCTGGTAGTGATCCGGTCGCACCCAGAGGTTGTTCCAGACGTTCTCCAGGCCGATGACGACGCCGAGTTTTTCCGCCAGCGGAATGAGTCTCTTCACCTGCTCGCGCGAGCCGTCGATGGCCTTGTTGTGCGCGTTGATGTAGGCTTGGTAGGGAGCGTTGTCGCCCTTCACCACGCGGGTGAGGTGATTGGTTGCCGGATCGAACTCCACATCAAAATCCCAGGGATCGGGCATCTTGACCAGAGCCACGCGACAGGGCACCAGCAGGATCGTGTCGGAGCCAAAGCCATGCGCGGTGCGCAGGGCGGCCTCGGTGAGCGCATAGGAGTCCTCCAGCTTCTTTGGGTCATCGCTGTTGAACTCCGCCCAGCCGCGCAACACGGAGTGAACGCGCATGCCCAGCTTTTCCACGACCTCGCGGTCCCGATTCGCCTGATCCTCAGGGATGATGCCGCTGACCTCCACCCCGTCGAAACCCGCCTCCTTCAGGGGCCGCAACGTCGCCTCATCGGCCTTGCCGACGATCTTCGCGCCGTAGAGCTTGGTCTTGAACTCCTTGGCCTGCGCAGGTTGGCCCAATGCCAGCCCCATGGCGGCGGCGCTGGAGGTGGTCAGAAAGCGGCGGCGGCTGACGGGAGAAGCGAAGGGATGCATGGGAGCAAAGAACGTTTGCCGCAGGGCCATGCTTGCTTTCTCCAAAGCAGAAAGGCCTGGCAGCTCTCAGGCAGGGCAGGGCGCGTTGTCCCAACGCGCCGTCATGGCAGGCCGAGGGACACTGTTATGGCCTGTGAACATTCGACGGGTTGCGGCCTCTCAGCGAGGGTGGTTTGGGACAAACCGCCCCGCCCCAACGCTATCCCTCTGTGCCGAGGGGAGCCATTTTCTGGACGATGAGGTACAGATGAAGCTCGGGATGCTGGTCGTATTCGAGATGCCGGCAAATGCAGCCCTGCCGGGAGATGATCTCCAGAAGCTTGGGAATGCCCAGAGCGGCGTGATACAGCGGCACCCCCAGAAACGGGTTCGTTCCCTCTCCCTGCTTATCCACGCCCCCGCTGGTGAAGATGAGGACTCCGCCATCGGTGAGGGCATCGCAAAGCTTGGTGAGGATCGCCTCATGAGTCGCGAGCGGCGCATGCCAGATGCTGTCCCAGGCCGAAATGAAATCGTACTTCTGCGGGAACGCCCACGCGCAGATATCCGCCTGATGGAAGAGCACCGCCGGATGCCTCTCCCAGGCCATCCGAATCATCTCAGCGGAGATGTCCAACCCTTCGGCTTCAAAGCCCTCTGAAATGAGCAGATTAATGATTCGCCCGCTGCTGCCGCAGCCAATGTCGATGGCGTTCCGCTTTCTCGCAGCAAACTGAAAGGCTGTCTTGTGCTGCGCCATTCCGTTGGACCGATCGAAGGTCGAATCGTTCCAGTGGGAGGCGAGCTTGTCATAGCTCCCTGCTGTCTGTTGTGGGGTCATTTTGAGCAGAAAACCCTCACGTTCACTCACTCCATGGCAGGATGCGGAAGCTCCGGAAGCGCGCCTGACGCTCCGGCTTTTCCTGCCCGTAGCCGGATTGAAAGCCGACGAGGGGTTCTTTGTTGGAGGTCGGGATGGGGCATGAGCCGATGGGTTTCCAAGGCTCCTTTTCGGAGGACCGATACTGGGCGGTGGCCTTCGTGCCATGCAGGGCGAGCCTCAGCCAGACGCCGCTTTCCCTGTAATCCGTTTCGCTGGGGCCCTGGATGGGTTTGCCGTCCTGCTGGTGGAAGACAAAGATGCACTGCTTGCCGGTGAATTCCTTGTTGAAGGCGACGAAAGTGAAGGGATCGAAATAAACAAGGAGGCCCGCGTGTTCCCATTGCCCCTTGGGCGAATTGTCCATGTGGACCTCGATGATGAAGCCGTCCTTGAGTGAAGCGGGGGCCTTGCGCAGCAGCGTGTTCTGCCCGTTGTTCTCTTTCATCCAATAGGAACCGGGAAGGGTGTCGATGATCAGCGATCCATCGGCAATGCGCCAGGCCTCCGGCCGTTCCCGGAGCCATTGCCAGCCTTCGCCGAGCTTGCCGGAGAAGTTCTCCTCGAACAGGACCTTCGGCGGGTCCGCCGCGGCCACCGGTGTTGTTGCTATGAGTGCGGCCAGGGTGAATGCGAGGGCGAAAAAAGGGAGGTTCATGGCTGAAGTCCGTTGTTAAAGAGTGCTGCGACATTAGCAACGAAGGGCCAGGGATGGCGAGGAAAACCTCTTCGGGAAGGGCTGCGATGCAGCGCAGGGTAAGGCGCTTCGTTCACTTGAGTATGGGTGGGGGTTCAAGGCGTGGGCCGTCTCCCAACGCCCCAGGCGGCAAGGAGGCCCCTGCCACGGGGGGCAGACGGTGGCCCTGGGGGTCAGCCACATGAATCCTGAAGGGCCTCCCCTGGCGTGCCTGGCAACGTCAATCATGGTTTGGTCGGCAGTTTCCAGGGTTGTCCATCCGGGCAACTATCCTGATCTGCTTCGCGGATGCACTCATGCGCATAAAAGGCCCGGGATAGATCACCGCGAGGTTGCCAATTTCCTGGAAACGCCCGAATATCACCCAGAATGAATGAGAACAGCCAGTCTTCTGTCGATCTCGAAATCGAGATCAGAGCGCATGACTCACACTATGTTGCCACCTGCGACGCATTTCCTGGTCTTGTGGGCGCGGGGAACACGGAAGCAGATGCGAAATTAGCGCTCATTCATTCCCTGCAGCAACGGTTGACAGGCCAGTCTGAAGGTGAGTTTCATGCACCAAAATCAAAAACCAGACCTGCCACCCGGGCAAAATATGCCGCAGTTGCTGTGGTGACGATCTTCGCAGCAGTTGCTCTGTTTTCCTGGCAAATGTGCAGACCACTCAACACGCCAAAAGATGGACGATCCTTGGGAAAGTCTCGAAATAATGAAGAGAGTTTGAAAGAGTTGGGGAAACAATGCGAGGCACCAACCACTGAAATTAAAGAGCTCCCTGCAAAAACACCAAGCCACGGTGAGGTGGGCGTCACCACAAAAACAGCAGAACCCTCCCCAACAAGGCCTGTACCACAGAAGCGATCTGTGGTTGTGGACTACGAGCAGGTATTTAGGGCCGCTAGTGATTTTCATTTGCCTTCGATTGCCCTCCTGCGCCGTCATGCTTTGAAAGGGATTGCTACCGCTCAGGTATGTTACGCTCGATTGATGAAGTCATGGGGTTACGATCAGGAGGCAAGAGCCTGGGCCAACAAGCTTGTGCCAGTCGCTGACCAGCAAAACGTCGAGTTCTTGGTGCATTTTAATCATCTGTGTTTTGACTTGGAGCAGTTAAGCGGATTGCCAGACAATGAGAAAAAATGGAGGAATCCAGACGAGGTTAAATCAATCCGATTGCTGAAACTGGCGGCGCAAAAAGGGTCGGGCATAGCGGCTTGCGAGCTTGGCGAAACATATAGAAAGTACTCCGGCCTAATGAGAGGAGATGTCACTTGTTCGGCATACGCAGCCGAAGCTTTGCAGTGGTATGAACAAGCTGTCACCGCGTCGCAGCAGGACGGGAAAGGCGATGCCGAACGTTTGCAGAATCTGGCGGCTTACGTGAATGAGTTGAAAAAAAAAATGGCCGGAGCTAAATTTCACAGCACACTTAACGAAAGAACTTTGCTAGAGCGCGCCGCAGAGATTGGTGGCTGGAGTGAGGCACTAGCATCAGCAAACATCTTATCAAACGGGATTTTTGGCCCGGAGGACACTGTGGCTGCAACTAAATGGCGGGATGTGGCGGCTGACCGTGCAGAAAAGATTCTTTTGGAAGGAACTGATGCAGAAAAGCATGGCCTGGCAACTTCAAATCTATCGCTTCCGGGGCTTGCACGCTGGAATCGGATTGAACAACAACTGCTAAGCAACCCGATGGTCTTGAGGAGTCCTTCATATATTTGGAATCGCGCTTCTGAGCATTGGAGCGAGAAAGCAACGCCACACGGCAACCCTGAGGCAGAGCCAAAAAATAATCTGGATAACGAACTCGCGGCAGCAATCCAAACTGCTTCAGACGCGATAGCACGTGATGTTGGCGGCGAAGACAATCTTGCTGGTATCTCTCGCCAATTGCAAGCGGGCTTTCTTTACTCGAAGGCACACTCTGTTTTCGGGCCTTCTGACGATCAAAAGCGACGGAAGATTAGAAATGTACTTCTGGAGACTGCTGCGAAACTTGGACACCTCGAAGCAACTTATGAGCGAGGATACCTTCCGGAATCGGAAAGGCAATTGGAGGAGACACTATCCAACAATGCAACAGAGCAGACCTTAGTTGGGCCGTATCGTTCTGCTGCTGCGGAATACTGGTATCGGATGGCTGCCAATGCGGGGCATGTGCAAGCTCAAGTAGAGCTCGCGGGATTGCTTCATATCAAGTCGGGTTTTTTTATAATTAACGAGCAGCGCATGAAAGAGATGCTCATTCGGTTGCAACGTGGCAAGGAAATGTCCAGTGGCGATATGACGGAGGCACAGCGTATCGAGCTAGGGAAAGCCATTCAGATTGAGGATGAGAGATTGCACTGGCTGCTGAAAGCCGCAAATCAGGGTAGCCGAGTCGCTCAACGTGCGTTGTGTGAAAGGCCGAGTGACGATCAACTCCTCAGTAGGCAAGGGTTCGAATCTGATGCCTATATGTGGGGTTTGATTGCTGGACGTCGTCAGCAGCAGGGAGAATATGATTACATGTTTCTTCCCGAAGGATTATCGTCGCCTGCGAGGTTTGCCATGACATCTTTGATTGGATTGATAAAGATGGAACATCTTCCAGTTGATATCGAGGGGGCAAAGGAAGCCGCCAATAAGTTTGTTGCAAAGCCGGAGATCGTCATCCAACTCCCGAATGCGCCCCTTCGGCACGCTGGCTCAGGATCTGGATTTTTCATTACACCCAGTCTCATTGTGACCAACGCTCATGTCGTTGAAGGATGGCAAACTGCTGTCGTGGAAGGTTCGTTGGGACAGCACATCGGTGCCAAAATCGAGTGTGCCGATGTGAAGAATGATCTCGCCATTCTTTCGATAGACGTAAATACATCGCAACCATTTCTGAATCTGAGCACTAGCGGCGGTGAACTGGCGGAGGATGTGTTCACGATTGGCTTTCCCAACCCTGAGGTTCAAGGCACAAACGCCAAATATACTGACGGCAAAATCAGCAGTGTCACCGGCATCAACGATGATCTTCGATTCTATCAAACAACCGTACCCATCCAACCCGGCAATTCGGGCGGTCCGCTTATCAATTCCTCGGGGCAAGTGGTTGGCGTGATGACATCCCGTCTTTCAGATTTTGGAATGTTTCGCGCATCTGGAAGCCTTCCACAAAATGTAAGCTATGCAGTCAAGGCGGATTATTTGGTCCCGCTATTGCGCGGCCTTGCAACCCAGAGTTCATTTGGAAAGAGTCTTGTGTCGGAGAAACAGGACCGCTCTGCGTTGGTGAAAAAGCTCAGGCCGGCAGTGGTTCGTATCCTAGTTGGTGAGGAATGAATCACGATTGATCCAACAGTTGCGGCAGTGTTTTGCGCCGTTTCAGCGATCGTTTCTGCCTTCCTTCGGAGGCGGTGGCGATCATGGGGGTGGTGTCGAAGGCGAGGAGGGTCCAGCCGGAGCCGCGGTCCACCTGGATTTCGCACCTGTCGAGGAAGGCGGTGTTGCCACCCCAGCCCCAGCCGACCTGGACGGCGTTGCCGCTGAGCGTGGCGTCGATGTCGGGCTGGACGGTGGTGAGGTCGGGGCCGGTCTGCATGGCGCCTTCGATGTCGAGAGTCTGGCCGATGGCGGTGTTGTCGTTGGCACTGGCCTTGAGATGTAGGAAGGATCGTCCCAGCGCAGGTTGGGGTCGTCCCAGAGGTAGCCGAAGTCCCAGAGGAGCGTCTTCATGGTGCGGGGAGGGCAGCGGACGGCTGGAAGGAGGGTCCTGGAGGCATGCAAAAGCGCTGCCGCAGGGGCTTCCCTGGGGAAATCGGCCTCCCGACCGCCGAAAACGCCACAGTGGAAGGGTTTTCCGGTACGGCAGGACCGTTTGTCGGTGCGGTAGGACCATTCCACCGCACCGCTGGACCATTCCGCCGCACGGTGGAATGATTTGACCGCATGGTTGAACGCTTCCACCGCGCGGTCAAATGAGCCGCTGGCTGCGGTGGAGTCTTTCCCCGGTGCGGTGGAATGATTCTACCGTGCGGCTGGAGGATTCCGGCGTGTGGTGAAATCGTCTGGGGAGCGGGGCGGAGGAGGCGATGGCCCGTTCTGACAGCCAGCCCCCCTTTTGCCATCGTGCGGGAACCCGCCCATAATGCGCTAACTTTACTTCAATCTCCGTCGCTGTTTGAGGCGCGACAGCGAAAGTAGTGCTGCGCTTTAGCGCGCGCAGACATCGCTTTGCCCTTCAAACTGCGCCTGCCACCCATCATCGTTCCCGTGCGAGCTAAAGCTCAGCACTACTTTGCTTCGCCCGCAGCAGATGCCGAGGGCGGGTCGCCCTCGGTACGATGAATCATCGCGCCACCCCAAATGAAAAGTTTGTGATGCGTATGGTTATGCCTTCGGGAAAGGCGGGAGCGGGCCGAGGAAGGGGCACTGAACCGCGAGCGGAGTCGCGGACTACTTCAATCACCCGATCTGCTTCCGATACGCCTCCGGCGACAGCATCGCCTCGACGTCGGCGGCGTTCGCGAGCTTGATCTTGAACATCCAGCCGGCGCCGTAGGGATCGGTGTTGATGAGGGCGGGGTTGCTCACGAGTGCGTCGTTCACGGCGACGATCTCGCCGGCCACGGGGGCGTAGATGTCGCTGGCGGCTTTGACGGACTCGATGACGGCGACCTGGTCACCGGCGGCGACCTGGCGGCCCACTTTCGGCAGCTCGGCGAAGACCACATCGGTCAGCTCTTCCTGGGCGTGGTCGGTGATGCCGACGGGGGATGGGTCCTGGGTGGGGTCGATCCACTCGTGGGATTCGCGGTAGCGGAGGTTGTCGGGGACATTGCTCATGGTGTGTCAGTTTTTTCGCTTTCTGCGTTTCTTTCGGCGATTCCTCAGGCAAGAGCCTTGCGGTAAAAGGGCTTCTTCACGACCTCCGCCGGGAAGCGGCGGCCGCGAATCTCGATCTCAATTTGCGTGCCGGGCTTGCTGGCTTCAAGCGGCAGATAAGCCATGCCGATGCCGCAGCCGAGGCTGGGGCTTTGCGTGCCGCTGCACACCTCGGTGACGGGCTCGCCGTTCCAGATCACGGGGTAATGCGGGCGCGGCGGAGGTGCGGCGCCGGTCATGCGGAAGGCGGTGAGCTTGTCGGGCAGGCTTGCGGCTTTCTGTTCGATCAAGGCGTCGCGGCCCACGAAGGCCTCCTTGTCCAGGGCCACGAAGAAGCCCAGGCCGGCCTGCAAGGGCGTACGACTGGGCGAGAGGTCGTTGCCGTTCAAGGGGTAGCCCATCTCAAGCCGCAGCGTGTCGCGCGCGCCGAGCCCGCAGACCGCGCCGCCTTCGGCCTTGGCCGCCGCGACCGCCTGACGGAACCAATGCCCGATCTGGGTGTCGGGTGTGAAGAGCTCGAAGCCTTCCTCGCCGGTGTAGCCGGTGCCGCAGAGCCAGAGGATGCCGTCGTTGCTGGCCGCGATGAAGATGGTGTTGTGCTCGGGAAAGGCGGCGGCGGGGCCGAACATGGCCTGGAACACCGCCCGGCTCTTCGGTCCCTGGATGGCGATGCCGCCGGTCGCGGCGCTGGGGTTGGCGATCTGCACGTCGTCCTCATCAGTGAGCAGGCTGCGCAGTTGCGCGAGGTCCTGATCGATCATCGAGGCATTCACCACGAGGAAGAATTCCTTGTCGGTGGTGCGATAGGCAATGAGGTCGTCAATCACGCCGCCGGTCTCATTGAGGAGCAGGGTGTACTGGCCCTGGCCGATGGCGAGCTTGGTGATGTCGTTGGTCAGGGCGCGGTTCAGGAAGGCTTCGGCGCTTTTGCCGCTGACGATGAACTGGCCCATGTGCGAGATGTCGAACACGCCGGCGGCATTGCGCACGGCCTTGTGCTCATCGACAATGCTGGTGTACTGCACCGGCATCTCCCAGCCTGCGAAGGGCACCATGCGGGCGCCAAATTCGACATGCACATCATGGAGCGGGGAGCGGCGGAGGATTTCGTCAGACACGGTGCCGAATCTCGCGGCGAGCACCCTGTTGTCAAACCGCGCGAAGCAGCCAAGTTGACACCCGCCCATGAGCACCCTGCCCGCCCTCATCACTGATCCCCGCGACCTGAAACCCACCACCCCCTGGAGCCAGACCAAGTGGGCCTACGTGGGCGAGGAGGAGCTGGTGGACCATCAGACGAAGGCACGCCTATGCGTGGCGGCCCTCCTTCCCTTCAAGGACAAGCAGCCGGACTGGGCGGGCTTTGAGAAGAGCATCGCCTGGATGCTGGAAGCCGCGCGCCACTACGGTGTGGAGATGGATTTCGTGCTGAACGCGGACACCGGCTACATCTTCGATCTGGACAATGACCTGTACGCCGAGGTGCTGCAGCGGTTTCGCGCTTCCTTCCCCAATCAGCGTTTCATCGCCGGCGTGACTGCGCGCGGCGCGGAGAACGACAGCGAGTTCAAGGCGGAGCGCTACCATCCGCTGATCGACCTCGTGCAGCAGCACGAGAACTGCGAGGTGATGATCATGACTTCGCGCCTGCTCAACATCCTGGAGCCGGAGCCTCGCCGCGATGCCTATTTCCAAATCGCCGAGCACCTCACCCGGCCCGGCATCGTGCACGCGCTGGAGCCCGCCTTCGTCTCCTGGGCCACGCCGTACGAGCCCTGGCTGCTGTACCAGCTCGCGCAGCACCCGAAGTTCATCGGCGGCAAGGTCAGCACCCTGGATGAGCCGCACTTCCTGTATTGGGCGGCGATGTGCAAGGACCTGAAACTGGACTTCTCGCCGCACAGCGGCGACGACTACGGCATCGCCTCCGCCATCAAGATGGGCCTGCCGCTCTTGATTGGTGCTGGCGTGAGCGCCGCGCCGCTGATCTGCGCCGCCAAGGACATGTGGCTCATGGACAACGTGCCCGGCAAGGTCTTCCCCACCGGCACGGGTCGTTTCGACACGCAGGTGTACAAGCTCTTTGAGGCCTTCCAATCGCTGGAAGACCAGGTGTTCCGCCTGGACGAGCGCATGAGCGCCTCGCCGTACAAGCACAGCACGGCCCATGTGCTGCATTCGCTGGGCCTCATCGCCGCGCCCGAAGCTCATCCCCAGTGCAAAGACCTGCGCGGCAACGATGAAGCCGCCCGAATGGCAGAGGCGCTGCGGCGGCCTTTGCGCATGGCGAAACGGTTGGGGATCAAGGGAATGACCAATGACGAATGACCAATGTCCAATTCGGGAAAACCCTTCGATCTGGCGGAACGGACTGCGTTGTTCGGCGAAGCTGTCATTGATTTCGCGAGAAAGGTGCCTGTTGATCCTGTCACTTCCAGGCTCATTTCTCAGTTGGTCGGTGCGGGTACAAGCGTGGGGGCCAACTACTGCGAAGCGGATGAGGGTGTTTCCAAGAAAGATTTCCGAAACCGAATCGGCACCTGTAAAAAGGAAGCACGGGAGGCCAAGTTCTTCATTCGCATGATCGTCAGGGCCGTCCCTCAGTTGCGCGAGGAGGCAAAAGCGGTTTGGCAAGAAGCCAAGGAACTGCACCTCATTTTCTCCAAGATCTTTCGTTCGAGCGGCGCAGGCTTGTGAAGCCCTCGCAGTTTTTTTGCGTCATTGGTCATTGGTCATTGGTCATTGGTCATTGGACATTCCCCCTTCCCGTGGTCTGTTCTCTCATGAGCAAAGACGACTCCAGCGCGACCATGGCGGTGTACCTCGACCTGGAGAACATTGCCATCGGGGTGCGCGAGGCGAACTACCCGAAGTTCGACATCCAGAAGGTGCTGGAGCGGCTGCTGCTGAAAGGCCACATCGTGGTGAAGAAGGCCTACTGCGACTGGGAGCGCTACAGCGTCTTCAAGCGCGGGCTGCACGAGGCGGCCTTCGAATTGATCGAGATCCCGCATGTGCGCCAGTCCGGAAAGAATTCGGCCGACATCCGCATGGTCGTGGACGCGCTGGATCTTTGCTACACCAAGGGGCACGTGGACACCTTCGTCATCCTCAGCGGCGACTCCGATTTCTCGCCGCTGGTGAGCAAGCTGCGCGAGAACGCCAAGAAGGTGATCGGCATGGGCGTGAAGAACTCCACCTCCGATCTTTTCATCAACAACTGCGACGAGTTCATTTATTACGATGACCTGGTGCGCAAGGAGGCCACGAGGGCCCCCCGCAAGATCAAGGCGCCCGCACCATCGGCGGGACCGGCCAGCCCCAATGGAGGTGCCGCAGCTTCCACCGCCGCCAAGCACGAAGAGAAGACCGACGGCCAGCCCAAAAAGCTGGAGCCCACCGAGGCGCTGGAGAAGCTGCGCGAGACCGTCGAAGCCCTGGCCGAGGAGCGCGGCGAAGGCTACCCGTTGAACAATTCGATGGTGAAGGAGGCGCTCAAGCGCCGTGACCCGGGCTTCAACGAGCGCGCCTACGGATTCAAGATGTTCAGCCAGTTGCTGGCCGAGGCGGCCAAGCTCGGCTACGTGCGCCTGGAGCCCAACGAGAAATCCGGCGGCTACCTGGTGCGGCCCAAAGAGTAACTGGCGCAGGCGAAGTGGCGGAAAGTTCTACGCCAAGGCTTGCGATTTGCTTCACAACCTCATACGCTCACCAATAACCCCCCTTCGCACGCCATGAGTGACCTGCCGCCGCCTTCGTCCCCTCCAGAGGCGCTTCCGCCGCCGACACCGCCACAAGCGGAAGCGGAGCCAGCCACCCGCGCTCCAGAGCCCCCGGTCGTGCCTCCCGCAGACACGGCCCCGCCGCAGCCCGAGGTTTTAGCCGATGACGGCGACCCAAAGCCCGCAACCCCGGAAGACAAGACCCTGAGCATTGTCATGTACCTGCTGCCTCTGCTCGGCCTTTCCTCCATGATCAGCACCATCAGGCTGCCTGTCGCGGCGGCCATTGCTCCGCTGGTGCTTTGGTTGGTGAAAAAGGATCAGAGCCGCTACCTCGACATCGTCGGCAAGGAGGTGGTCAACTTCAACATCTGCGCCGTGGCTTGTTTTGTGGCGCTGCACATCCTGTACGTGATCGGTTCGTGGATGTACCTGGGCTGGCTTTTCTGGGGGATCTCGTCCCTTCTGTGGATTGCCTGGCTGATCTTGACGGGGCTCGGCGCCTACACCGCTGCCAGCGATGGCAAGTTCTACCGCTTCCCGCTGTCGTACCCGATCATCAAGTGATCGCCCCGCCTTCCCGACATGAACGAGCAGCCCGCCCCCATGCCTCCTCCGGTGCAGCCCGAAGCTGCACCTGCCGGACAACTGGATGTCGTGTCCGTTTCCCAGGATGAGAAGACGCTCGCCATCGTGATGCATGTGTTCGGCCTCATCGGGCTGCCCATTCTGGGGCCGCTGATCGTCTGGATCATGAAGAAGGACCAGAGCCCATATCTGGACGCACAGGGTCGCGAATTGCTGAATTTCCAGCTCAGCTACCTCATCTACTTCATCGCAGCGTTCCTGCTGCTCATCGTCCTGGTGGGTCTGGTTCTGCTGCCCGTCCTCTCGATTGCCTGGCTCGTCCTGACCATTGTTGGCCTGGTGAACGCGGCGGACGGCAAGCTGTACCGCTTCCCGGTGATCATTCGCATGCTGTGATCGGGGGTTCCTTTGCCAGCCCCATCATGCCGAAACCCCTTCCACCGCTTAATCGCAGCCTCCTGGCGTTGTTGTGGCGGGAAGTCACGGCACTTTTCACCGTCCTCACCGATCTCTCGTTCAAGCAGTTCGTCACGCCCCGCATCGCGCGCACGCTTTACTCCCTGAGCCTGATCGGCGCGGTGCTCGCCTCGGCAGCCTGGGTTTGCGAAGGCTTTGCGGTGGGCGTGATGCGCGGCTTGTTCACCCTCGCCACGGTGCCCGTTGCCTTCTTTGTGTACATCCTCATGGCGCGCGTCGCGCTGGAACTCATGCTCGCGGTGTTCCGCATCGCCGAGAACACCGAGAAACTGCGCGAGAAAAGCGATCGCCGCGAACCGTAATGCACCCCTCACCCATGAAACACCTGCTCCTCTCCGTCCTGCTGCTCGCCAGCCCCGCCTTTGCCGCTGACCCCAAGCCGCTCGCCGATGGCAAGACCTTCGAGGGCTGGGAGGGCGACACGGTCAACACCTGGCGCATTGAAAACGGGGAGTTCGTGGGCGGCAAGCTCTCGCAAAAACAGCCGCGCAACGAGTTCCTCAGCACCAAGGCGAGCTACGGCAACTTCGAGTTGACCCTGGACTTCAAGCTCACCGGCGTGCCCGGCTCCGGCTTTATCAACGGCGGCGTGCAGTTCCGCAGCGAACGCCATCCCAACGGCTTTGAGATGATCGGCTTCCAGGCCGACATTGGCGATCCCAAGTACTGGGGCGCGCTCTATGACGAGAGCCGCCGCAAGAAGATGCTCGTGGAACCAGACATGACCAAGATCGAGCCTGTGCTCAAGCGGGACGACTGGAACCACTACCGCATCCTCTGCGAAGGCCCGCGCATCCAGCTCTGGGTCAACGGTGTGCAGACCGTGGACTACACCGAAGCGGACCCCTCCATCCCCCTCACCGGAAAAATCGGCATCCAGATCCACGGCGGCGCTAACACCGAGGTGCGGTATCGGAATTTGATGTTGAAGGAGTTGTAGCCGCTCCAATGGAATGTCCACGACCGGCACGTTCATTGATATCGCCATCCTTTGGCTTATCATCGTGATCTTCACTGAATCATCGGATTCAGAACAGAGCTTCAGAGATACCTGGATCGTCCTATTTGGGGTTGGGATGGTCGGGTTGGTTTTCCAATTGATTCTCGGGGCCTCCCTCCGGTTTCTCGCCCTTCCGATTGAAGGCATTGCCCTCTACCTCCTTGTGGAGTGGTCCTGTGGAACCGAACGGAAAGTTACCCTGAAGATTTGTGGTTGGTATGTTGTGGTGAGCGCGGTCTTCAAACTGGCGGGTTACTACCTCACTCGTCCCGGATAATCGGTTTGAAGGTTCTTCCGCCGCCATCACTTCCCCTGCCGACACTCTATGCGCTGCACATTTTCCACTGCGTTAGCCATCTGTGGGGTCATGATGCTGTCGAATTGTTTGAGTCCCGACAGCCCTCCCTCACACCTTTCTCCAAGAATGGCTGAGATTTTGGCTCGTCACCGACAAGACCGCTGGACATTGGATGTCTCTGGTCTTCCGCTTCAGATCGGCCGTGAGCTGCCAGAAAACTCGAACGGGAGGCTTGAGGTCTATCTACTGCCCAACCAAAGCGGCTCCTTTGACCGCTTCGTTTACAAGGTGGTTCTGGACAAAGAGCGTTCGACATATTGGATTGTTCGCTCGGGTGGCTTTGCGGGGAAGTCGGAGGTGTTTGGACCTTGCACATAGCTAGGCAAGGCCTGCGTCGGCAAAGCCAGGAAAGTAGCCATCACGCTCCGTCGTGATGAAGCTGTGTGGATGGCCAGCCAAAGAAGCGTCGAGCCAAGTATTGCTTGTCCGGCGGGCCTCGCGCAAGGCTCATCACGACGGAGCGTGATGACTACTTTCCTGACCCCGTCTCCAGCTTGATCCTCACATAGCCGCCATCCGGCGCTGGGATGGTTTTCACGGCCACAAGCATTTCGAGCGTCTTGGGGAGCATCACCGCGCTTTGCAAGGTGTCGCGACACACGGCTTTGTCAGCGAGGAAGGTCTCGGCGGTGCTGGCTTGCAGGTTGCCCTGGTGGGCGGCGAGCAGGTCGGCCAGGCGCTGGTAACGGGCGAGGGAGTCCGCCTCGGCCGCCCCGGGATCTTTGGCGAGGTGGTCAGGTGCCTGGACTTGGATCAGAGCGGGAAGGACGAAGTGATTGGTGCTGACCAGGGTGCCGCCCGCAGGCTCGATGCGTGCGATGCGGCGCGAGGTCATCTCGGCCACGAAGGCGGACTCGGACTTCCCCGAGCTGACCATGACATTGTAGCCTGTGGTGCGCGGTCCGGCAGAGAGCGTATGATAGGCGTCGTCGAGGCTTTTGGAATGCTGCAGGACTGTGCGCAGCAGCAGCATGATGGGCATGCCCTCCAGGGTCGATTCCGTTGAAACCGATGTCATTTCGCCCATGGAAACCTGCTCGGCGTTCAAGCCAGTGAGGGTGCCGACGATGCCGGGCCAGGAAAGGCAGATGAAGGGCACGCCGCCCGTTGGTTTGATGACAAAGACCGTGTTGGCCGGCACAATCGCCGGGTCGGCCGCCCAGTCGAGATTGCGACCGTGGACCACGCTGCCATTGCCGGTGACGGCGGGGAGCGCGACGAAGTTGGAGCACTGGGCTGCTTTGTCCGGGCTGACCACGGAAATGATGTCGAGAAAAATGTTCAGGTAGAGGATGTCGTCGTTGCTCACCCCCGCGCCCTCTGCAACGCCCTGCATCTCTTCCACGAAAGGAGCGGGGATGTGCTTTGCCAGGATCTTCGAGCCCTTGGCGAGGTCGTCCAGGCTGGCGCCGAAAAGGTTTTTCTGCGTTTTGATCAAGTACCCGACCAATCCTTGGATCTCGGCTTTCAACAAGGTGCCGTGCTGGATGCCTATTTCACGCGAGGTGCCGGACAAACGCACCACCCGGACTCCCTCGATGGTCTCGACCCGGCCTCCTGCGCCCGCCCACGAAGTTGAGCACAGCAAGGCGCAAAGGAGGGTGATTGCCAGGACCGGCAGGTTTGGGGTGGATTTCATGGCCGGCTTCCGGTTTGTCGTTCCTTGGCCATGAGGATCCCAAATCCTGGGTGCCAAGTCGAGGATCTTTCCTTTTGGATCAATGGCCTGCTGGCTTCCAGGCGGGTCTGGGGCGCTGGGCGGGCCGCCGGAACGTCGTTGATCTGCCGCCGCTTCGGCCCATGATAGCGCCAATGTCCGAGAGCGCTGGCACGAAACCTCTTCAACCATCTGCGCCGCGTGCCCGGGCGGAGGTGGCGGCGGGGCTGCTGGCGCTGGGTTTTGAGGACGAGGAGGAAGGCGAGGTGGAGAGGGAGGCTCTGGAGCAGAAGCCCGGGGATGTGATCGGGCGATACCGGCTGCTGAAGCAACTGGGGGAGGGGGGCTTTGGCATTGTCTGGCAGGCGGAGCAGCACCTGCCGATCAAGCGCGAGGTGGCGCTGAAAATCATCCGCCCTGGCATGGACACACGGGCGGTGATCGCACGCTTTCGTGCGGAACAGAAGGCGCTGGAGCGCATGGACCACCCGAACATCGCGGCTGTGCTGGATGCCGGAGCAACGGAGCAGGGGCGGCCCTATTTCGTGATGGAACTGGTGCGGGGCCGGGCCATCACCCATTACTGCGAGGAGCAGGGCCTGGCCCTGCGACCACGCCTGGAATTGTTCATCGACGTCTGCCGGGCGGTGCAGCACGCGCACCAGAAGGCGGTGATGCACCGCGACCTCAAACCTTCCAACATCCTGGTGGCGGAACGGGATGGAAAACCGGTGCCGAAGGTGATCGACTTTGGCATCGCCAAGGCGCTGACTGACGAGGCCGACGGGCTCTGCAGCCTCGCTTACACCGCCCAGGGAATGGTGCTGGGCACGCCCCAGTACATGGCGCCCGAGCAGGCGATGCTGGGCGCGGCGGACATGGACATCCGGGTGGATGTCTATTCGCTGGGAGCCATTCTCTATGAGCTGCTCACCGGCTCGCCACCGATGATGCTGGACCGTGGCAGCCGCACCTCGGTGGACAAGCTCATCAAGCGCATTCACGATGAAGAGGCCGAACCACCCAGCGCGCGGGTCCTGCGTCGTGCGGGGCAAGGAAAGGGGACACCGCAACTGGCGGCAAAGCTCAAGGGCGATCTGGATTGGATCGTCCTGAGAGCCCTGGAGAAGGACCCGGAGCGTCGCTACAGCACCGCCACCGTTCTGGCGGAGGAGCTTCAGCGCTATCTCAATGATGAGCCGGTTCATGCCGGCCCGCCGGACACCTGGTACCGCCTGCAAAAGCTGGCGAGACGGAACAGACCCGCCTTCATCAGCGGCGCGGTGGTTGCGGCGAGCTTGATCACGGCGACCGTTTTGAGCACCTATGCCTTTCTTCAACAATCCAAGGCCAGGGCGCAGGCCGAAGGCAGCCAGCGCCTGGCGGAAAGCGAATCCAAAAAAGCCCAGGGCGTGGTGAATTTCCTGTCCGAACTGCTGGCACAGGCAGGCGCGCTGGTCGATCAAGGCAAGAACCCTGAGGCGTTGAGACTGGCCCTGGATCAAAGCGCAGAGAGGCTGAATGCCCTGAAAGGACAGCCTGAGCTGGAGGCGCAGCTCAGCGGCCGGCTGGCGGACGTCTATGTGGCCATGGGCGATCAGTTGCGGGCGTTGCCGCTCTACTACCGGCAGGTGGCCTGCCTGATTTCCCTCTACGGCCCGAATGACCCACGCCCGCTGCGGGCGCAGCTCAACATTGTCTATGGTGAATCCGACCAGGGCGACAAGCCGAAGGCGCTGGCGCTGTGCGATGAGATCGTGCGTCGCTGGGAGGCGAGCGGCAAGCGGGGTACGGGGGACTGGTTCGACGCGGCCTGCCGACGGGCAATCCAATTGGGCCGTGCGGGCCGAAATCGTGAAGGGCTCGAGCAGATGCGTCAGCTTCTCGGCTATTCCAACAGCCGCGGCAACAAAGCCACGGAAGACACGGGCTTTCTGCGCCGCATGGCGGAGATGCAAAGCGAGGTGGGAGATTTCGCCGGGGCCGAAGCCACCTTGCAGAGCTGCCTGCAGAAGCTTCCCTCCAGGTCGCAGGCGGCGATACTTCAGTCGCGGCATTCCACCCTGCTCTGCCTGGCTCATCTTGAGGCGCAGCAGAACAAGCATGTCGCGGCGGCGCAGTATTTTGAGGAGGCCATCAGCCTGCAGGTGCAGGTGAACGGCCGCCAGTATCATCCGCTGATCGAGATCTGGATGGACACCGCCCGGGAGTACATGGCCGCCCAGCGCTTTGCCGAGGCCTTCCACGCTGCGGATGAAGCTGTGAGCATTGCGCGTGTCAACGGTGCGGATGAGAAACTGCCGCACGCGCTGCGGGCCTGTGCTGAAGTGCGAAGACAGGGGCACAAGCTTGAGGATGCGCTCACCCTCTGGCGTGAGTGCGCGCAGGCGGAACGCCACTACAAACCCGACGGTTCCCTGTGGATTTATGACGACCAGCAGGTGATCAAGCTGCTCGTCAACCTGGGGCGTCTCGACGAAGCGCAACAGATGGCGGCCGGCCTTTGGAAGGAAACGCAGACCAGAGAAACGGCCTGGAACGACGACAACTTCGTGATCGGCATCTGCAAGACCTTGATCGATGTGTGCAGCCAATGGCAGGCGGCCAGGCACAGCACCGCCCATGACGCGGACATCAGGCTGTGGACGGCGAAGGTGCGGGAGCTGGAGGCAAAAAGGAAGGCGGGCGGCAAACCCATGACATGATCCTCACCTCAAGAGCGCCGTGCGCATCGACGCCAGCTCCTCGTCAATCTCGGCCTCGGTGGCGTTGTGCAGCGTGTCGCGCACCAGCAGGCGCAGCAGCTCGCGGAACCGCCTGCGCAGCCGGAACAGCGTGGTGCGGACATTGCCCGGCGTGATGCCCAGCTTTTCTGCCACGGCCTCGTGCGGCTGCTGGTCGGCGCCTTGAGGATCGAGGAAAGGCTTGAATGCCGCATACAACGCCGCCTTGCCCGCCCTCTCGTGTTCAGCCTCCAACTGTGCCAGGCTGGCCTCCACCAGAGCCATGGCGCAGAGGCGGTCATACAAGGCATCCGGCGTGTCGTGATCGAGCGTGCTCTGTTCCAGCTCCAGCTCGACTGGCCGGAGGCTGTCGAACCGCACAAACTCCCAGGCGCCGCCCCGTATTTTCGCTGTCGCCGAGCGGTGGTGGTTGCGGATGTAGTTGTTGAAGGACTTGCGCAGGAAGTTGCGCAGCTTGCCCACCGATTCATCAGCGCTGCTGAGCATCTCGCTCTTCAGCGCATGCTCCAGGAAGCCCTGGGTGAGATCCTCCGCATCCTCCCGGCTGTTGCCCAGGCGGCGGGCGTAGCCGTACAAGGGCGGCCAGTAGATCCGGCAAAGCTCCTCCAGCGCCCGGTAGCCAATGGTGGTGTCCCCGCCATGGCGCACCGCCAGGACCACGGTCCAGCGTGTCTCGGGAAACGATGCGTTGAAGCTGTCTTCGTTCACGGAGCAATTCGGAGCGCTCAGAGAGCGGCTGGAACAGGCGGAGGGCTAGGCGAGGGGAGCGTTGAGACGCTTCAGCATCGCTTCCAGCATCCGGCCGTACTTGATGTAGCTGTCGTACTGCTCCTTCGCTTTCTGTTCGGGCGAAAGTCCGTCCGCCGCGCCAGCGCCATGGAACACCACGGCCACGTGCGGCTCGATGCTGATGTAGCCCTCGTAACCCGTGTCCACGAGGTCCTTCATGATGCGCTCCGTCTGGCCCTCGCCCTCGCCGGGGAAGGTGTACTCAGCGTCGTTCTTCTTCTTCACCCAGCGACCATCCTTCACATGCACATGGGCCATGAAGGGCTTCACCGCCTGGTACATCTCCCAGGAGTCCTGCTTGTGGCCCGGGCGGTCGCGATCGTCGATGAAGACCGGGTTGCCCGTGTCGAAAACCCACTTCATGCCGGGCACCGCCTCGGCCATGCGCTTCACGTAGGAGGGGCTCATGCCGCCCCAGTTCATGCAGTTCTCATGCACCACCGTGATGCCGGCGTCGGCGAAGCGCTGGTTAATCACCCGCATGCGCTTGATGCGCTCGTCGGCGAACTGTTCCTCCAGGTCGGCTCCCGCATCGTCCTTGCACACCGCGTAGCTCATCACCCGGATCAGCTTCGCGCCCAGGCGCGTCATGCGCGGGATGGCGCGGTTGATCTCGGCCTCGGTGATGCTGAAGTCGTCGCCGATCTTCTTGCCCCAGTTGCCGATCAACGAACCAAAGCCGGAGACCTTCATGCCTGTCTCCTCCAGCCGCGCCACGACCTTGTCGAACACCGCGTCCGGAATCTCATGCAGGTTGCCCTTCACCCCGTCGATCTCCACGCCGCGAGACTCAATGCTGTCCCAGCCCAGTTCCTGGTGCGCCTTGATTTGCACGTCCAGCGACGCGCCTGCTTCGTCTGCAATGCCGGTGAGTTTGATCATAGAAAGAGGGGAAAGTAAAACGCAGAGATGGAGGCTGATTCTTCAACAGGCAAGGGGCGATTTGGCGGGGCGGTACAACAGCAGTGTACGTCCCCGCAGTCCAAAGGGACAGTTTTGGTCCATTGGGCTTTGCGGGTCGCGGAGCGTCGTGGAGTGCGGTGGCAAGCTTCAGCGCGACACCGCTTTGAGAGGCCGAGTGGCTGGAGCACAACCGGCGGACATGGCCGGAGCCCGTCTCTGGCAAGGCACGTTGGAATGGATCGAAAGTCAACCGCTCCGCCCAAAGCGGTGTCGCGCTGAAGCTTGCCACCGCACTCCACGACGCTGCCGCGCAGAACCTCGTCCGTGAGGCGATTCAATCTGATTCCTCACCCGAGCCACGGACAAAGGTGCAGGCTGCCGACATTGATCAGAGCCACCCGTCGATCATGGCTCAAGCGTAAGCCAGTTTTCCCTTCGGCTCAGGAACATTGCGGCCCAGTTCTTTCGCCGTCTCAATCCACTCTGCAATCACCACGCGGACATTCGCAATGGCTTCCTCATAGGTGACCCCATCGGCCATGCAGCCCGGAAGCTCAGGCACCTCGGCGATCATGGCTCCGTCCTCACGGCTCCAGTAGAAGATGATTTCGTAGTTAGGGATCGAGTTCATCAGCGAGGTGGTAGTTGAGGATGATCTCACGCACTTGCTTGATCTGGCACGCCTTGGCGAAGCCGCCCTTGGGCTGGAGATTGATGATCTCCGCAATCCCTTCGCGCGCAAGGAGAAGCCAAGGTGCTCCAGCAAGCCGGAAACCTCGCTGAACGAGAGATTGCTGTCGGAGCGGCCCGACAAGATCTTGAGCAAGAGCTTTGCTTTTTGACTCATCGAGCCGCTGATCGAAGGGCTGGCTACGCCGCCCCGTTCGCCTTCAAAATCTGGCCGAGCACGTAGGGCAGGATGCCGCCGGCGCGGTAGTAGTCGATTTCGATGGGGGTGTCGATGCGCACGATCACCGGGATATTGAAGGCTGCGCCGCCAGCGGGCGTGACCACCAGGGTGGCTTCACTCATGGGCTTGAGGTCGTTGCTCACGCCGATGAGGTCGAAGGTGGCGTCGGTGAGGCCCTTCACCTTGTCGTAGTCCGCCTTGTCCTTGAAGTTGCAGGGCAGCACTCCCATGCCGACGAGGTTGGAGCGGTGGATGCGCTCGAAGGACTTGGTGATCACCGCCTTGATGCCCAGCAGGGTGGTGCCCTTGGCGGCCCAGTCGCGGGAGCTGCCCATGCCGTAGTCCTCACCGCCGATGACGATGAGGGGGGTGCTGGTGGCTTTGTAGCCCTCGGCGGCATCGTAGATGGCCTGGGTGGCACCGCCGACCTGCGTCACGCCGCCCTCGGTGCCGGGGACCATGAGGTTCTTGATGCGCACGTTGGCGAAGGTGCCGCGGGTCATCACCCGGTCATTGCCACGGCGGCTGCCGTAGCTGTTGAAGTCGGATTCGGCGACGCCCTTTTCGAGAAGGTACTTTCCGGCCGGCGAGGTCTTCTTGAAGCTGCCGGCAGGGCTGATGTGGTCGGTCGTGACGCTGTCGCCAAAGATGCCGAGCGCGCGGGCGCCCTTGATCTCGTGGATGTCGCCGGGGGTGAGGCTGAAGCCTTCAAAGAACGGCGGCTCCTGGATGTAGGTGCTGTCGCGGTCCCATTCGTACACGTAGCCGGTGCTGCCTTCGACTTCGTTCCACTTCGGATTCTGGTCGGCAAAGCCGGTGTACAGGCGCTGGAACACGTCCGGCTTGAGGGAGGCGTTCATCGCGTCGGCGATCTCCTGGCCGGTGGGCCAGATGTCGGCAAGGAACACCGGGTGGCCGTCGCTGCCCAGGCCCAGGGAGTCCTTGGTCAAATCAATGTCCACGGTTCCAGCGATGGCGAAGGCCACCACCAGGGGAGGGGACATGAGGAAGTTGGCCTTGATGCTCTGATGCACGCGGGCTTCGAAGTTGCGGTTCCCGGAGAGCACGGAGGCGGCGACAATGTCTTCGCTCTTCACCACGTCTTCGATGCCCTTGTCGAGCGGGCCGGAGTTGCCGATGCAGGTGGTGCAGCCGTAGCCCACCGTCTGGAAGCCGAGCTTGTCGAGCTCGGCCTGGAGGCCGGTCTTGTTGAGGTAATCGGTCACCACACGGCTGCCTGGGCCGAGGCTGGTCTTGACGCTGGGCTTGATGGTGAGGCCGCGCGCATTGGCCTTCTTTGCCAGCAGACCGGCGGCCAGCATCACGCTCGGGTTCGAGGTGTTGGTGCAGCTCGTGATGGCGGCGATGAGCACGCTGCCGTGGGTGATCGTGTCGGTGATGCCATCCTTGGAATCGACCTTCACCTCCCACAGCGGGTAGCCGGGCTCTTCGCTGGTTTCGGGTTCAACGCCCACCTGGGCTCCGAACTCTTCGGCAATCGAGGGTTCGCCTTCGGGGGCGGTGGTCTGGCCTTCCACAGGCTCGGAAGAACCCATGACGAGGGGTTTGCCATAGCCATCGGGGGCGGGCTTGGTGAGCAGCTCTTCCCACTTCGTTTTGAGGGCGTCAAGGTCGATGCGGTCCTGCGGGCGTTTGGGACCGGCGACACCGGGTTTCACGGTGGCGAGGTCAAGGTCCACGACCTGGGTGAAGTCAATCGCGTCGCGCTCCTCGGGGATGCCCCACAAGCCCTGGGCCTTGTAGTAGTTCTCCACCGTCATGCAAAGCTCCTCGCTGCGGCCGGTGCCGCGCAAGTAGGCCAGGGTTTCTTCGTCGATGCCGAAGAAGCCCATCGTCGCGCCGTACTCAGGGGCCATGTTGGCGATGGTGGCGCGGTCGGGAACGGTGAGGGCGCGGGCGCCGGGGCCGTAGAACTCGACAAATTTGCCCACCACCTTGGTCTTGCGCAGCATCTCGGTCACGCGCAGCACCATGTCCGTGGCGGTCACGCCCGGGGCGAGTTCGCCGCTCAGGTACACCCCCACCACTTCGGGGACCAGGAAGGTTACCGGCTGGCCCAGCATCCCGGCTTCGGCCTCAATGCCGCCCACGCCCCAGCCGACGACGCCCAGGCCGTTGATCATGGTGGTGTGCGAATCCGTGCCCACCAGCGAATCCGGGTAGAAGGTGCCGTCCTTTTCCAGCACGCCCTTGGCGAGGTACTCCAGGTTCACCTGATGCACGATGCCGATGCCCGG
>CAINXC010000554.1 GCA_903854655.1 uncultured Verrucomicrobiota bacterium | reverse complement strand
GTCGATGGCATCGCAGGCTGCGCGGAGACCCTCCGCCACGGCTTCCGGATCGTCGAATCCACCGGAGGCTTCCGCACCGTCGAGGTCCTTCGCAAGCGCCTCGGCCTTCAAACGCAGGCTGCGCTGCTGGCGCTCCAGGTCCTGCTGAAGCGGCACGGTGGGCACATCGGCAGGCACGCGGCCCAGGCGGTCGCCGACGATGAGCCGCTTGTGGATGAGCTGCAGGGGGACCGCATCCCCCATGAACACCACGGTGCGCAGGGCTTCGTTCAATTCTTCCAAACCAGGGGCGGGACGCTCGCGCATGGCGGCCAGGGCGTCACTGAGACGGGCGGCCTCAATCACATGGGCCGAGGAACAGTCGATATCCTCGCTGCGCACCAAGCGGGCGACCTTCGAAATCCAGCCAATCGCCCGCTGCCCCGCATCCTGTGCGTGGTTTTTCCAAAGAAACTCATACCAGCCCGGAGACACAACCCCCGCTCCGTAGCCGCTGGACGCCGCGAGCCGGTCATAGGTCCAGGGAGCCCAGGTGGCGGCGACTTTCACCCTGGGCAGCCCCTTGAGCAGGTCATTGTCAGCCTTGGCCGTCGGCATGGTGGCCAGCGCGGGCACATGCCAGGCGCCGCACACCACCGCGATGTTTTGGAACCCATCCTTTTCCGCCTGGCGAATGCACTTGCGCATGTGCGCCTCGCGCAGAGCTTCGCGGTGAACCGCCTCCTGTGTGAGACGCCGTGGAACTTCGGCGCGCGCGGTGGTCACGGCCTCCTGAATCGCTGCGAAGAGGCCGGCGCTGTCGGCATCCCGCCGCTCCTCCACCATCTGGTTCCACCAAGTCTCGCCGTCCCCATAGCCCGCCGCGCGGCCAATCCAGTCGAGGGGATCAAGAGCGATGTCTTCGGCTGGAGCTTCGGCAGTGTCCGCCACTTCCACTGGAGTGGCCGGAGGCGCGGCCGTGGGCTCCTGACGCAAGGCGAGATCGTGCGCCTGCGGCAGGTCGATGAACCGCACGGGAAGCTGGCGATGCAGGCCAAAACGAATCGCCTGCCATTCCGGCGAGAACTCGGCAAAGGGATCGAAGGAGGCCAGCTTGGTGTCGTCCGGACAGTAGAGCAGCAGCGCCACCGGCGGCTCGATCTCCGCATGAATGGCCGAAGCCAGCACCGCCTCTGCTTCCGGCGGCCCTTCAATCAAGACACAGTCCGGCGACAGCTCCTCCAGCGAACGAACCAAGGATCGCGCGCAGCCGGGGCCATGATGGCGGATGCCGAAGAGGTGCGTCATGGTTTACTCGGCCTCGCGACATGCACGATACAGGTCCTTCCAATCGCTGCGTTCCTTCACCACGGTTTCGAGGTACTCTCTCCATACCAGGGCATCCTGCACCGGGTCCTTGATCACGGCGCCAATGATGCTGGAGGCCACGTCGCCGGCGCGCAGGGTTCCATCACCGAAATGCGAGGCGAGCGCGAGGCCGCTGTTCAGGACGCTGATGGCTTCCGCCGTGCTCATGGTGCCGGTGGGCATCTTGAGCTTGGTCTTGCCATCGGCGGTCTGGCCATCGCGCAGCTCGCGGAAGATTTGCACGATGCGGCGCACTTCCTTCAAGGCGGGCGGCTCGGCAGGGAGTTCCAGTGCCCTGCCCATTTCGGCAACGCGCTTGGTCACGATGGCGACCTCTTCTTCCTCGGTGGCAGGCACTGGAAGGATGACGGTGTTGAAGCGGCGCTTGAGCGCGCTGCTCAGCTCGTTCACGCCCTTGTCGCGGTTGTTCGCTGTGGCGATGACATTGAAGCCGCGGTTCGCCTGCACCTCGCTCGACAGCTCGGGAATTGGCAGGGACTTCTCGGAAAGGATCGTGATGAGCGTGTCCTGCACGTCCGCCGGGATGCGCGTCAGCTCCTCCACCCGTGCGATGCGGCCATCTTCCATGGCGCGCATCAGCGGGCTGGGAACCAACGCTTCCCTTGACGGGCCTTTCGCAAGCAACTGCGCGTAATTCCAGCCATAGCGAAGCTGCTCTTCACTGGTGCCGGCAGTGCCTTGGATCAAGCGTGTGGAATCGCCCGAAATCGCCGCCGCGAGATGTTCCGAAACCCAGCTCTTCGCCGTTCCGGGGACGCCATACAACAGGAGGGCGCGGTCCGTGGCCAGCGTCGCCACGGCAATCTCGATCACCCGGCGGTTGCCAATGTACTTGGGCGAGACTTCAAAGCCATTGTCCAGCCGCCCGCCCATCAGATAAACCGATGCCGCCCAGGGCGACATGGCCCAGTTAGTCGGCTTCTGCCGGGTATCGGCCTTCTTGAGTTCGTCGAGTTCGTGGGCAAAGAGCTGTTCGGCGTGCTGGCGCAGGGCTTGGGACATGGTGAGGGAGATTCGTGAGTTAGGATTTCAAGGTGTGAAGCTGACGACGCTGATCGAGCACGATGCCCAGTCTCGCGATGGCTTCGGCAAAGGGTTTTAGCTCGTCCTTGGAAAGGTCCCAGCCGTCGGCGAAGTCATTGAACAATTCGCGCGGCAGCACGCAGGCGAGTTCAACCAGCGAATCCTTCAGCTTCCAGTCGTAGCGGACATCGCCGCCGCCAACGCGATGTTTTAACACGCGAGTGAGATGTTTCGCGGTTTCAATGCTCAGCGGCGGAGCATCAAAGGGAATGCTGGCAAGGAACCGGTCTAGCAAGGCGCTGCTGGCAGCGCCTTGCTTGGCGGACGCTGAGTCAAACAGCCGCAGGAAGTGCTTCTCGCGCAGTGGCAGGGGCAGTGATTCCAACAGGTCGAGCGGGTTCAAAGCGGTGCCCGAGGGGATCTCCGTGGACAGGAAGGCCTCAGCCCACGGCGCACGTTTTTGCAAGGCCTGCGCTGCGGCCCAGCCCTGAAGAAGCGCGTCTTTCCAGTCGGACTTCTGAGCCCAGCCAATCAGTTCAGCGGGCTTCATGGCGGTGTGCGATTCCCACCACTCCAGCGGCACCGCGCGCACGATTTGGAACAGCCACCACGCCCGTTCCCCCATGGCCATACCTTTGGGCTTCGCCTCCTCAATAAGGTCGTTCTTCCATTCGGCAAGGTAAGCGGCCGGTGGCTCCAGCGTGACCACCGTGCCGCGCAGGAACCTCTTCTCCATCGTCACGCACGGCAGCACACGAGCCGTCATCCTCTGCATGAACCGAGACTCCGGCAGGGAGGACAACAGTTGCGCGGCGGCCTGGCGGGCTTCCTTGCTTTTGTCCGCCAGCGTGGCTTCAAGCAGATCCTGGTCGGCAACACTGAGTCCGGTTGTCAGGCATTCGATGAGAGCTGTGCGTTCGCGGGCGCTTTCGGTTGCCACCGCTGCGGCGACAAGCTCGCGGGCCTTGGCTGGATCATGGGAACGGAGGGCTGCCAGGAATAGCTTGCGTTGATCGAGGCTCCCATGCTCCCAGGTTTCATCATTCGAGGCGTCGATCGTTCCACCCGCAGCATAGCTCCAGGCATCATTCTGGGCGGCCAGCCAAGCGCCGCGAGATCCGATCACGGGCAGCAGAAACGGCCGCAACGCGGTGCTCCGTTTGCCCCCGTCCAGTGCTTTGGGCAACAGTCGATAGGGAAGCCCGCACCCTGCCGCCGCCAGCCTTTGGAAAGCCTCGGCCTGAAGGCGGAGCGGACCATCGGCAAGAATGCTTGAAAGGGTTTGCTGGTGTTCAGCCGCAAGCTGATGCCGCAACGCGCCTTCGCCAGCCGCCGGTTGAACGGCGGCCTCCATGACAGGCGGAATCCAGCCCGCCAGATGGCAGGTGCCCAGCACACCGGCCGTTTGCAGCAGCGCCTTCTCCGTTCGATCACGAGGCAGGTTCGCCAGCATCTCTCCCAAGGGCCCGTCCAGCGCGGGCCACTCAGGCGGCCGATGTTCGGTGCCCAGGAGAGCAGAGGTGGCAAGGGAGGTGAGCGCGTTCATGACGGGACCACCGCCTCCGTCCAGCAAGGGTTTGAGTCATCCGCCTGCCAGGCGCTCAGGGGGCGCCAGGCATCACCGAGCCACTCGCCAAAGATTCGCAGGGGATGACCGCCGCTGAGAGCGAGCAACTGCCAGCCGTCATCGTCGCTCACGCGCAGCGGCGCGGCCCGTGATTCAGCATCACAGGCAAACCAGCGCTGGCCGCGCAAGTGCGGAGTCGCCTCATCAAGCAGCACCGGGTGCCGTTGCAGCCAGGGATTGCCGCTGAAGGCCTGTGCGACGGGTGCTAGCGTCTCGCCCCAGGTGGTGACGGCAGGGCCCGCAAACTCGGCCTCCCCCACCTGTGGTGCATTCACCAGCAGGGCCCGCAGCGGGAAGCTCCCCGGAAAGAATGCCAGGCTCGCCTTCACTTTCGTGCCTGGCACAAGGCCGTGCTCATAGCGCCGCTGACCGTGCGAAAAATCCAGTAGCAGCGCCTGCCGTTGCGACTGCAAACCGCGCAGCCACACTCGCCGTTCCCAGAGTCTCTCGTTCTCCTCATCGCTCACGCCCTGCACCAGCCAGAGGTCCTCGACCCTGTCCCCCGCTGCCAGCACTTCCTCCTTGTCCGCAGGCCAGCCGGAACTGGCCCGCACCTCATGCTGAAGACTATTGGGCAAGGCGGGCAGACGCTGCATTGCCTCGGCTAGCAAGTGCAGCCTGCCCATGTGCAGCAAGGCCCGCTGCTGCCAGCCTTCGCCGGAAGACACCAAGCTTCCGAGCTGTCGAATCCCATGGCCCAGCCCCGGGGCCTGCGCATCCACCGCACGGGCGGCCGCGTCGCGCCAGAAAGCTGCGGGTTTCGCAGGCAGATCCGCCATGCCATGCCGCACCATGTCCGCCAGCCAGCGCTCGAGGTCGCTCGCGCCGGCCGCCATTCGTTCCAACCGCTTCGCTTCGCGCTTCGCAGTCGCCGCCGGATCAGCAGACGTGTCTGGTTTGCCCTCGGCCTCCGTCGCTTTCTTCTCGGCCTGCTTCTCCACCCTTTCCTTGCGCGAGGTCAGCCACTCATTCACCCAGGCTGGCACCTCTTTCCCGGTGAATGCACCCTCCTTTTGCACCCTCAGCAGGAACAACGCGAGCCCGTGCTTGCACGGGAATTTCCGGCTGGGACAGGAGCACTTGAAGGTGGGCCCCGCCACCTCAATGGTCACCTGATAGGGTTTCGAGCCGCTGCCCTGGCACTCGCCCCAGATGGCTGCGTCCGTGAAGCCCAGCGTGGGCCACTTCGCGGGTGCCAGCAGTCCCTTCGCAGCTTTGGACGAGGAGTCGTCGGTGCCGAGCATTGCCTTCAATGCAAGCCGATAGAGCAGGGGCACGCAAGAAAATGCTGTACAAAATGACAAGCAAAGCGATCCCGGAAAGATGCCGGCCAATACGCATGCCACCCCAAGGCGCCTCCGAATCGTAGCTCACCCTGAACCGACGTTGATAGGTGGATGGCAGCCCTTTCGCGCACCATCAGCATCTGAATTATTTCACCCATGACCCACGATCTACCTGTGCCCGAGAACGCCGCCAACCCTGAGGCGCGAACCAATTTCCTCGCTTATCCCAGCTCGCGGCTGGGCGCGAAGATCGTGCCGCAGGACCTGACCTCCTTTAAATCACGGGGCATAGGCAAGGTGGAGCGCGAATTGCAGCAGGAACTGGTGGAGCTGCGCGAGCGCTACCTGGCGGTGATCGACAGCTTCAACTGGAACAAGCTGGTTTACGAGGCGCACTACCGCTTTGAGCCGGTGATTGGCGAGCGTTACCATCTCTACGAGGTGAACGGCGTGCATACCCTGAGCATGATCGCGCCCGAGGAGTGGCACCAGCGCTGGGTGGGCTCGTTCCGACTGAACTCAGATGCGCGCTGGGAAGTGGTGAAAACGGCGCCGGACTTTGATCTTCGGGCTTGGACGGGCTCGGAGGCATAGGGCACCCCCCCTGCGGATTGGAGAACCTACAGGATGGTCACCCCCATGCCCTTTTGCACCAGGGTGTAAAATATGGCGGCATCCCAGTTCGCGAGACGGATGCAGCCATGGCTGCCGGCACGGCCAATGGTTTCAGGATTCGGAGTGCCGTGAATGCCCACGCCCGGATGGTTCAAGCCGGTCCACAAAATGCCCACAGAATTGTTGGGCCCGGGCGGGAGGTTGAAGAAGGTCGCGGTGCGCTCACCATGGTCCAGCACGCCTTCATCATAGCGGTACCAGGGCCAGGGCACGGCGCCAACGACCTTCCACTCGCCCGGCGGAGCAGGATGATCGGAGGACCCGGGCGTGATGGGAAAGGCCGCCACAATCTGCTCACCGTCGAGCACCCGCAGCATGCGAGCCTGAAGGTCCACAGTCACCCGGCGGGTCTCACCGGCTTTGACGGGGTGTTTCGGATAGCTGGAAGGGAAGGCATCGGAGTGGAAGGGGCGCTCCACATTCGGCACTTTCACCACCGCGCCTGCCGGCAATGTGTCGAGGACCACGCCCGCGTTCAACTGCACGAGAAACGCCTGGGTGGTGTGGAAGCGCTCGCCCAGCAGTTCCTTCAGGCTGGTGTAGGGCTGGCGCGCCTGCTTGGCCAGTTCTGCGGGCGTTTCCGCCATGGAACCCAGCACGCTCAAGTCCTCTGGACGGACGGTGTACGTTGTGTAAGGCTCGATCCCGCCCAGGTCAGGCTCGAAGTCTGGCGGCAGCCCCTTGGACTGAACGTAGAGGGCCAGCGCCTTGGACGTGAATTCGCCAGGACGGCCATCCACCACGCCCGGGCCAAAGTGATGGGCATCCAGAAACACCTGCAATTGAACCGTGTGATCACGCGCCTCCGACTGTGCCGCCAGGGGTGAGGGGGCGGGTGTTTTGGTGGTGGCGCAGCCGCTCAATCCACCCAGCACGATGAGGGGCAGCAGCCGCTCCAGTATGCGGATGGGGACGCCGCAGCCAGAGCGGGAGGGAGAACTGAGGAGGGTGGGTTTCATCATACATTTCATGATACGTGCCTCCGCTTCGTGAAGGGATGGGACATAATCCGCCCGCCTCATTCAGGAGCAGGTTGCTCACCGCTTGCATTTGCAGGCAGTCGCATCCTCCATAGGCGATGCGTCCGCCTTCAGCCATCGGCCACCTGCTCTCCGGTCCCAGCGGCATTCAAGAGCTGATGGATGATCTGGGCGAGGCGCTCACCACCCATCCCAACATGCGCATGCTGGGCGGCGGCCAGCCAGCGGCCATTCCGCAGGTGCAGGAGCTGTGGCGCAACCAAATGCGCGCGATGCTGGAAGATGGCGCGGCGCTGGACCGGACGCTGCTGAATTACGATCCCCCCGGCGGCAACCCGCATTTCCGCGAGGCTTTCGCGGCCTTCCTGAAGCGCGAGTGGGGCTGGGAGGTGACTCATGAAAACATCGCCGTGCTGCCGAGCAGCCAGAACGCCTGCTTCCTGCTGTTCAATCTGCTGGCGGGCGACTCCCCTTCCGGGCCAAAGCGCATCTTGTTTCCGCTGGTGCCGGAGTACATCGGCTACGCCAATCAAGGCCTGAGCCCAGGCATGCTCAAGGGCGTGCCCGCGCTGATCGAAGAAACCGGACCGCACGAGTTCAAGTACCGCGTCGATTTTGACCGCATCAAAATCACCCCGGACATTGCAGGCATCGCGGTCTCGTGCCCCACGAATCCCACGGGCAACGTGCTCACACAAAACGAGTTCGACAGCCT
>CAINXC010000553.1 GCA_903854655.1 uncultured Verrucomicrobiota bacterium | reverse complement strand
CCGGCGAGAACTGTGGTTACGGTCGCGACGAGCTGGAAACGATCCGTGGGATTGGTGATGATCGCGGCAAACTGCGGTTTGTACCAGTTGCTCACGAAGCGCAGGTACAAATCCATGACTCGGTTCACACCCCGTTCATACTGCTTGAAGGCGCCAGCACGGCGGGCGGGGTTCTGGAGAGCTTGGTCAAGTGCGTCGGCCGCCTCCTCGCCGGAACGGACACCCAGGAAGACCCCGGTGCTGAAGACCGGGTCAATGAAGCCTGCGGCATCACCGGCGAGCACCCAGCGCCCGCCCACGAGGGTGGTGTTGCGGTAGGAATAGTCGCTGGCGGAATGCACTTCGGTCACCCGCGTCGAGCCGGTCATGCGGCTCCAGATCAGCGGCTGCTCGCGCAAGGCCTGGTCCAGCGCCTCTTCAGGGCCCTGCTTCAGGGCCTTGAAGGTGGTGATGTCCATGACGAAGCCGATGCTCATTTTCGTCGGCGTGAGCGGGATCATCCAGAACCAGCGGTCCTTGCCGGTGATGACACGGATGAACGAGCCTTCAACGCCTTCGTCGCGGGCCACGTTCTCGTAATGGGCGAAGACGGAGAACTTCTTGAGGTTGTCGTAGGTGCGCTTGAACTTGAAATACTGGCCCACCACGGAGCCGCGACCGCTGCAATCAAGCAGATAACGGGCGCGCAGGGTTTCGGCGGAGCCGCCGGGTTTTACGGTGACCCGCACTTCGTCGGGCAGGAACTCAAGATGCTCCACCGGGGTCTGTTCGCGCACCTCCGCGCCGTTGGCGGCGGCGTTGTCGAGCAGCAGCTTGTCGAAATCAGAACGGGTCACCTGATAGGCCTGGGACGCACCTGCCACGAGGCCGTTCTTGAACAAGATCTTCGCCACATTCGTGCCGCAGACCGTGGAGATTTCGGCCCCGTATTTGGGCAGAAACATCGCGTCCATTTTTGCCTTTACACCAAGCCGTTCGAAGGCGTCGGTGCTGTGCGGCAGCAGCGATTCGCCAATGTGAAAGCGCGGGAACTTGTCCCTTTCCAGGACGACGACCTTGTATCCTTTGCGAGCAAGGAAGGTTGCGGCCGTGCTGCCTGAGGGGCCACCGCCAATGACTGCGACGTCGTAGAGGGAATCCATGTCAAAAAAGTTTACCGATGCTCGATCACCTGCTGCGCTTCAAACCGCACCTTTGGCAGGGAGGCGTAGGGGTCAATTTCGGAGCGGTAGCCAAGCGGCAGAAGCACTGCGGTCGTAAGTCCGTCCTTGGCGAGGTCGAGGATCCGGTCGTACTCCTCCGGCACGAAGCCTTCCATGGGGCAGGAGTCAATGCCCAGCAGGGCTGCGGCGGTCATGAGGCTGCCGAGGGCGATGTAAGCCTGGTGCTTTGCCCACTGGGCGGCCTGCTGGCCGCGCGGGCCCTTGACTACATCGCCCATCATCATGTTGCGGTAACCCATGAGCGCGTCAGCCGTGCCACCGCGCACTTCGGCGATGCGGTTGATGAACGTGTCCACGTGCGCCTCGGTCATTTCCTTTTTGACCGTCATCACCACCAGGTGCGAGCAGTCGGCCACCTGGCGCTGCTTCCAAGAAAAAGGCACCAGCTTTTCGCGCAGGACCTTGTCCTGGATCACAATGAACTTCCACGGCTGCAGACCGTAGGAGGAGGGGGTGAGCACAAGTGTCTGTTCCAGGGCGGCCCAGGTTTCGGCAGGGATGATTTTGCCACGATTAAAGACCTTGGTGGCATAGCGCCAGTTCAGGGCCTCTATAAGCTGGGAGGGAGGAATGGGAGTCATGGGCGGGAGTGCAGAGTCAGAAATAGGGGGGCGGATCATTCAAACACCACGGTCTTGTTGGCGTAAACCAGAACTTTGTGGTTGGCATGCAGCCAGAGCGCCTTGGACAGCACGATTTTTTCAAGGTCCTTGCCCAGGCGCACCAAGTCCGTGACCTCGTCCTTGTGCGAGACGCGGATGACGTCCTGGTGGATGATCGGCCCCTGGTCCAGCT